>NZ_JAKMSF010000003.1:0-185214 GCF_025772505.1 Campylobacter sp. CNRCH_2016_3089
TTAGCAGATACTTGATAAAATGCTATAATCTTGCTTTAAATTTTTTAAAGGTTTTTTTATGGCTGCTGATGATCAAGAGAAAACAGAAGAACCCACATCCAAGAAAATAGAAGATGCGCGACAAGAAGGAAATGTCCCAAAAAGCCAAGATGCATCTGCTGTGGCTGTACTTATTATAGCTGTGGTTGTGGTGTTGTTTATGATGCCTTTTATAGGTGAGAGAATTAGCGGTTTATATCGTTTTTATCAAAGTTTTATAGGCATTGAAATTGATTTAAAGATTTTACAAAAAATCATTATAAAAACTATGATAGAGATGTTTATTATGGTATTGCCCATTACTTTAGTAATTATGGTAGCGGGTGTGCTTGGAAATCTAATGCAGTTTGGTTTTATTTTTACTACTAAGCCCATTACTCCAAATTTTAATAAAATTAATCCTATTAACGGGCTTAAAAATCTTTTTTCTTTAAAAAAGATTATTGAAGCTTTGAAAATTATACTTAAAGTCGGTGTTGTATTTGGTATAGCTTTTGTTTTTTTATTGCAATTTATGAAAGAACTTCCTAGAGTAGAACTTTATACGATTTATCCACAACTTTTATGGCTTAGGGATAAAGCTATTATACTTGCAGCTATTGTTATTATAGCTTTTTTGATTATAGGGCTTTTAGATGTACTTTTGGTAAGGTATCAATACTTTAAAAACTTACGCATGAGTAAGCAAGAGGTTAAAGATGAATTTAAACAAAGCGAGGGAGATCCTTTGGTAAAAGGAAGAATTCGTCGTTTGCAAATGGAAGCAGCAAGGCGTAGAATGGTGCAAGATGTTGCTAGTGCTGATGTTGTGATTACTAACCCTACCCACTATGCGGTTGCTTTGCGTTATGATAGTTCCAAAGAAGCTGCACCAAAAGTTTTAGCTAAAGGGGTGGATTTTTTAGCTTTGCGTATTAAAGATATGGCATATGAATACAATGTTATGATTTATGAAAATCCTCCTTTAGCTAGAGAACTTTATAAAGCTTGCGAGGTAAATGATCTTATTCCACCAGAGCTTTTTAAAGCAGTGGCAGAGGTTTTAAGCTTTGTTTATACTTCCAATAGACAAAAATTTGCCGATAGATTAAAATAAATTTAGCTTTTTAATCAAGCTTATAATGGTCATAGTTATAGAAAGGGTGTAAATACCTAAAAGTGCTATGCGGTGGGATTTAAGATTGATTTTTTCCATGATTTTTATACCAAGATAAACTCCTAGCATAGAGCTAAATCCTACTAAGCTTCCATTTTGTAACACTTCTTTATCAATGATGTCATTATATACAAAAGAACTAATTCCTGAAATTGAAGCAAATATTACAAAAAATAAACTAAGTGGCACTACTTTTTTAGTATCATAGCCTAAAAAATAAGCTAAAATAGGGGTAATTAAAAGCCCACCACCAATTCCTAAAGATATAGCAAAAATTCCTGTAAATACGCCACAAATTAGCAAAATAGAATTTTTTAAGATATTAGAGTGGTTAATGTTTCCAATGGTGCTTTTTTGATTAAAAGCAAATTTTAAAAAGAATACAATACTCACGCATAGAAAAATACTTGTTAAGGTTATATCTGAAAAATATGAGAGTAAAAGCCCGCTAAACATCGCACCTAAAAAGCCTCCAAAGCCTATGATAAGTCCATCTTTTAAGATTAAATTTTTCTTTTTATAGTTTAAATAGGAGCCAAAAATAGAAGCAAAAATCATTTGTACAACAGAAATTGCAACAGCATGATGAGAGCTAAGTCCTAAAGTAAGCATGAAAGGAACGATAATCATACCACCACCTATGCCAAAAACCCCTGAAGCCATACCTGAAAAAATTCCTATAATCATATAAGGAAGTAAAGTTAAATCCATAATTTATAAACCTTTAAATAAAAAATATTGTAACAAAATAAAATTTATTTATCTTTAGAAAATATAATCATAGTCGATTTATGATGACTATAAAGATTTTTTGGAGTTAATATGAAATTTTGTAAAAAATGCGTTATGCCAGATACTAAACCTGATTTGCATTTTAATGATGAGGGAATTTGTGATGCGTGTTGCTCGCAAGAAGCTAAAAATCATGAGATAAATTGGCAAGAGCGTGAAAAAGAATTTCTAGAACTCGTGAAAAAATATAAAAAACATCCTGTGTATGATTGTGTGATAGGAGTAAGTGGTGGTAAGGATTCTACCTTTCAAGTTTTAAAATGTCTTGAACTTGGACTTAATCCTTTGTGTGTTTGTTTTGAACCAAGTATTCCTACTAAAATAGGTAAAAAAAATTTAAAAAATTTAAACAATCTTGGTGTTGATTTAATCCATATCAAAAGAAATCCTTTGGTGTATAAAAAATTGGCCCGCGAAGCTTTTATAAGAACGGGTGATAATGAATGGCAAAACCATTTGGGGATTTTTACATGTGTTCCAAAAGTAGCTGTTGCTTTTGGTATTCCTTTGATTATTTGGGGGGAAAGTCCGCAGATTGAGTATGGTGGGCCAGCTAGCTCTAAAGAAAAAAACACTTTAGGTAGAGAGTGGCTTGAAGAATTTGGCGGACTTTTGGGTAATAGAATTTCTGATATGATTGGTGTTGATGGTATTAGAGAAAAGGATTTATATTTTTATACTTATCCAAGTGATGAAGAGCTTCAAAGAGTAGGAGTTACAGGGTTATTTTTGGGATATTATTTTAAATGGGATTATAAGTATAATTTAAAAATATCTAAAGAAAATGGCTTTAAAACTAGTACAAAACCAGTTGAAACTACTTATGAGAATTTTGAAAATTTAGATTGTTATTCAAATCACGTGCATGATTATTTAAAATACTGCAAATATGGTTTTGGAAGAGCTACGGATAATGCGTGCTTGGATATAAGACTTGGCTATATTAGCCGTGAAGAGGGCGTGAGACTTGTAAATAAATATGATGGAAAGCCACCTAAAAAGGCTATTAAAAAGTATTTGGAATTTAGTGGTTTTAGTGAAAAAGAATTTGAAAAAATTGTCGATTCTTATACTAATAAAAAGATATTTAAACGCGATGAAAATGGTAAATTTTTAAGAGATAGTGATGGGTCATTGATAAAAAAAGATGAGTTTGTTTTGAAATGATTTGTATTGTTGATTATCATCTTGGAAATTTTAAATCTGTTTTGAAAGCTTTTGAAAAACTTAATCAAGAAGTGATTATAAGTTCTAAAAAAGAAGATATAAAAAATGCCTCTAAATTAGTTTTACCAGGCGTTGGATCTTTTAAACAAGGTATGGAAAATTTAAAAAAACTTGCACTAGATGAGCTTTTAAAAGAATGTGTTTTAAAAGATAAAAAGCCTATTTTGGGGATTTGTCTTGGTATGCAACTTTTTGCTAGTAAGGGATATGAGGGCGGAGAGTGCGAAGGGCTTGATTTTATAAAAGCAAAGGTTTTGAAATTTGATTTAAGTAAAGAAAAATTATTGCATAGTGGTTGGGATGATTTACAATTTAGTGATAAAAAAAGCAAGCTATTTGATGGAATTTTAGAAAAAAGTGATTTTTATTTTGTGCATTCTTATTATGTAGAGTGTTTAGAAAGTGTGGAAACTTCTTTTTGTGAGTATGAAAAACCTTTTTGTACAAGTTTTGAAAAAGATAATATTTTTGCTGTGCAATTTCACCCTGAAAAAAGCCAAAATGTAGGTTTGAAGCTTTTGGAAAATTTTGCAAATTTAAAGGCCTAGTATGCTTAAAACAAGAATTATACCTTGCGTGTTATTAAAAGATCATCAGCTTGTAAAAAGTATCAATTTTTCTTCTTTTAGAACTATTGGGCATGTAATAAGCACAGCTAGGATATATAATGCTAGAAATGTTGATGAGCTTATAGTTTTGGATATCAATAAAAATGGTGTTATAGATTTTGAAAGCTTAGAAGATATAGCTAATGAGTGCTTTATGCCTTTAACTATTGGAGGTGGGATTAGAACTTTAGAAGATATTAGAAAAGTGTTAGATATAGGTGCTGATAAAATTAGTATTAATTCTATGGCTTTGCAAAATCCAGATTTTGTTAAAAAGGCAGCAAATACTTTTGGAAGTTCTTGCGTAGTATGCTCGATTGATGTTAAAAAAGACAAAAATAAATTTAAAGTTTTTAATAATGAAATTTTAGATATTGATCCGCTAGAACTTGCATTAAAATACGAATCTTTAGGAGCAGGGGAGATACTTTTAACAAGTGTTGATAAAGAAGGAAGTTCTTTGGGGTATGATTGGGAATTACTAGAGTATTTCAAAGGTAAATTAAAAATTCCACTCATTATCAATGGAGGACTTTCTAAGCCTCAAGATGGGGTAAAAGCTATACAACTTGGTGCGAATGCATTGGCTGGTGCTTATATATTTCATTTTAGTCAATATACTCCAAATGATGTTAAAAATGAGCTTTTAAAAAATGATATCCCCGTGAGGATTGTTTAAATTTACAAAATAAAAATTATTATCTTCTTTAATAACTTCAAAACCATGTTTTAAATATAAATTCAAAGCTTTTGTATTTTCTTTGAAAACACATGCGTTTAAAGTTTGAACTTTTAAAACATTGAAAGCATAGTTTTTAACTTCTTGCATTAAAAGCTCACCTACGCCTTTTTTTATACCATAAAGCCCAAATTCACAGGATATTTTTATGATATTATTAAAATATATTACTCCCAGTTTCTCGTTATTTTTTATCAACAAAAAATATTTTTTATTTTTATTTTTGTTTAGTTCTTTTAAAAATATTAAGTGATTTTTATAATTTATATTTTTTGTTTTCATAAATTTAGAGATATTTGGAGAATTTCTTATATAAAAAATTTCCTTTTTTTCTTCTTTTGTAAGATTAGTAAAATTTTTATAAAAAATCACTTTATAACCTTTATACTTTTAAACACTTCAGCATATTGAAGACCAACTCTCATTCCTTGGTATTGTGCATTTATTTTTATCCCCTCTAAACTTCTTGGATGGGGATAATTTCTTAGTTCTGATTGATAAAAAGACATAGCTTTTAGCTTCAAATCAAGCGTCTCACTAATATCAAAAAATACATCAGGTTGAAAGCTTAATGGATAGTTCCATTCTGTACTCGAAAGAATTTCAAAACTATAAATTTCTTTAACACTTTCTTCTTGTAGAGATCTTGTAGCAGTAATTGTTGCTTTGTATGTAATTTGATGGTCTATATTGAGATCTTTTTCATAATGTGTAAAAATTATATTTGGTTTAATTTCATTTTTAACTTCTTCTATACTCTTGACTATTTCTAATAATGGTATTTTATCAAAAGCATTATCAGGAAAAAACTTTCTAAAAACTTTTTTAATGCCTAAAAGATTATTTGCTTTAAATAACTCATCTTCTAAAATTTCTTGTTCATTTTCACTATTTATCTCTCTGCTTGTTTTACCTTCTCCAAGTATTAAAGTATAAGCTTCATATCCTTGTTGAATATATTTTGCTATAGTTCCAAAGCATCCTAAAACTTCATCATCTGGGTGAGCTGCTATAATTAAAATTTTGTTATTTTTCATAAAATATTACCTCTGCTTTTATTTTATTATTGTGTTTTTTTGCGTTTTGAAAAACCATTTTTATATTTTCAAATTCCAAAAAAGCTTTTGGATAATCAATGGCATCAAGCATGCGTATAAAATCATATATTTTTATCAAATTTGGATTTTCGAGTGTATTGATATTACTTTGTTCTTTTGTTCTTCTTTTGAAAATTACTACTTTCCCTTTTTGTATGCGAGGGTTGATTTTTGTATGTAAAATTCTTGGTATTAGTTTAAAGAATATGATTTTTGAGATTTTTTCATAAATTCGTTGTGCATTTGAAATTTTAAAACTAATATTGTGTTTTAGATATATTTCTCCACCATCTAATGTATCACAAGCTTTTAAAGCACAAATTTTGCTTTTATATACCCCTCTTATGATTAAATTTTGTAAAGGTGAACCTCCTCTTCCAAATGGTAAATTTCCAAGGTGGAAAATAATACATTGATAGTTATTGTAAATTTCTTGAGGTATATAGAAAGACCAATGCGGGAAGAATATATAATCTGGGTTTATTTTTGTTATTTTTTCTAAAGTAAGATCGTCTTTTTTTGTTATGAGGTAAAAAGTATATGTTTTATATAATTCTTTTAGTTTATAAAAATTATTAATATTGTGCTCTCTAAGAGTTGCTATGATTATATTCAAACTGCAACTCCATATATTTGATTAAATATATTTAAGTTGTTACCCCCCCCCCATGTATGCAAAAGACAAATTTACAAAATAAAAATTATTATCTTCTTTAATAACTTCAAAACCATGTTTTAAATATAAATTCAAAGCTTTTGTATTTTCTTTGAAAACACATGCGTTTAAAGTTTGAACTTTTAAAACATTGAAAGCATAGTTTTTAACTTCTTGCATTAAAAGCTCACCTACGCCTTTTTTTATACCATAAAGCCCAAATTCACAAGAAAGTTTAGTGATATTGATAAAATCAATCACACCTATGATATTTTCATCATCATATACTAAAAAATATTTTTTAGTTGTGTTTGTTTTTAAGCTAGATAAAAAGTTTAAATGCTCTTCTAGGCTAATATTTTGCGTTTTCATAAATTTAGCAATGCTTTCATCGTTACGCCATTTTAAAACAAGTTTGATTTCTTCTTGAGTCAAATGGATAAAATCTTTTAAAATTATCATATAAAATTCTCCACTTCATAGCCTTTTTTAGCAAGCCATGTTGCAAGTTTTTCTTGATTTTTAGCATAAGCTATGGCTTTAAAATTTGCTTTTAAAATTAAAGCTTCATTTACCAATGAACTTGCGCTAATGATGAGTTTTTTGCTTTCATTCATCAATCTTGCAAGATTAGATTGGTCAATGAGAATTTGTATATTAGGGTTTTTTTGGCTTAATTTTCGAAGCGAGTTTAGATGAGAATTTGCTTTTGTAGTAGCTATGATGATAGTTTTGTTTTTGTTAAGTTTGTTTGCTATATCAAAGGAAATATTTTTTGGATCACTTCCTCCTATACAGATAAAATAATCATAAATTTTTTCTCTTTTTATCTTGCTTTCTTCATAAAACTCATCGCGTATTAGAGCATAGGAAAAACCACATCTTAATTCACAATATTTTGGCACTAAATTCTCATAATCGCTTTCTTTAGCATAAGCATTAACATTTAGTAAAATGTCACAAAAATGTTCTTTTATCTCATCATCAAAACTTAGAATTTTAACCCCTGTTTCTAGCTTGATGAGTTTTTCATCATCTGCAGTAATTTCATAATGATCAATAATCAAAAGATCAAATTTTTCTTTTTTGATGAGATTGATTAGCTCATATACACTAGCACTTGTTAGCTCATATACAGGATAAGGAATTTCATCTATCAAAGAACCTTCTAGAGCTAAACATGCAAAAGATACATCATGATATTGCTTAGCTAACAAAAGATCTCTTTTGATATGTCCGTGTCCTATGGTGCTAGAACTATCACTTCTAAAAAGAACTTTCATGTATTATGCTCGTTAATTTTGATACATTCTTGAAATTTTGCACAAGGCTCTTTTTCATTAAATAAAAAATCTAAAATTCCTAAATAAGCTATAAAATTTGCACCCAATTGAGTATAGGTTGGATGGATAAAATCAAAATATTCAATTTTTATATTTGCATTTTTAAAAATTTCTTTTGCTGTTTCTTTTTCAAGATAGTTTTTTGAACCTTCTGGGGAAAGGTAATGATCAGCTTTTAGTATTTGGCAAATTTCAAGTAGTAATTTTTCTTTTTTTTCATTTTTTAAATTTAAAGAAGAGCTTTGCAAAATGGGTGTTTTGATGCTCAAATGCTCGCAGTAAATTCTGATTAGCTCCATGTTAAATTGTACTAAATGTGTATGTTTAAATAAGACTTTTTCTAAGATATTGTAGTATTTATTAAAATTAATACTTTTAGAGTAGGCATGATGAATAGTTTTTAAAAATTTAATTTTCCATTTATCATCTTTATCAAATAATATATCCTGAAGTAATGTTTTTTGTGACGCTTTTTGTAAATTTAATCCCAATAAAAAGGTTTTATCTTGTAGTTTAATTTTATTTCTATTTTGCCATGATCTGCGTTCAAATTGCACATTATCCAAAAAGACAAAAGTATCAACACTTTGTATCATATATATATAGCCAAGCCATGGATTAAAGGTTGGCTGCATGATAGCTATTTTCACTTAATTTTTCCATAAATTACAATATCGCTATCATTAACTAATCTTTCATCTTCTCCCATGATATTGGTATTTTCATAAGTAAGTACTTTAAAATCATATAAATTTAAATATTCTTTTAAAATTTCTACAAGTTCGTATTCTTGATATAGAGTATTAATACATCCAAGCTCTCCTGTAGTATTATCATTTGTGATTTTAAAACAATTATGAGCTATTTTTTCTCCATAGCCATATCTATAATCTTTTATGCTTCTTGTTCTTAAAAAAAACAAAGCATTTTCTTTATACATAGAATTTTCTTTAGAAATTTTTAATAATTTTAAAAAATCTTCTTTCAATAGATAGTTAATCACATTGGGAATCATAAAAATATCTGCATTAATATTTGGATTTTTTAAAGGAAAATCTAAGATATTATCATGAAAAAACTGATAGTTTTTACATTGAATTATTTCTTTGAAGTTATAATTAGCATCGCTGATACTTTCTTTGCTTAAGTCAACTCCGATACACTCATAATCATAATTTGCAAATAAAGAGAGATTGTTGCCATTAGAACAGGCAAATTCTAAAACTTTTTGGTTGCTTTTTTGATGCAGTCCTTGTTTGAAAAAAAATTTAATCACGGCTAAATCTGGAAATTTTAAGCCTTTTAAATTTTTTAAATACATTTTTACTCCTTAGTGATTTTTCCATATATAATTATATCGCTATCTTTGATATAAACTTTATTTTTTATATTAATATTTTCACTTGTGATAACTTCAAAATCATATAAATTTAAATTTTCTTTTAAAATTTCCACAAGTTCATGTTCTTGGTATGCTGTGCAAAGACAATTTTTTTCGCCACTAAATTCATCATAGCTTAAAATAAAACTATCATTTTTTAATTTTTCTCCAAGCCCATAGCGATGATCTTTAATACTTCTTGCTCTTAAGAAAAAGTGAGCATACCCCCCCCCATTTGCTTGATAAAGATTATTTTGTTTTGCACTTTGTAGTAAATTTTTAAATTCATCTTTAGTAATGTAATTAATAACATTAGGTATTAAAAATACATCTGCATTTATATTTTGATGATTTTTAGCAAAATCAAGCATATTTTCATTAAAAAAACTTGCCTTTTTATAATGCATAATTTCTTTAAAATTATAAATAGCGTTTTCATGATTTTGTTTGCTAAGTTCTACACCGATACACGCATAATTATAATTTGCAAATAAAGAAAGATTATTGCCATTATGAGAAGCAAATTCTAAAACTTTTGCATTTTTTAAAGCATCAAGTTTGTTTTTAAAAAACCATCTTACAAGTTCCATATCAGGATATTTAAAACCTTTGATTTTATTTATAAACATTTGTTTCTTTCATGGAATTGATACAATATTTTAGCAAATTCTAAGTCTTCAAAAGTGTCAATATCGCAAATTTTATTTCTTGGAAGTAAAAAAGCTTTAGAATGAGATTTAAACATAAAATCTTCTTCTAGCCACGCTTCTTTTTTGCCAAAGTAAAATGCACCACCATCATGGTAAGCTTTAGTAAGATCTTGTGAGCGTTTATCGTAATTTGACTCATCAAACATATAAACTTTATTTTGATCATCAAGGTAAAAACCTCTTTGTATAGGATATTCAAACTCGCAAGCTGAAAATAAAAATTTACATTCTTCTTGACTAAATTGTTCAAAAGCTTCTTTTAAGATAAACTCATCTATAAGTGGAGCAGTTGCGTATAAGCAACACACATTTTCATAGATTTTACTTTGTTTTTCTAGAGTGATGATGGCATCTTGGATTACAGCGGTTGAACTTGCATAATCATCACTTAGTTCTTTTTTACGCACAAAAGGAGCCTTAGCACCATACTTTAAAGCCACTTCTATGATCTCATAATCATCACTTGAAATAATTACATCATCAAAAATACCCGAATTTAAAGCACTTTCTATGCTATAAGCAATCAATGGTTTTCCCAAAAAATCAATAATATTTTTTCTAGGAATACGCTTAGAACCACCGCGCGCAGGGATAATACAAAGATTTTTCATGATTTCTCTTTAAATTTATAAAAAAGTAAGTATAATTGAATTTTTATTTTAAAAGGCTTAACATGCTCATAAATCAAACTTATTTTATAGACTCTTGTGATGATGTAGAATTAAATATAAAAAGAGAAAGTAAATTAGAATATAGAATTACTTATGATGATAGTAAGCAAATGGAAGCTATTGTTTTTATCATAGGTGGATTTGGGGCAAATGCTAATATATCTTTTTTAGATTTTGATAGAGAATATCTTGCTAAAAAATTTAATATTATTGTTGTAAATGTTTTTTATCATTGCTTTAGTGCTAGGCCTTCTATAGATGAGAAATATAATCCGATTTTTATGCCAAATGAAAAAGATTGGGAAAGTTTTTGTGAAATAGCAAAAATTTGCGATATGGAAATTTATGACTATGAAAAAAGCAATTTTAAAAATTGTATAAGAAAACTTGATGAAAGATCTAAACAAATAAAACATGAAGGAAGACTGAAAAAAGATTTTTTGATAAATCTTTCTTGTGATTTTGTATTGCCAAATAACGAATATCAAAATTATGGAATTATGGCAGCTATCGATCATATCAATGCCTTAAAAGATATAATGAAAAATTACCCTCAATTTAAATCTTTGCCTAAAATTTACGGGGGGGGGTCATACGGAGGTTATTTAGCGCTAATGTGTGCTAAAATAGCTCCTTGGTATGTTGATGGAGTGATAGATAATTCAGGAGTAACATTGCCTCATTTGCCTCATTTGTTAGGTAGAGAAAGTGAGTGCGGTGAATTTGCTATTAGAGGTGATAATTATATTTTATTATGTTTTGTAAAAAAATACTGGACTAGAGATGAAAGCTCTCCGTATTTTTTAAGTGATGATAATTATATGATAAGGGTTCTTTTAAACTCAAAGCATCTAAGTTTGCAAAATGAAAAAAATCAAAATACAATATTTATCAGTTATCATAGCGCAAAAGATGAGGGAGCTCCAGTGGAACATAAGAGTAATTTTTATGAATTTTGCAAACAACTTGGATTTGATGCAACTTTGCATATTGTTAAAGATGAGAATGATGTAGATGGTAGATATATAAAGAGCTTAGAGCATGGTTTGAGAATGACAGATAGGGCTTTATTTAAAAAAGAATTACCTATATTGCTTGAAAAACTAAAAAATAAAACATTTAATATGAGAGAAAATAGCATATCTTATCCTTGCAAAGATAAGATATTTACTTTTAAAGATTTTAAAGATCGATTTGAGCTTAAAATTATGTAATCTTAAGTATATTTAATTGTAGAAATATTCTTTTATTAATAATATTATTGTTTTAGGTATAATATAAAAAATGTAAATATAAGGCTTAACATGCTCATAAATCAAACTTATTTCATAGATTCTTGTGATGATGTAGAATTAAATATAAAAAGAGAAAGTAAATTAGAATATAGAATCACTTATGATGATAGTAAGCAAATGAAAGCTATTGTTTTTATCATAGGTGGATATGGAGCTAATGCTCATATGACTTTTGTTGATTTCAATAGGAAGTTTTTGGCTCAAAAATATAATGTTGTAGCTGTAAGTGTTTTGTATCATTGTTTTTGTCAAAGAAGATCAGATATAGAAAAATATAGTGCAGCTACTGCATTTATAGAAGAAGATTTACCTAGTTTAAAACTTGTATTAGAACAATTTAATATCAATACCAATGCTTTAAATATTTATACTGCTTGGGAATACTATGAGCTTTTAAATAGAACTATAGGTGAATTAAAAGATAAGAAGATGTTAATTCAGCCTTATAGGGCACATTTTAATGCTACTTTTATTCCTCCAAATAACGAATATCAAAATTATGGAATTATGGCAGCTATCGATCATATCAATGCTTTAAAAGATATAATGAAAAATTATCCTCAATTTAAATCTTTACCTAAAATTTACGGGGGAGGATCATATGGAGGTTATTTAGCGCTAATGTGTGCTAAAATAGCTCCTTGGTATGTAGATGGAGTGATAGATAATTCAGGTGGAGCTTTGCCTCCATTTACATATTTTTTAGGAAAAGAATTTGATAAAGAAGATTGTGTATTTTACGATCCAAACACTATTGTACATTGTCAAGTAAAAACCTATTGGACACGCAAAAACCCAAACTCACCTTATTATTTTGCTGATGAAAATTATTTAATAAGAGCTTTACTTAATAAAGATCATTTGATTTTACAAGCTCAAAAGAATAAAAATATTATTTATACAAGTTATCATAGCGCTAAAGATGTTTTGGTATCTTTTGAGCATAAAAGTCAATTATTGCAAATTTATCAATTTTTAGGCTATCAAGTTAATTTTAATATAATTGATGAAAAAAATATAGACGGTAAATATATAAAAGATTCAGCGCATGGAGGTGGAATTTCTGATAAGACATTATTTAATAAAGAATTACCTATTATGCTTGAAAAATTAAAAGATAAAACATTTAGTATGAAAAAAGATAGTATATCTTATCCTTGTAAAAATAAAGTTTTTACCTTTAAAGATAAGGGTAATAAATTTATATTGGAAATTATGTGATTTTGATATAATTACTAGATATAGATTTTTAAAATATGAAAAGGAAAAAATGACAGCGTATATTAGTATAGGAACAACCAATAGTGGCAATCAAGAAAGACAAGGCTTTTTAATGCAAAATGAAAATAAACTTTTGCAACAAGGTTATATCTATCCAAAATCTCTTAGAATGGCAAATAGACATTGGGTTTTAGTCGATATAGTTTTAGAGCTTATAAAAAAAGATAAATTAAGTCAAAATCCATTGGACGATTTAGAAGATGTGCGTTTGATTAAGGCTGTTGAGAATTTCAAAATAGAGGCCACAATACATAAAGATAAGAAATTTATATTTTCTGCAGAAGGGATAGTTTGGGATTTTTCTACTAAAAGACATATAGAAATTCTTAAAAGTGTTTTAAATGCTTTAGGATTTGATGAAATTTATGAAATTATTTACTTTAGAGATACTCTTGGATATTTAAATTCTCATTGTTCTCAAGATATTAAAAATAATATGGGGTTTTATAGTGCTGATTTTAAGCCTGATGAGCATCCTAGAAAATATATATTTGATTATAAGTGGATTTGTGAGAGCCATATAGAAGTATTTGGTGAAAAAAGTTTAATAGTGAGACTTTTGAAGGAAGAATATGTTGGCGGAACATTACTTAAAGATTTTGTATATCATTTAGGTTTAGAATGGGATGATGAATTTTCATTAAAGCAAAATAAAAATGAAAGTTTTAATCTTTTAGGTATGGAGCTTCAAGGAAGACTTATAAAAAAAGATTTGCATGGGCAAAACATAAATTCTTTACTTTATACGGCTAGAAAAATTTTTGAAGGTGCTAATGAGGATAGGTTGAAATTTAGAGTGCAAAAAGAAATAGCAAAAGCTTATGTTGATTATTATGCTCCTTCACTTGAGTGGGTTAGAGCTAAGTATTTTCCACACAGAAAAAATTTATTTGAGCCGATTAATTGGGATGAGTATGAAGAAAATCCAACCTTAACCCAAACCAAAGAAAGTGATTGGGATAAAATAGCTGATTTTATAGCAGAAATTATTGTGTCTAAAAATAAAATTATCCAGTCTTTAAAAAGTAATTAACGCAATGTTTTAACATTGCGTTAATTATATGCTTTTTCTAGCATATTTTTGATACTTTGAAAATCTTCAAAATTTTCAGGACTTATAAATTCAGCATTGAGACTTTTTCCATAGTGTTTTTCAATTTCAGCTACTAAAGCCATAATATCAATACTATCTATAATGTCTTCACTTACTAAATTTTGCATTGTTTCATCAATATCGGTTCTCTCTATGTTCATAAAAAACTTTTTAATATTTTGCATATTTATCCTTTTTTTGTTTAAAATAATAATGATTATTATATCTTATTAATATTGAAATTTATAAGAATTTGATAATATATTATCTTTATTAATTTGAGAAAGTTTTAAATGATTGCAAGTGTTATTTGGCTTACAGGTTTAGCAGGTAGTGGAAAAAGTACTATAGGTAAAGCATTATATGAGAAATTAAAAAATGAACATAAAAACATTATCTATCTTGATGGAGATGAATTAAGAGATTTACTAGGACATTATAGCTATGATAAGCAAGGTCGTATAGATGTAGCATTAAAAAGATCCCAATTTGCTAAATTTTTAAATGATCAAGGTATGATAGTAGTTGTAACAACCATATCTATGTTTAGTGAAATTTATAAACATAATAGAGAAAATTTAAAAAATTATTTTGAGATTTATATTAAATGTCCAATGGAAGAATTAATAAAAAGAGATCAAAAAGGACTTTATACAAAAGCTTTAAATGGTGAAATTAAAAATGTTGTAGGTGTTGATGTAAAATATGATGAACCAAATGCACATTTTATACTAGATAATTCATTGCAGGATAATTTAGATAAAAAGGTCGATATAATATTTGATTTAGTAACAAAGGAGTTTCATGAAACAAGGTGACTTTAGTGAA
This sequence comes from Campylobacter sp. CNRCH_2016_3089, assembly GCF_025772505.1. Taxonomy (NCBI): domain Bacteria; kingdom Pseudomonadati; phylum Campylobacterota; class Epsilonproteobacteria; order Campylobacterales; family Campylobacteraceae; genus Campylobacter; species Campylobacter sp. CNRCH_2016_3089. The sequence continues at coordinate 14,916 of NZ_JAKMSF010000003.1, forward strand.
GTTGCAAAACATTATCACAATAGACCAGCATACTCAAGTATGCTTATAGAAAAGCTCATAAAATGTGTAAATGATCAAAATAAAAGCACATTAAAAGTTGTAGAAGTAGGAGCGGGTACGGGAAAGCTTACTAAAATGCTTGCTGATGAGTTTAACCTTTGTATAGATGCAGTCGAGCCAAATGATAATATGCGTGAAGAGGGTATTAAATTTACTCAAAATTCACAAAATATTACTTGGTATAAAGGCAGTGGAGAAGAAACTACCATGCCTAGTAATTATGCTGATTGGGTAATCATGGCCAGTTCTTTTCACTGGACAGATCCTAAAAAATCCTTACCTGAGTTCGCAAGAGTGCTTACGGGGGGGGGTATTTCACTGCCATATGGAATCCACGCCATATAGCTAAAGGCTCTGTGTTTTATGAAATTGAAGAGGAAATTAAACATATTGTACCAGAGCTTACTCGTGTAAGTAGTGGGGTGCAAAATGTTAAAAACTGGGAAGAAATCTTAGTAAGTACTGGAGATTTCACAGACTGCTTTTTTATGGAGTGCGATTATAAAGAGCTTTGGAGTAAAGAGCGTTATCTTGGGGCTTGGCATTCTGTAAATGATATTCAAGCACAAGCTGGAAAAGCTAGATGGGAAGAAATTTTAAAAATGATAGAAAATAAAATTTCTTCTATGGATATGATTGAAATTCCTTATAAAATCCGTGCATGGACGGTGCATAAGGCATAGTAAAATCCTTTAGCTTTTTTAGCTTTGCTATTAAAGTTAAAGGAAAAAAATGGAAAAAATAGTAGAACAAGTTTGGGATTATACTAAGCATGCAAAATTTTATTCATATAGACCAAATTATGCACCACTTAGTATAGATATGCTAGTAGAGCTTGCTAAAAGAACTAGTCAAAGTTCAAAGATAAAAGTTGCAGATATTGGAGCAGGTACAGGGAATTTGAGTATTATGCTTTTAGGGAGAGCTTGTAAAGTGGTAGCGGTTGAGCCAAATGATGCAATGCGTGAAATTGGTATAGAAAGAACTCAAGGTCAAGATGTAGAATGGGTAAGAGCTACCGGTATTGATTCTACTTTAAAAGATGGAGAGTTTGATTGGGTGAGCTTTGGAAGTAGTTTTAATGTGATGGATAGATCAATGGCACTAAAAGAAAGTCATAGATTGCTCAAAAAAGGATGTTATTTTACTTGTATGTGGAATCATAGAGATTTAAATGATCCTATTCAAAAAATGGCAGAAGATATTATTGTTAGTTTTGTTCCAAATTATACAAGAGGCACAAGAAGAGAAGATCAACGCCCTATTATAGAAGCACATAAAGAGCTTTTTGATAATATTATTTATTTGGAAGAAGATTTTTACTTTCATCAAAGTGTAGATAATTACATCAATGCTTGGAAAAGTGTAAAAAATCCTTATTGGGATCTTGAGACTAAAGAAGGTAATGAGTTGTTTGAGAAAATCACTGATAAGTTAAAACAAGAATTACCAGGTGAATTTGATATCAAATATACAACAAGAGCTTGGAGTGCAAAAAAAATATAAAAGAGTGATATTATGGATAGATTAGTTTTTCAAACAAAAGCAAGAAATTTACAGAATTTAAAAAATATACTTAAAAATGCAAAAGTTTTAGATGTAGTTATCACTTCTTTAAAAGAAATCTTTCAAGATAAAGAAGAAGTGCTTAAAAAAATTATCAATCTAAATGCGAAAAAACTAATCATCCGTAGTTCTTCTAATAGCGAAGATAGTTTAAAAAGTTCCAATGCTGGAATTTTTCTAAGTTTGGCTAATGTAGATATTAATGATAAAAGCCAACTTTTTAACGCTTTAGAAAAAGTAGGTCATTCTATGCCTAGTGAGAATGATGAAATTCTAATCCAACCTATGCTTTTAGATATTAAAAAATGTGGTGTTGCTTTTAGTGTAGATAAGGATAATTTTGCTCCATATTTTTGTATAGAATATGATGAAAACGGCTCTAATAGTTCCATTACAGATGGAAGTGCTAAAAATGCTAAAACATATTTTCACTACCGTGAAAATGAAGATATAAAAGATCTATATATGCAAAAAGTTATTTTATTATTAAAAGAACTTGAAAGTTTATATGGTTGTAATTTTTTAGATGTAGAATTTGCTTTTAATGAGCAAGATGAACTTTTTTGCTTGCAAGTTAGACCTTTAATAATGCAAGAAAAAATTAATCTTTTTAATAACCTGCCTAAAGAAGCTTTACATAGACTTTATAAAAGATTTGTATCTTTACAAGAACCAAGATCTAGAGTGCTTGGAAATAAAGCCATTTTTGGTGTAATGCCTGATTGGAATCCAGCAGAAATTATAGGACTTAGACCAAAAAGATTAGCTTTTAGTCTTTATAAAGAAATCATTACAGATAATATTTGGGCTTATCAAAGAAATAATTATGGCTATAGAGATTTAAGATCGCACCCTTTAATCCATTCTTTTTTAGGTATTCCTTATGTAGATGTGAGACTTTCTTTTAATTCTTTTATACCAAAAACACTGGATGAGAGTATTGCTAAAAAGTTAGTTAATTATTATTTAAATAAATTATATGAAAATCATGAGTTACATGATAAAGTAGAATTTGATATAGTATTTTCTTGTTATGATTTTCATATGGCTGATAAATTAGAACGCTTATTAGATCATGGTTTTAATAAAAATGAAATCAAACGCATTGAATTTTCTTTATTAAATCTTACTAATTCTATTATTGATATTAAAAATGGTTTGTGTTTAAAAGATATAGAAAAATCAAAACAAATGATTGTATATTATGAAAATATTATGCATTCAGATTTTTCACCATTAGATAAAATTTATTGGCTTTTAGAAGAGTGTAAAAGATATGGAACATTACCATTTGCTGGTGTTGCAAGGGCTGCGTTTGTGGCCATGACTATGCTTAATTCTTTGGTGGAAATTAGATTTTTTAGCAAAGAAGAAAAAAATGAATTTTTAAATTCTCTCCACACCGTTAGTAAAACTTTGAGTTATGAATTAGCAACTTTAAATGAAAATAACAAACAAGATTTTTTAAAACAATTTGGTCATTTAAGAGCAGGGACTTATAATATTTTATCTCCAAGGTATGATGAGGATTTTGATGGGTATTTTGATTTAAAACAAAAAAGTGAAATTCAAAAAGAAAAGGAATTTAAGATTAGCGATGATAAATTGCAAAAACTTGATCAAATTTTAAAAGAACATGGAATTGAAGTTAATGCAAAAGAATTTTTTAGCTTTTTGAAAATAGCTATAGAAGGACGCGAATTTATTAAATTTGAATTTAGCAAGCTCTTATCTAAAGCTATATCACTGATAGAGGATCTTGGAAATTATTATGGAATATCTAAAGAAGATATGGCCCATTTGGATATTAAGAGTATTTTAAATTTGTATTCTAGTGTGTATTCTAAAAATCCAAAAGATAAATTTTTGAGTGAAATTAATGAAAACAAACAAGAATATCAATTAAGTTTAGCTATAAAACTTCCGGCTTTACTAACTGATGCACATCAAATATTTGGGTTTTTTACTAGCTATATTCATCCAAATTTTATCACGCAAAAAAGCATTAGTGCTAATATTGCTCTAGAAAATGAACAAGATTTAAAAGGCAAGATAGTGTTAATCTATGCAGCTGATCCTGGATATGATTATTTATTTACTAAAGATATTGCAGGTTTTATCACTTGCTATGGTGGTGCAAATTCACATATGGCTATTAGAGCTTCTGAACTTGCTATGCCTGCTGTTATTGGTGTAGGTGAAGAGAATTTTAAAAAATATCTTCAAGCAAAAAAAATTAAAATTGATTGTCAAAGTGAGCAGATATTTTGTCTATGAAATTTATAGCTATTAGTCAAAGAATTTTAGAAAATCAAGATTATTATGAATTAAGAGAGTGTTTGGCACTTGATTGGGGAAGTTTTTTTAAAAAAGAATTAAGCGATTTTTTGCCTCTTCCATTGAGTTATGAAATTGATTTTAAAAATTATATCTCTAGTATTAGTGCTGTGATTTTAAGTGGGGGTAATGATTTAAACTCTTGTAAATTTTCTTTTATTAATCAAAAAAGAGATGAGTATGAAAAAAACATTATAAAACATTGTATGCGAAATAACATTCCACTACTTGGGGTTTGTAAAGGAGCACAGATGATCGCTTCTTATTTTAATTCTACTATTTGTCCTTGTAAAGATCATGTTGGAAATCATGAAGTGTATTTAAAAGATCAAATAATTAATGTTAATTCATATCATAATTTTGCTATTAAAACATTAGGTAATGAGCTTGAGGCGTTAGCAAATGCAAAAGATGAAACAATAGAAGCTTTTAAGCATAAAAAATTTAGTATTTACGGTCTAATGTGGCATATTGAAAGAGAAAATGGTATGAGCGAAAAAAGTATTTTTAATGCGTGGTTAAAGGATATAAAATGAGAGCTATAATTTTAGCAGCAGGGTTTGGTTCAAGGTTAATGCCTTTAACAAAGAACAATCCAAAATGTATGGTTGAATATAAAAATAAAAAAATCATAGACTATGAAATTCAAGCTTTAAAAGAAAATAATATTCATGAGATATGTGTAGTTGGTGGATATTTATTTGATGTTTTAAAGGATTATGTAGGTAAAAATCATAATTTGGAGTTGTTTTATAAAAATGAAAACTATGATAAAACTAATATGGTTCAGACTTTATTTTGTGCTAGAGATTTTTTGCAAAAGTGTATTGAGGATGAGCAAGATTTGATTGTTTCTTACGCTGATATAGTTTATTTTAAAGATAGTATAGAAAAACTCAAACAATCAAAAGATGATTTTGCTGTTATTGTGGATAAAGCTTGGAAAGAACTATGGTTAAAAAGGTTTGAAAATCCACTTGATGATGCTGAAACTTTAAAATTACATGATGATTTTATAGTAGAGCTTGGCAAAAAAGCAAAAAGTTATGATGAAATTCAAGGGCAATATATAGGCTTATTTAAATTTTCTCATCATTTTTTAAAAGAAGTTTTAAAAACTTATGATGAGCTTGATAGAACTTTACTTTATGATGAAAAAGATTTTAAAAATATGTATATGACAAGTTTTTTACAAATTTTAATAAATAAATACAAAAATGCAAAAGCTATAAAAATCAATGGAAATTGGTGCGAGATAGATTTTATGAGCGATTTAAGAGTGGAGATTTAAGAGTTTTTACTCAAAACCTTCCTATCAATCTTCCCATTTGCATTTAAAGCAAATTGTTCTATTTTGACAAATTTTTTAGGTATCATGTAAACAGGGAGTTTGTCTTTTAAAAAGTTTTTAAAATCTAACTCTTCCTTACTTTCATAAAAGCAAATAATTTCTTCTTTAAAAATACAAGCGCAATTTCTTACATTCTCATGAGAATTGATAATACTTTCTATCTCTCCAAGTTCTATGCGATGACCCATATATTTGATTTGATGATCTATCCGTCCATAACATAAAAGTTCACCAAATTCATTATAAGCTACCACATCACCTGTTTTATAAAGCAAGTCTAGGTAATTATCATGCAAAGGATTTTGCATAAAAGCTTGCTTTGTTTTTTCTTTATCGTTGTAATAGCCTAAAGAAAGACAAGTTCCTCTTACATAAAGCTCGCCTTTAACTCCCACTTGACTTGAAGTAATTAAATTTAAATTTTCATCAAAGACTAAAAGTTGGGTATTTTTACAAGCTTTTCCTATAGGTAAAAGCTCATCATCGCTAAATTGTCTATCAACTATGTAAAAAGAACATACATCGGTAATTTCAGTAGGTCCATAAAGATTAGCAAATAAAGCACTAGGAAGGTATTTGCGCCAAATGTTGAGTTGTTTATTTGGCATGATTTCACCACAAAAAAGAATTTTGTTTAAATTTTTTAATTTGGTGCTATCTACCGCATTGGTATTAGCAAAATAAATCAGCACTGAAGGTACCCAAAAAATTGTTGTTATTTTTTCTTGTTCTAGATACTCTAAAATTTTATTTGGAAAAGCAAAAAGATGATTAGGCAGTATATGAAGCGTAGCTCCCATTTTAACAGAGCTAAATATATCTAATATGCTATTATCAAAGTAAAATGGCGCTTGATTAGCAAGTATATCTTCATGATCTAGTTTAAAAGTTTCACATACCCAAAAAGTATAATCAATCACACTTTTATGGCTTATGCTTACTCCTTTTGGAGTTCCTGTGCTTCCGCTTGTAAAAAAGACATAAAGTAAATTAGTATCTATGTGATCGTTTAAAGCTTTTTCTAAAGCATTTTCATTTATAACAAAGCTTTCAAAATCTTCTGTGAAAATGGTATCAAGATTAAAATCTAAATTTAATTTTTTAGAAGTAATTAAAAGCTTTGGTTTCAAAACTTCTATAACTTTTTCTACACGCTCTTTGGGACTTTTTTCATCTAAAAGTGTATAAAAATTTCCACTTTTTGCTACACCAAAAAAAGAAAGCAAACAATCAATTCCTTTAGGAAGTATGATTAATACAGGATCTTGTGTACTTTTAGTAGGAAGTTTAGAAAGAATTTTACTTGCTATTTTTTTACTTAAATCATCAAATTCTTTATAGCCTATACTTCTACCATTAAACTCAACAAAAGCATTTTTACTTCCAAATTTAGCAACACTTTCTTGTAAAAAATCATTGATATGAGTTGTCATTTTATTCCTTTAGCAAACAATAAGGGTTATCCTTTAAAGCTTTTAATGTTTTTTCTAAATAGTTTTTCATGTTGATATTTATTATATGAGCATTGGAAAAATTTAAAATATTAAAATTATTATCATTTTTTAAAATAGCTACTTGTTTATCAACATCTAAATCTGAATTTTCATTCAATTTTCTAACATAGTATTTAATATTTTTTTGGAGTATTTTACCATCTTCATCAATAATTTTTCCACTAAAATTTTTAAAATATCTATATGGAACATGAGCTTTTTCTTCTATGAAATGACTAAAAGTGTACCCGGCTATTTTAGAGCCAAATAAAACTAATTTTCCATTTTCTTTGGCTAAAATTTCATACACACAATTTTCTCCAAAACAACTTGTAGTGTCCTTTAAAAACAATTCTTCTTTAGCTCCTTTAATGGCAAATGAAAATATAGGATCATTGGTGCGTTTTACCCCCCCCCCATTTACGAAAATATTCTGTTAAAACGCCAACAGTGCTTTTTGAATTCAAATTATCATAAACTTCATTTTTGCAAAAACTATAAGTAAATGTAGGCATGATTAAAGTACCTTCTTTACCTATAACTTCAAAAAAACAATCTAATATAGTTTGTAAAAATTCATTTCTAGGAAGTAAAGGAATACCAAATTTCATCAATTCACTATGTACACACAAAATATCACCTTTTTTAATACCAAGTTTTTTAAAAGCTTCTATTAAGTCTATATTGGAATATTTTTTATCATTGCATTTAAATATATATTTCATACTTTTTTCTTTGAATGTATTTTAATTAGTTATAATAGCATATAAATTATAATATCAAGAAAGAAAAATATGCTCATAAATCAAACCTATTTCATAGACTCTTGTGATGATGTAGAATTAAATATAAAAAGAGAAAGTAAATTAGAATATAGAATCACTTATGATGATAGTAAGCAAATGAAAGCTATTGTTTTTATCATAGGTGGATATGGAGCAAATGCAAATATACATTTTCTAGAAAGTTATAGAAATTTTATAGCTAAAAAATTTGATGTAGTAGCTGTAAATGTATTTTATCATTGCTTTTGCCAAAGAGTTTCTGATGTGGATAAATATAGTGCTGAAATGACTTTTTTATTAGACGATATAAGAACATTTGAAAAGGCTTTCAGGGATTTTGAAATAGAATTTGAAGTGCTAGATAATACAAAAAATATAGAAAAATATTATCAAATTCTTGATCAAAAAATGAGTATATTAAAAGAACAAGGAATTTTAAATCAAGACTATAAGGTTGAGTTATCTGTAACTTTTATCCCACCTAACAATGAGTATAATAATTTTGCCATTATGCCTGCTATCGATCATATCAATGCCTTAAAAGATATAATGAAAAATTATCCTCAATTTAAATCTTTACCTAAAATTTACGGGGGGGGGTCATATGGTGGCTTAGTGGCATTAATGTGTGCTAAAATAGCTCCTTGGTATGTAGATGGAGTAATAGATAATTCAGGTGCTGCATTGCCTCCATTAAGATATATCATAGGAAGGGATTTAAATAAAGGTGATGCTATTTTAAACGAAGATGAGTTAAATAGTAAAGTTCATTGTTATGTGGAAACTTATTGGACACGCAAAAACCCAAACTCACCTTATTATTTTGCTGATGAAAATTATTTAATAAGAGCTTTACTTAATAAAGATCATTTGATTTTACAAGCTCAAAAGAATAAAAATATTATTTATACAAGTTATCATAGTGCTAAAGATGACTTAACTCCAGCTGATCATAAAATTTCTATGATAGAAATTTTAAAAGCCTTAAATTATGAAGTAGATTTTCATCTAATAGATGAAAAAGATATAGATGGCAAATTTATTAAAAATTTAACTCATGGGTGTGGAATTCCTGATAAGGCATTATTTAATAAAGAATTACCTATTATGCTTGAAAAATTAAAAGATAAAACATTTAGTATGAAAAAAGATAGTATATCTTATCCTTGTAAAAATAAAGTTTTTACTTTTAAAGATGAAAATGATAAATTTGTTTTAGATATTATTTGATAGAATATATCTAAAACTAGCAAAGGCTTTTTAAATGTTAAAAAATGAAACTTATTTCATAAACTCTTGTGATGATGTAGAATTAAATATAAAAAGAGAAAGTAAATTAGAATTTAAATTAACTTATGATGATAGTAAAGAAATAGAGGCTATTGTTTGTGTTATACAAGGACTTGGTAGTGATATAAGTGAGCCTATGCTTAATTTTAATATGAAATATTTTGCTATGAATTATAATGTAGCAGTTTTAAGTGTAAATTATCATTGTATAGGTAATCGTCCTCAAACAGGAGCAAAATTTTTTCTTGATAATATTGATAAGCTTATTTTTGATGCAAGCTTAAAAGCTATTGACATAGAAATTCCTTATGATATATCAAAACTTAATACTTTTGAAGAATTTCATCCTGCTATGGATTATCTTAATAAAGAAATTCAAAAAAAGAAAGATAGTTGGGAATTTGACAAAGATTATTATTTGGACTTAAGTGTGAGCTTGCAGCCTACCAAAAATGAATATCAAAATTTTGGCATCATGCAAGCAACAGATATACTAAATGCTCTTTTGTATATTAGAAAAAATTCTCCTTTTAAAGTTATGGGGGGGGGTATAAAGCATATTTTAGTTGGAAGTTCAAGAGGTGGATATTTAGCAAATTTATGTGCAAAGTTAGCTCCTTGGCTTGTTGATGTTGTAATAGATAATTCTTCTAATGCTTTACTTGGAGATTTGTGGAGAATAATAGGATTTGGAAAAGAAATAGATTATATAAAATATCCTTCTTTTGACACTTTTTATTTTTTTAAAAACATTAAATTATGTTGTTTTGATAAAACCATTTGGACTTCCAATACTTCATCATTTAATTATTTTTCAAATGCAAGGAGAATGATTAGGGATATATTAGTAAAAGATCATCTGAACACACAAGCAAAATATCCAAAGCCAAAATATATTTTTTATCATTCTAAATTTGATATTGATTTAGCTCCACCGCAAGATAAAGAAGATTTAGTTGAAATACTAAAAGAACTAAATTTTAATGTTTATTTTTGTATGATAAAAGATGAAAAACAAATAGATGGTAAGTTTATTAAAAATCTAACTCATGGTATGGGTATACCTATGAAATTACTTATTAAAAAACACTTACCGCAAATTTTACAAGAACCTTTAAAAGATAAAACTTGTAAAAAAGAAATCTCATATAAGTGTGATGATTTAATATATACTTTTAAAGAGGAAAATGAGCAGATTATTTTAAGTGTGAAAAGGGTTTAAACAAATATTTGTTTAAACACCAGCTAAAGCTAAAAGATCGCTTACTTTTTCACATTTTTTAAGATCATCACCGCTAATTTGTTTACCAAGTGAGTTTTTAAATAATACCATGATAGATACAAAAGCTAAGCTATCCCATTCATCAATATCATCTAAAATCATATTTTCTTTTAGTGTTTCATCCATATGCATAGCTTCGCTAATAGCTTCTAATAATTCTTCTTTAGTCATTTTTTTCTCCTTTATAAATTGAAATTGTATCAGTTTTAAAGTTTTTATCAAAATTTATATAAGCACTCCCCCAGGCATATCCAGCACCAAAAGCACTTAAAATGGCACTAAAATCATTTTTTTGCATTTCACAAAGTAAAGCAGGTAAAGAGCAAGCACTTAAATTAGCGTATTTTGACATCAAAAAATTTGGTGTTTTAGAGCTATCAATACCCAAGTCATTTATAATAGAATCAACTAAAAATTGATTGGATTGATGTAATAAAAAATAATCCACTTCATCTTTACTTTTTTCACAAAAATCAAGCATTTCTTTTATACTTTGGCTCTCAAGATTAAATGCTTGGTTAAAAATTTCAGCCCCATCCATGTAAAGATTATCTAAGCTCCTATGCTTATTGGTTTGAAATATTTCTTTATTGGAGCTTTTACTCTCATCAAGTTTAGCAAAAGCTCTATTAGGTATGATGAGTTTATCAAAACCTTCTCCATTAGAATAAAGCTTAAAAAACGATTTTTCATTTGCACAGCTTATGAGTGTTGCGCTTACTCCATCGCCAAAGATTGGAGCTAAATTTGGATTTAAAGGGTTTATGGTTTTGCTTAAAGTATCACCACAAATTAATAAAATATTTTTTGCATTTTGATTTTCTAAAAAAGAAAAAGCTATAAATAAGCCATATAAATACCCAGAACACGCTTGATTTACATCAAAAGCTATGGTTTGAGGTTTTAAATTTAATCGTTTGTGAAGATAGTTTGCGCATGATGGCATAAAAAAATCAGGAGTTTGTGTAACAAAAATCACCATATCAAGCTTATTTTTATCAAAATCAAGCATTTTAAATAAATTTATACTTGCTTCATAGGCTAAATCTGTTGTGCTAATACTTTCATCAGCGATAAATCTTTCTTGTATGCCTGAAATTTTTTTCATTCTTTTTAGCATTTTGACATCATTTTGAAAAACATCTTCTAAACAATCATCTATATTTATGCATTTATTAGGCACACAAACGCTTATGCCTGCTATTTTGGCTTTATTAAAACTAGCTTTCAATTATAAGTCCTTCGTAATTTATCATTTCTTTTTGGATTAGAGCAAAATTTTCTTTTATATTTGCATTTAAACTATATAAAAATTCTAAAAATGGCATATTTCTTTCGCCCTTTTGAAAGTATAAAATACATTCTTTTGTATTAAAATGCAGGTGTAATAATTCTATAACCTTATAAAGCATAATTTTTTCAAGCTTTCTTCCTAAGGCTCTACAACTTATGCAAAGATCTTTTATGATTAAATTTGTTTCATCTTTATAAGCTACAAAAATTGCTATAATACCACTATCGCTTAATTTATCACTCATGCTTATAGTCAAAATAGCATGTTTTTGCATAAATTCTTCACATTCTTTTAAGCTTAATCTTGAGTAATTTGATATAAATTGATTAGTTTTATTAAGTAGTTGTGAAATTCTTTCAAGTTCATCTGCGTGGTTGATATGAAATTTCAAACAAATCTGTAATTTTTCAAAATACTCTTTAGGGCTAAGCTTGACAAGCTCTTGTCTTTGTAAATTTGCTTTAATATCAGCACTTCTTAACTCATCTTCTTTGCTAAAGCTTGTTTTTAAAAGTCTAGGATAGAGTTTTAAACTATAAGCGCTATTTTTATCAGCTAGTAAGGTGTTAATATGAAGGTGTGATACATTTTCAATTTCGGCTATATTATCATCAATAAATAGCACACTATCAAAAGCTATATTAAAAAATTTTACAATTTCTTTAATATTTTCATCTTTACTTTTCCAATTAGCTTTGATCATACTAAAATCATCAAGTTGCAATAAAAAGTCTTTTCTTTGTGTAAAAAGTTTTTTTACATCTTCTTCTTCATTTTTTGAAGCGATGGCGAGTAAAAAACCTTGATTTTTTAAATTTAAAAGCTCACTTTGTAAGGCTTTATGATTGCTAGATAAAGCAAGATTTTCAATACCATCTTCGCCTAAAATTCCTTGGTATAAGGTATTATCAAGATCTATGATGATTGCTTTTAAAGTTGGTTGTAAAAAGCTAGGTAGGATTTTTAGTCCTAGAAATTGGGCTAATTTTACACAAGCTTTATTGCTAAGTCTGCTTGCATTTATTTCAAAATTACTATCATCTATGATGAGATTTTCATCTAAAAAGGGCTTTAGTATTTCACAAATACTATATTCTTTTAAGTTTGTATTGCCAAGTAAAAGTGTGATGATAGGAGCGTTGCTAATGCTTGATAGTTCTTGTATTTTTTCTTTGATAAAATCATCTACATTTTTTTTATAATTGTTTAAATCTATAAATATGATGTTTAAATCTGCTTTTTGAAAATTATCATAACCTAAACTATCATCATAAGAGCTTATGTTAAATTCAGCCTTTAATTTACTAAAGGCTAAAAATGCATTTAGTATGCTTGAAATCACTTCAAAAGAGTGATTTCTAAAAACATTAATAGTAATTTTTTTATAATGATTTTCCTTGCTAAGTTTTATAAGATCATTTCTTTTTAAATTTGGTGAAAAAAGATTCATTTTAGCTCTACTAATTCTATTAATAAATTATTACTCATCATCATAAAGCAAAGTTTTGCAAAATAACTTGCTTTCATTATGTCAACGACTAACAAACCATCATTTAAAAGCAAAGATAAATCTTGCTCTATATTTTTGCTTTCATAAGCTATATGATACATTTTAGTTTTATTTTTCAAATAGCTATCTAAAATGCCTTTTTCATTTAAATTTGACAAAAGTTCAAAGCGATATTGGGGGAATAAGTTATTTTTTGGAATGATAAATTCTCCTTTTACCCCTTGTTGTTCGTCTATAAATTCAGCTTCTTTAACAAAACCTAGCTTTTCAAATATTTTTCTTTCTTTTTCTAAAGATTTACATGCTACACCTATATGGTGGATTGGTAAATTTAAATTCATTTTTCAAATACCACAGCCATAGTTATAGCATTTTTAAATTTCAAAGCTTTTTCTAAAGAATAGTCATTTGCCATAAAACATTCATATTGTTTTATTTTTAAATCTGCTTTTTTTGCCATTTCAAAAATTTCATTTGGATGTGTAAATAAGTATATATGATCAATCGCAGGTGCGTTGATAGGTATGGTTGCGAAAATTTCACCTTCATTGCTTAATAAGTCTTTTGCTCTTTTTAAAAATTCTAAAGGCTGTTCAACATGTTCTAAAACTTCTCCAATTACTATTAAATCAGCTTTTTTGTGAAATTGAAATTGAAAAAAATCTTTACATAAAAATTCACAATTATTAATTAAATTTTTAACTTGATTTTCCACCATATTTTTTGTCAATTCGCAACTAGTAGGAGATAAATCTAAACCTAAATAATAATCAAATTTCAAACTTTTAACAGCTTTAGTAAAAAATTCTCCATGTCCTGGGCCTATTTCAAAATAATTATCATGTTTGCTTTTTGATTGAAGATAATTTTCAAAATACTTTCTAACTTTTATATGAGCAATCCAAATATAAGATGAAAGCGCAAGCCCTATCATGTATTTTTTCATATAAGTTTCATTAAAATAGACTTTATCTTTTACTTCTTCAAAACTTTTATATCTATATGAGTTATTTTCTATGAAATATTTTGTTTCTTCTAAAGTGTCATTAAGTATAGTTAAATAGCATTCGCACTGCTCTTGTAAAGAAATATTGTTTTGAAGATAATATGAAATGAGATTTTCAAATTCTATTTCATCTTCATTTGTTAGACTGATTTTATTTAAATATTTTGCGTGAATTGGATTTTTTATAGCTATTAACTCAAATAAGTTTTTAATATTTTTCATTTTTTACCTTTGATTTGATAGCTTGCAAAAGTTCATTTTGTGATTTTAGCTGACTTAATTCATCTTTGTTAAATTTGATTTCAAATTCTTCTTCTAAGCTCATGATTATATCAATATGATTTAAAGAAGTCCAATTTTTGCAATTTTGCATGCTTAAATTTGAATTTTCATCAACTTTTACTTCTAGTATATTTTCTAAAATTTCATAAAATTTATTTTCCATTTTTTAACTATCCTTTAGAATAAGTGCATTTTTATTCATGTTTAAGGCTCTTATTATGGCATTTTCATATTCTTGAGCAATAAAAATACTTATGTTATCATTGGCAAATTTTATCATATCGCTTTTAAAAGATGATAAAGCTATTTTAATAATATTTTTAATATTAGGAAGAGAGTGCTTGTTTAAATCTCTAACAAAATATAAGATTTCTTTTTTTGTTTTTTCTCCATTTTCATCAAGAATAAAACCCTGAAATTTTTTAAAATATCTGTAATCTACTTGATATTTTTCCTCAATATGGTGGGTTATGGTGTGTCCAATGCCACCAAAAGTAAGAAATTTCCCATTTTCTTTTATTAAAACATCATACACACAATTTTCTCCAAAACAACTTGTAGTGTCTTTTAAAAACAATTCTTCTTTGGCTCCTTTAACGGCAAATGAAAATATAGGATCATTGGTGCGTTTTACCCCCCCCATCTGCGAAAATATTCATTTAAAGCACCCATTTTTGTAGGAGAATTTAATTTATCATAAACTTCATTTTTGCAAAAACTATAAGTAAATGTAGGCATGATTAAAGTACCTTCTTTGCCTATAACTTCAAAAAAACAATCTAATATAGTTTGTAAAAATTCATTTCTAGGAAGCAAGGGTGTGCCAAAATTAAAAAGTTCACTATGCACACATAAAATATCGCCTTTTGCAATGCCAAGTTTCTTAAAAGCTTCTATCAAGTCAACATTAGAGTATTTTTTATCATTGTATTCTAAGAAATATTTCATTTTATTAGTCCATGAAATTTTAATTTTTCTACTAGATCTTTTAATTCATAAGCTTGTATGTTTAGTTTTGAAGCTATATCTAAAACATCGTTTTTACCATCACAATAGGCTAAAAAATTACATGATATTGGAATGCAACTATTAGTTGAAGAAGTATTGATAGTATGGTATAAGTCTCTTTTACCTAAATTGGGTTCGCAAAATACAGTATTTTGATAAATTTCATTCACTTCTAAATTCATGATAATTTCTTGCATAGCTTTTAAGCTACCTTGTAATCCTTCTTCGCTAATGAAATTTAAATCATCTTTGCTAGTGTGGTATTCTTTATAATCACCAAATCTAGTCCTACAGACCCCTACAATAGGTAAATTTACTAAGGGTGCACAAAATTGTCTTTCGTTGCCACCTCTATTTAAAAAGCTAAATTCTTTAAAATTATTTTTATCTTTTAAAGTATGCAAGGCTACTTTATCTGCTAGAGTATTTTCACTTGGAGTGTGAATGAGTGAGTAAGCATTATCATCGCCTATGCAAGAGAGTGCAAAACCTGCTTTAGTGTATTTTTGTAAATGCTTTAAATGTTTACTAAGATAAACTATACTTCCTATAGTTTCAGGAGCAAAAACAAAACGATAATTATATTTTCTCTCTTTAAGTTCTAAAAGCCATTTAGCTAAAAATGTAGCTACCACAGGACCACTTAACTCATTATTTGCCATAGATGGATGACAAAGGTAAGTGGAAATTAAAATTTCATCTTTTGTTTCTTGTGTGCTAGGTATGAGTAAATCAGCATAGTTTAAAACCCCATTTTCATGGTGTTTTGCATCGATGAAAACTTTATATTTTCCTTCTTTTAGTTTAACCCTATCTTCGTGTTTTATACAAAAACCCCAACGTCTTTTATAATAGCTTGTCACATAAGGTATGGCATCAGGTATTTCTTCTATAGAGTAAAGATGCTCTTGTAGGCTTGCTAGATCAAGCTCTGTGTCTATGCCTGTGCTATAGTTTAACACATGAAGATTATTTTGCTTAAAATCACAAATTTTTTCTCCATCTGGAGTGATGATGTAAGCATTATTTATCTCCCATTCAGCGGGTACTTCCCAGTCAAACACTTTACTTCCACTTGCTATAGAGTGAATTTTTAATATACCCCCCCCCATAGCTTCATCAAGTATTTTTAAGCTTTGTCTAAAACCCTTTCCCGTAATACTTCTACATATAGGGAAAAGTTTTTTAGCTAAAGCATACATCCCCCCCCCGCTCTGTATGATTGATTCATTCATGTTGAACAACCTTTCTTGATTTCTTCTAAAATTTTAAATAAACTATCTTTAACAAATCGCGCTTCTTTTAAGCTCATTTCTTGATGAGCAGGTATGCTAAGTTCAGCTTTATAAAAATTATCCGCATTTTCTAAAAATAAATTTCCATATAAGTTTTTATAATAACTAAACTCATAAGTAGGCTTATAATGCACTTGTACACCTATGCCTAAATTTAATAATTTTTCAAAAATAATCTCTTTTTGGCAATAAAACTCAGGGAAAAGCAAAATAGGATATAAATGTCTTGAGCTTTTTTTATAATCTTTGATTTTTATAGTGCTAAAATAAGGATTTTTTTCAAATTCTTTATCGTAAAAACTTGTGATGATTTCTCTTTTTTCTAGCATATTATCAAGTTTTTTAAGTTGATTTATACCTAAAGCGCAAGCCACATCACTTAAACGATAATTATAGCCTAGTTCAATCATATCGCTATCCCAAAGTCTTTTTTTGACTATGCCATGACTTCTTAAAAGCTTGATTTTTGAGATTAATTCCTCATCATTGCTAACAACCGCACCACCCTCAAAGGTTGTGATAGGTTTAACCGGATGAAAAGAAAATATACTCAAATCCCCCATAGAACCTACTTTTTGATTTTTATAAATAGCACCTAGAGCATGACTTGCATCATCAATTAGTGGGATGTTGTATCGTTTGGCTAAGGCTAAAATTTCATCCATTTCTACACTATTTCCCGCAAAATCAACCACACAAATTGCTCCAATATTAGAGCTATCTTGGCTTAATCTTAAAGCAAGTTTTTTCTCATCAATATTTCCATCGCTTTTTACATCTATAAACTCAACCCTAGCACCTGCCATTAAAGCAGCATTTGCAGTTGCAGCAAAGGTAATAGGGGTTGTTAAGACAATTTTATCTTTTACATTTAAAGACAAATACGCAAGGTGTAAAGCAGAAGTAGCTGAATTTAGCACGCAAGCATATTTTACACCCACATATTCACAAAGGGCTTGTTCAAATTCTTCAACCTTTTTTCCGCCGGTTAAAAAATCATCTTTTAAAGCCTCACAAACTACTTGTATGTCTTGTTCGTCAATATTTTGATGAGAATAAGTTATCATTTTTCAAGCTCTGTATGATTTATTATATTTAAAAGCTCTTCTTGGCTAATCCATGATGGATTATTATCTGAGCTATAAGAAAAGCCATTAGAAACTTTTTTACCTTTTTGTCCTTTTGCATTTATACTAAAATCAACATTAATATTATTAAATTGGATACTTGGGCTGATGGCATAATAATTTTCAAATTCATAAGTTAAATGACTATCATCACTTGAAATCATAATTTCATGTAGTTTTTCACCTGCTCTTATACCTATGATTTTATGGGCTAAATTAGGAGCCATAGTTTTAGCCAAATCAACGATTTTCATAGAAGGAATTTTTGGCACGAAAATTTCCCCTCCATGCATATATGCAAAATTATTCAGCACGAAATTAACCCCATCTTCTAAGGATATCCAAAATCTTGTCATTCTCTCATCTGTGATAGGAAGCTCTTTAGCACCTTCATTGATTAGTTTTTTAAAAAATGGTATAACAGAACCTCTTGAGCCTACTACATTGCCATATCTTGTAACGCTAAATTTAGTATGAGAATTTCCTGCGATGTTATTTGCTGCTACAAAAAGCTTATCGCTTGCAAGCTTTGTAGCTCCGTATAAATTAATAGGATTGCATGCTTTATCGGTTGAAAGAGCGATACATTTTTCTACATTATTTTCCAAACACGCATCGATTACATTTTGTGCTCCATGGATATTAGTTTTTATGCATTCCATTGGATTATATTCTGCAATTGGCACATGTTTCATAGCAGCTGCATGAATGACAAAATCGACATCTTTCATTGCTATGCTCAATCTTTCTTTATCTCTTACATCACCTATAAAATAACGCATACAATCATCATTAAATTCTCTTGCCATTTCAAATTGTTTTAACTCATCTCTTGAATAAATGATGATTTTTTTAGGTTTGTATTTTTGAAGTAAAGTTTTAGTATAAGTTTTTCCAAAACTTCCTGTACCACCGGTGATTAAAATGCTTTTTCCATTAAACATATATATTTTCCTATTACTTGACTAAGTTTTTATATCGGTTGAAAATAAAATTATTTTAAAATTCTTGGTAAAGTTATACCTGTTTGAGCTTGGTATTTACCCTTTTTATCAGCATATGTTACATCACAAGGCTCATCTCCTTGTAAAAATAAAACTTGAGCTATACCCTCATTAGCATAAATTTTAGCAGGTAGTGGGGTTGTGTTTGAAATTTCTATAGTGATATGTCCTTCAAAACCTGGCTCAAAAGGGGTTACATTTACTATAATGCCACATCTTGCGTAAGTGCTTTTGCCAAGACAAATAGCCAAAACATCATTTGGCATTTTAAAATACTCAACTGTTCTTGCAAGCGCGAAAGAATTTGCAGGTACTATACATACATCGCCTACAAAATCTACTACATTTTCTTCTACAAAATTTTTAGGATCTACAACGGTGGAATTTACATTAGTGAAAATCTTAAATTCTCTTCCAACTCTTATATCATATCCATAGCTTGAAAGCCCATAACTAACTATACCTTTACCTATATTTGCTTCACAAAATGGCTCTATCATATTGTGCTCTAATGCCATTTTTTTGATCCAATTATCTGCTTTTAAGCCCATTTTTGTCCTTTATAATTAAAGTGAATTTTTAAATTATATCTTAAAATAAAAGTAAAAAATAAATAATTGAAGTTATTTTTAGTATTTTTATATATAATTATAAATTAAGTCTTATAAATTAAGGAGAATATATGACAAAAGAAGAAATCAAAGAACTAATGCAACTTTTTGCAGAAGCAAATATAAGCAAGATTAAAATAAAAGAACAAGATGGATTTGAAATAGAACTTGAAAGAGATATGTGTTGTGAATTACCAGCTCCAGCTCCTGTTGCTCCAGCTCCACAGCCAATTAATGTAAATGTAGTTAATGAAACCAAAGCAAGCTCAAGCTCTTCTAATAAACCGACTATCAATAGCCCTATGGTAGGTACTTTTTATCAAGCTCCAAGCCCAGGTGCAGCACCTTTTGCTAAAGCAGGACAAACTATTAAAAAAGGAAGTACTATAGCAATTATTGAAGCGATGAAAATTATGAATGAAATCGAAGCTGAATATGATTGTAGGATAGTAGAAGTATTAGTTGCAGATGGTCAGCCTGTAGAATTTGGTATGCCTTTATTTGTGGTGGAGAAATTATAAAATGGAAATTAAAAAAGTTTTAATAGCAAATCGTGGAGAAATTGCATTAAGAGCTTTAAGAACTGTAAAAGAAATGGGAAAAAAAGCAATTTGTGTGTATTCTACTGCAGATAAAGATGCTTTGTATTTAAAATATGCTGATGCGAGTATTTGCATAGGAAATGCTAGAAGTTCAGAAAGCTATTTAAATATCCCAGCTATTATTAGTGCAGCTGAAATTAGCGAAGCGGATGCGATTTTTCCAGGATATGGATTTTTAAGTGAAAATCAAAATTTTGTTGAAATTTGTGCAAAACATAATATCAAATTCATAGGCCCTTCAGTAGCTGCTATGGCACTAATGAGTGATAAAAGTAAAGCAAAACAAGTAATGCAAAGAGCAGGTGTGCCTGTAATCCCAGGAAGCGATGGGGCTTTAGGTGGGGTTGAAGCAGCAAAAAAACTTGCTAAAGAAATAGGCTATCCTGTGATTTTAAAGGCAGCAGCAGGTGGTGGCGGCCGTGGTATGCGTGTAGTTGAAGATGAAAAAGATTTAGAAAAAGCTTACTGGTCAGCAGAAAGTGAAGCGATGAGTGCTTTTGGTGATGGAACTATGTATATGGAAAAATACATCCAAAACCCACGCCATATAGAAGTGCAAATCATAGGAGATAGCTTTGGAAATGTGATACATTTGGGTGAGAGAGATTGCTCTATGCAAAGACGCCATCAAAAACTTATAGAAGAATCTCCTGCAATTTTACTAGATGAAAAAACAAGAGCAAGACTTCATGAAACAGCAGTTAGAGCTGCTAAGGCTATTGATTATGAAGGTGCGGGAACTTTTGAGTTTTTAGTGGATAAAAATTTAGATTTTTATTTTATCGAGATGAATACGCGTTTGCAGGTTGAGCATTGTGTGAGTGAGATGGTAAGCGGGGTAGATATTATTGAACTTATGATTAAAGTAGCAGAAGGGTATCCTCTACCAAAACAAGAAGAAATTAAACTTAAAGGTCATTCTATAGAATGTAGAATTACTGCTGAAGATTCTAAAACTTTCTTACCTTGCCCAGGTAAAATCACAAAATATGTAGCTCCTGCAGGACGCAATGTAAGAATGGAAAGCCATTGTTATCAAGATTATAGTGTGCCTCCATATTATGATTCTATGATTGGAAAATTAGTCGTTTGGGGAGAAGATAGAAACACAGCTATAGCTAAAATGAAAATAGCCTTGCAAGAGCTTATCGTAGGTGGGATAAAAACAACCAAAGATTTTCATTTAGCGATGATGGATAATGCAGATTTTATCAATAATAATTATGATACAAATTATCTTTCAAGACATTAATTGAAGATAGGTTTTAACCTATCTTAATTCTTCTATATGAGCATTTGCTCTTATTTTATCAAGATGATTTTTTAAGGCTTGTTCTTTTTGAGTTAGGGTATAGACATTGCTAACTTGATCTTTGATTAAATCAAATTCGATAGGATTTTTACCATATTTTTCTTTTACAAAATACACTATATAAGCATTTTCGCCATTTAACACTGGAGTAAATTCTCCTATTTTTGTATTATTTAACAAAGCAAGTAATCTTGGATCTAAACTAGCTGCGTTTAAACTAATGGCTTTTGATTTAATTTGAGAATTTTTATACATAGGATTTTGTGCAAGCTGTTGTAAAAGTTCAGGATTAGTAGAATTATAAACAACTAAGTCTATATTTGAAAAAGTGCTAAATTTATCAAGATTGCTTTCATAAAAATGTTTTAGTGTTTCATCATCAATATTGATTTTTGCATTTTGCATTATGCTTCTATAAAGTTTTTCTCTTTCAAGATCTTTTCTAACTTTGTTTTTAAAAACTTCAAAACTTAAACCATCTTTTTCTATCTTTGCTTGCAAACCATTAATGTCAGTTTTATTGCCTTTTGCTATTTGGGCTAATTTTTCATTAAGTTCAAAAGTGCTTACATAAATTCCTAGCTTTTTAGCTTCACTTTGTTGAACTTTATCATCTACTAAAAATGCTATAGCTTTTTGTTTGTCATTAGTTTTTAATTCTTTCATAGTTTGTTCTATATCATAAAGAGTAATAGGTTGATTTTCTACTACCATTGCTACACCACCAAGGGTTTGAGCATATAAAATATTTGCAGCAAAACAACAAGATATTAAAAATTTTCTCATATAAAACCTTTATTTAAGTGTAAATATAGCATTATAACAATAAAAATTTAAAAAAGGTAAAAATATGCAAGAAATCACAACGCGTTTTGCTCCTTCTCCAACAGGATATTTGCACATAGGAGGGCTTAGAACAGCTTTATATAATTATCTTTATGCAAGAAAAAATAAGGGTAAATTTTTATTGCGTATTGAAGATACGGATTTAAAAAGAAATTCACAAGAAGCTACGCAAGCTATTATAGAAGCATTTAAATGGTGTGGGCTTGATTATGATGGGACGATTGAGTATCAATCTCAAAGATTTGATATTTATAAAAAATACATTCAAAAATTACTAGATGAGGGCAAGGCTTATTATTGTTATATGAGCAAAGAAGAGCTTGATGAGTTAAGAGCTAAGCAAGAAGCAGCTAAAGAGCGTCCAAAATATGATGGTAGATATAGAGATTTTAAAGGAATTCCGCCAAGTGGTATTGAGCCTGTGGTGCGTATAAAAGCACCACAAAGTGGAGAGATTAAATTTATAGATGGCATTAAAGGCGAGGTTAGTTTTAAGGCTGAAGATATTTTAGATGATTTTGTAATTGCAAGAAGCGATGGTAGCCCAATTTATAATTTAACCGTTGTAATTGATGATGCACTAATGGGTGTGAGTGATGTTATAAGAGGAGATGATCATTTATCAAATACTCCAAAACAAATTGTCCTTTATGAAGCACTAGGCTTTAAAATACCTAAATTTTATCATGTAGCTATGATACATGGTGAAGATGGTAAGAAACTTTCTAAGCGTCATGGAGCAACTGATGTGATGGAATATAAAAATATGGGGATTTTACCTCAAGCCTTGCTTAATTTCTTAGTGCGTCTTGGTTGGAGTCATGGCGATGATGAAATTTTTTCTTTAGAAAGTATGCAAGAGCTTTTTGATCCAAATCATATTAACAAAAGTGCTTCTTGCTATAATTTTAAAAAATTAGAATGGCTTAATGCTCATTATATTAAAACTTTACCTTTTGAAGAAATCAATAGACAATTAAAAGATTTAGGTTTTGATTTAAGTCAGTATGAAAAAGCAGGCTTTTTGCTAGATATGTTAAGAGAGAGAGCTAAAACTTTGCATGATATTATTAGCGGGGCTAAAGTGTTACTAAATGACCCAAAAGAATATGATCAAAAGGCTGTAGATAAATTTCTCAATGTTACAAATTTAACTTATTTGGAAAAATACGCTATGGTTTTAAATGAGCAAAAAAATGCTTGTGAATTTGAAGAATTAACTAATCAATTCTTAGAAGAAAATAATCTTAAGTTAAAAGATCTAGCTCAAGCTATACGCATCGCACTCACAGGAAACTCGGTTAGTCCTAGTATATTTGAAGTATTGGAATTTTTAGGAGTGCAAAAGGCTAAACTTAGGATAAAAAATTTACTAAATTATATGAAGGAAAAATAATGAATTTAAAAGAAGAGGCTTTAGAATATCATTTAGGTGGTAAAGTAGATATTGTTGCTAGAAAGCCTATGGATAGTGCACATGATTTATCTTTGGCGTATTCTCCTGGGGTTGCTGAACCTTGTATTGAGATAGCAAAAGATGAAACTTTAGCTTATAAATACACTAATAAAGCTAATTTAGTTGCTATAGTAAGCGATGGTAGTGCGGTTTTAGGGCTTGGCAATATAGGAGCGAGTGCAAGCAAACCTGTTATGGAAGGAAAAGCTTGTTTGTTTAAAAAATTTGCTAATGTTAATGCTTATGATTTGGAAATTAATGCTCATAGTATAGATGAGATTGTTACCTTTTGTAAAGCTATAGCACCTACTTTTGGAGGAATTAATTTAGAAGATATTTCAGCACCAAAATGTTTTGAAATAGAAGCCGCTTTGCAAGATCTTGGAATTCCTGTAATGCATGATGACCAACATGGAACTGCGATCATTTCTACAGCAGGATTAATGAATGCTATGGAAATTAGTGGTAAAAAATTTGAAGATATTAAAGTAGTGGTAAGTGGTGCAGGTGCAGCAGGTATTGCAAGTGCTAGAATGTATAGAAATTTAGGGGTTAAAAATATTGTTTTAGTAGATAGTAAAGGTGTGATTAATACTCAAAGAGATGATTTAAATAAATACAAACTAGAATTTGTAAGCGATACCAAAGATAGCACTTTAAGAGAAGCTTTAAAAGGTGCTGATGTATTTTTGGGTTTGAGTGCACCTAAGATTTTAGATGATGAGATGATTTTAAGTATGGCAAAAGATCCCGTGATTTTTGCATTAGCTAATCCTGTACCTGAAGTAATGCCAGAAGATGTTAAAAGAGTTAGAAACGATGCTATAGTTGGAACAGGTAGAAGTGATTATCCAAATCAAATTAATAATGTTTTAGGTTTTCCTTTTATCTTTAGAGGAGCTTTAGATGTAAAGGCAACTAAAATTACTGAAAATATGAAAATAGCAGCCGCAAAAGCTTTGGCTGATTTAGCTAAGCTTGAAGTAACTGATGAGGTAAAACAAGCTTATGGAGTAGAAGAGCTTAGTTTTGGTAGAGATTATGTGATACCAAAACCATTTGATAGCAGAGTAAAAGCTGTAGTTAGTGCTGCGGTAGCAAAAGCTGCGGTTGAAGATGGAGTAGCTTTGATAAATAATTTTGATTATCAGAGATATTTTGATAGTTTAAAATAATTTTTTATAAATTAAGTTTTATTTAAAATAATTTTTTATTATAAAACTTAATTTTATCTATTTTTTATTGTTTATATGAGTTATAAAAACATATTTTTTAAAAATCATTTAAAAAATATGTTTTAAATGTTACTTTTTTTCTTTTTAAATTATATAAATTTGATATTACTAGTGTTTTTAATAAAATTAATTTATATTTAAGATATTTTTTAATAGGATATTTTTACTTAATCATAGAAAGGTCGAGATGATTTTTGGTAAGATAGATTATCTTAATTTACTCCCTTTACATATCTATCTTAAAAAATCAGCTTTTCCTAGCTATGTTAAGCAAACTACAGAATACAAAAAAGGGGTTCCTAGTAAGCTAAATCGCCATTTGTATTTTAGACGCATTGATGCAGCGATTATCTCAAGTGTTGAAAGTCGTAGAAAAAAATACAAAACCTTAAATGTGGGGATTTGCGCAAGCAAAAAGGTAAAAAGCGTTTTAGTGAAAAAACAATCTGAAAGCAAAGAAGATGCAAGCTCTGCAACTTCTAATGCTCTTGCAAAAGTTTTAAAGCAAAAAGGGGAGGTTATCATCGGTGATAAGGCTTTAAAACTTTATTTGCAAAATCCAAAAGATTATATTGATTTATGCGAATTATGGTATGAAAAGACAAAACTACCTTTTGTTTTTGCTCGATTTTCTTGTATTAAAAATTTTTCTATTTATAAAAAAATGATGAAAAATTTCACAAAAAGTAAAATTTTCATTCCGCAATATATTTTGCTAGATTATTCTAAGTCAAGAAATCTTTCTCAAAAAGAAATTAGTGCATATTTAAAGCTAATTTACTACAAAATAGGAACAAAGGAGCAAAAGGCGCTAAAAAAATTTTTAGCCAATGCAAACAGCAAGATACTATAAAAAGGACAATTTATGAGTATAGCTAAACAATATATCAATGAAACCTTAGAAAAAATTCAAGCAACTTCCCCAAGACAACCTATCTTTTTTCAAGCAGCAACTGAGGTGTTAAATTCTTTAGAACCTTTACTTGAATCTAACAAAACTTATCAAGATCATGCTATATTAGAGCGTATTGTTATGCCTGAAAAAACGACTATTTTTAGAGTAGTATATATTGATGATGCAGGTAAAGCTCAAACGCATTTTGGTTATAGAGTACAGTTTAATTCTAGTTTAGGACCTTATAAAGGTGGGATCAGATTTCATCCTAGTGTAGATTTAGATGTTTTGAAATTTTTAGGTTTTGAACAAATTTTCAAAAATTCTCTAACAGGTTTAATGATAGGGGGAGCTAAAGGAGGAGCAAATTTTGACCCTAAAGGCAAAAGCGAAGCAGAAATTATGCGTTTTTGTCAAGCTTTTATGGCCGAGCTTTCAAAAATCATAGGTGCAAGCACTGATGTGCCAGCAGGTGATATAGGGGTTGGTGCTAGAGAAATTGGATATATGTTTGGAGCTTATAAGAAAATTAGCTCTAATTTTGATGGAACTTTAACGGGAAAGAAAATTCCATGGGGTGGAAGTTTAGTAAGAACAGAAGCAACAGGGTATGGCTGTGTGTATTTTACTCAAGAAATGCTAGCAAAATATAACAATGCATTAGAAGGAAAAGAGTGTGCAGTTTCAGGTAGCGGAAATGTGGCAATTTATACCATAGAAAAATTACATCAACTTGGTGCAAAAGCAATCACAATAAGCGATAGCGATGGATTTGTTTATGATAAAGATGGGGTAGATTTGGATTTATTAAAAGAAATTAAGGAAGTAAAAAGAGCTAGAGTGAGTGATTATGCAATGCTTAAAAAAGGTGCTATTTTTACTCCAAAAAGTGCGTATAAACAAGGTTGTAATGGAGTATGGAGTATACCTTGTGATATAGCTTTTCCAAGTGCTACGCAAAATGAATTAAATTTAGAAGATATTAAAACCTTATATCACAATGGTTGTCGTATGGTAGCAGAGGGAGCTAATATGCCAAGCACACTTGAAGCGATCGATTTTATGTTAAATCAAAAAGACTTTTTATTTGCGCCAGCTAAGGCTGCTAATGCAGGTGGTGTAGCGACTTCTCAACTTGAAATGCAACAAAATGCAAGTATGTGTCAATGGGGCTTTGAGGAAGTTGATGCAAAATTACATAAGATTATGAAAAATATTTTTGAAAATTCATACGAGTGTGCAAAAGCTTATAATCATGAAGGAAATTTAGTAATAGGCTCAAATATAGCAGGCTTTAAAAAAGTAGCTGATGCGATGATTGATCATGGTTATATTTAAAAAGATGGCTTAAATGCCATCTTTAGTGTATATAAAAAAAGCTTGTTATTTGATTGGCGATTTTTTCTTCTAAAGACTCTTTGGCTCTGTCTATATTGCCAAGATAAGCAGTTCTTGCTAAAAGCGAGGTGCTTTGAGTAGAGTTTTTGGAGCTAATTTGTAAATTAACTTGCAAAAGATAGTAATTTTCTACTTCCATTTCAAAAACATCATCTATTTTATCAAAGTCATTATAAAAAAATCTCGCATTAGAAGCGCGTAATCTTTGTGCGTAAGAAAATTTCTTAAAATCTACTATATTGATATAAATTTTATAATCACTTTGAACATTATTTAAAACTAAGCCTAAATTTTGTAATTTTTGAGCGAGCTTGGCTTCTAAATTTGTGTTTAATTTTGAAGGATTATTGATGTGTAAAGAAAAACTTTGATTTTTATTAGCATGCAGGAAAATACCTTCATTATTTGTTTGGATAAAAGTTTGCATAGAGCCTGTGCAAGCACTTAAAAATAGTGCAAACACAAGCAAGAAAAAATTATTTTTGAGCATCGATTATAGTTGGCACAGCACGAAGACCAAGTTTAGAGTATTTTGCGAAAGTTTCTCTTACTGCTTTAACCTCAGCTTCACTAGGTTTTTTATAATCTTTTAAATTTTTATCATAATATTTTTTCATGATAGCGATTTTTTGTGCATCATCTTTAGCATTTTTACTTTCTTTGTAAATTAATGCAGATTTTTCAAAAGCACTAGTATCATGGATAGGGGTTAAGATAAATTTCACTTGATGGGTTTTTAGTGTTTCTTCTATTTTATCTAAATGCATTCTACAATATGGACATTCAGGATCGCTAAAAACATAAAGTAAAGGTTTGTTTTTATCGCCTAAAGAAATAAACATTTTTTCTTTTTTAAGTTCAACTAGAGCTTTTTTTGAAAATTCAGCTTGTTGTTTTTCCATGAGTTTTGCTTGATAAACTTGAGAGTAAAATTCACCTTTTTTTACATCAATTACTTCAGTTGTGATGATATTATCTTGAGTGAAAACGATTTCTTGGAAATTTTTACCACTAATTTCAAAATTAACTATCACAGCTTCAAAGTTAGTATCAGGAATTTTTTCTCTACTAGAAACACTAATGTTTGCATTTGATAAATTTGGATTTTTCTTAAAAAAATTAATAATTTCTTCATTGCTTGCAGCAAATAAAGAGCTAGCAAGGGTTAAGAGAGCTAAAGATTTTTTCATCATTTTCCTTTGTTTTAAAATTTTTGCACATTATAAAATGTAATCTTTAACACTTAGATTTTTAATATTCTTTTTTCCTCGATTTTTACCACTTGAGGATAGTTTTTATCAAGATATTCTAAATAAGCTATGGCATATTTTCTTGAAATTTGAAAATGATTTTTAACAAAAGCTACATCTAAATGATGATTTTGCAAAAGTTTTAAAAACTCTTGCATGAGATTTTCAAGAGTATTTTTTTCTATAAAAAGATTATGTGCTAATCTTTTGACTTTATTTTCTTTGGTGAGTTTTTTTAAGATAAGATCCCCATTTTTCCTATCAAGCTCTAAATATTCATAAAGATTATAAGGTGCAGTAGGTTTTATACCTTCTTTTTTTAAAATTTCATAAAGCTCACAATGAGCCTTTTCTTGTAATTTTTCAAAATCTTGTCCTTTTAAAAACCATATGCCATCTTTAAAATCTAATTTTTCTTGCATTTGCTTGAGTGTATAAGCGCAAAAGCTCTCACTTGCCCAGCTAAGCCTTAAGGCGATAGAATGAGGCGAGATTAAAGCATAAGGATTTTTAGAGAAAATAAAATCAATAAATTCTTTCAAAGTTTGCATAGCATTTAAATCATATACATTTAAAGCTTGCTCATCGACAAAAACATGATTTAAGCTTTTTGCTAGGTTTAGGGCTTGCTCATGAGTGAGTTTAAAGCGTTGATAGCTTGAAAGTAATCCAAAGCCAAGTTTGTGAGTTTGTTTTAAAAACTCAAATACCTTTTTTAAATCTTTTTGTTCTAAAAGTGCTAAATACTTAGCTTTTATATCTTTTTTTAAAGGCTCACTTACCGCATTAAGAACCACACCACCGCTTTTAATACGCCCATTTTCAAGCAAGATGAATTTATCATCAAAACACAAAGGTAGGTTTTTATCAAACTCTAAGCTAATATAAGTTTTATCTTCAAATTCTTTGATTACACTAATTTTTGCATTAAGCTTTTTTGAGCCACTACAAAATTCTAAAATACTCCCGTGTTTAATCTCTGTATAAAAAACAACTCCATCGATACTTTTAAAGCTTTTAAAAACACCTTTTTTACTTAATATATAGCCTTTTTTTAACTCATGATAATCACAGTTTAAACTCAAAGCAACCCTATTATAAGCTTTTGCTTCTAAAACATTTTCTTCATGAATTTGTATGTTTTTTACAATGATATCTTTTTGATTTTCAAGGCAAAATATTTTTTCATTTTTGCTTATTTTTCCTTCATTTAAACTCCCTGTTACTACCGTTCCTATGCCTTTTAGAGAAAAAACCCTATCAATGTAGTATCTAAAAATCAAATTTTCATCATTTTCTTTAGGCTTTAAACTAAGTAGATAGTTTTTTAAATTTAATATACTTTGCCCATCATAAATGCTTGTTGGAAAAACTTTTAAGATATTGATTTTAAAGGCTTTTAATTCTTTTAAAAGCTCTGCTTGCTTTTGTACTAAATCCTTGCATAAATCAACCTTACTCAAAATAAGCACTACATCTTTTACGCCTAAAAATTCCAAAACCCTTAAATGCTCTATACTTTGAGCCTTTAAACCCTCGTTTATATCTATGACAAACATACATACTCTAAAGCCAAAAGCACCACTTATCATAGTTTTAATTAAACTTTCATGCCCAGGCACATCGATAAAAGCAATATTTAAATTTTCACTTTTTAAATTTGAAAAGCTAAGATTGATCGTAATGCCTTTTTCTTGCTCTTCTTTTAAATCATCACCTTCAAAACCATTTAAAGCTTTAATAAGTGAAGTTTTACCATGGTCAATATGTCCAGCAGTGCCTATGATGATACTATGCATGAAATACCTCTTTAATAATGCTTACTATTTTGTTTAAATCTTTTTCTAAAATACTTCTAAAATCTAGCACAAAATGCCCATTTTTAACACGGCCGATTACGCCTTTTTTTCTAAATTTTTCTTGTAAAAGCAAAGCTTTCTCATCAAAACTTAGTACAAAAGTGTCTAAGCTTTTATCAGGCATAGAGCCACCGCCTACTAAACTTTTAGAAGCTTTTAACTCACATTTAATAGGAATTTTTTCTTTGACAAAGAGAGCCTTTTTTTCTACGGTTTTTAAATCATCATTTAAAAGTTTTAGTGTAGGGATTTTTTCATATTCTTTTTCTAAGTAAGCTTTGGCAGTTTCATTTAAAAAAGCTAGAGTGATTTTATCAACCCTTAGCATTCTTAGAAGTTGATTTTTCTTTAATTGTTGAATGTATTTTTTCTTTCCAAGTATAATGCCTGCTTGAGTAGAGCCAAAAAGCTTATCGCCACTAAAACTTAAAATATCACAATGTTTTAAAAGCTCTTTTACACTTGGCTCATTTTTACTAAGTTGTTTATTAATCTTTTCACACCATCCAGCGCCCAAATCATAATAAGATATGAGTTTTTTCTTTTTTGCTAAAGCATGAATTTCACTTAAGCTTACTTCTTCGAAAAATCCTTTAAAAGCAAAATTAGAACGATGAGTTTTTAAAATCATCTTAGTATTTTCATTGATAGCTTTTTCATAATCATATAAATGAGTTTTATTAGTCGTGCCTATTTCTTTTAGTTTAACTCCAGCTGCTAGCATAACTTCAGGAATTCTAAAATTTCCCCCAATCTCAACTAGCTCACTTCTTGAAGTAATAACTTCCTCATTTTTTGCTAAGGTATTTAAGATTAAAAATACAGCTGAAGCGTTATTATTAACAATCAAGCAATCTTCGCAATCAAATAATATTTTTAAATTTGCACTAAGTGCGTCATACCTTGAGCCTCTTTTACCACTTTGCATGTTAAACTCTAAATTTGAATAAGAACAGATGATTTCTTTAGTTCTTTCAAAAATACTCTCATCAATAATGCTACGACCAAGATTAGTATGTATGATAACTCCACTAGCATTGATCAAACTTTGACTTTGCATGTTTAAAAACTCATCAATACTTTGGGCAATTTTACTTAGCAAATCTTGCAAGCTAAAATTTAAATTTTCATTTTTACTCAGTTCTTTTTTACAATTTGAAACAACTATTTTTGCAAAATGAGATCTTAAATACAAAGGGTAGTTAGCCAAGTTTTCATCGTTTATAAGTGTGTTTATGGGTGGAAAATTTCTAAATTTGTTCATCTTAAACCTTAAGAATAAATTAGTAAAATTATAACTTTTTTATAATGAAATTTATATAATTAAGATTAAAAAATTTAAAAGAGAGTGTTATGAAAGATTTTGTATTTTTAGAAAATGAAGATTTAATTCCTTTAAGTGATGATATTAGCATAGTTCAAAAAGCCTGTAGTGAAGAAGTTTTTATAGGAAATTCAAAGCTTTTAAATCCTGAAGTTTATGCACCTGAGATTAATTTTTACCTTAAAAATTCACAAGATGATGTGCTTAAAAAAGCTAAAACTATTGAGTCTTTATATAAGATTAGATCTAAAGTTTATGATTTAGGGCTTGATTTAGAATATACCAAAGAAGTGGGTAAAAATGTAATTATTGTAAGCAATGAGGATCAAAATGAGCTTATTGAAAGCTTAAAAAAACAAGAATACAAGGTTTTAAAATTAAGTAATGAGCAATGTTTGGGTGTTTTAGGTTGCGTGGGCGAGCTTTGCGTGATAGCTTTAAAAGATAATGAGCAAGTAGAGATTGATTGTGATTTTTTCTTATATGATGTAAAAAAAGAAAGTTTTGATCAACAAAGTGGTTGTTATGATTTAACTACTTTAAGTCAAGAAGAACTTATAAAACTTTTAAATTCTAATTCTCCAAAATATAAATTTAGAAATTATATTAGTTATGATGATAGCATTTGCCAATACCATGAAAGAAGAAGTATCCATTGTGGAAAATGTGCTGAAATTTGTCCTAGTGTGGCTATTTTAAAAGATGATGAGCAAAGAAAATTAGAATTTTCTCATGTGGATTGTTTAAGCTGTGGTGATTGTGTAGGAATTTGTCCTAGTGGAGCGCTTGATTATGCATCTATGCCACGCAATAGCTTTTATGAAATTTTAAAATTTTATGAAGATAAAATCATTTTAATAATCCCTGAGAAAATGTCTATAGAAAATTTAAATATCACTTTAAAAGAAGATGTAATGCCTTTTATGATTAAAGGTGAAAACTATCTTGATCAAGCACATTTTTTAGCTATGCTTCAAACAAGTGGTGCGAGTGCGATTTTTTATAGCGATGGCTTATCACAAGGTGCTTTAGAAGTGATAGCTTTGATGAATGAAATTTTTCAAAGAAAATTTAAACAAAACGCAATTTTTCTAGCTAAAGATGAAAAAGAACTTTTAGAGGCTATAAATCAAGCACATTTTATAGAAAATCTCAAATTTATTTCTTATAATCCTGCGCTTTTAAAAAGAGAAGATTTTGCTATAAGATTAAGAGAGCTTATAAAGGAAGAAAATTTAGGCAATATCCCAAGTAAAGAATGGATACGCTATGGAAAAATCACCATCAATGCAGACACCTGTACTTTATGTCTTTCTTGTGTGGGAGCTTGTAATGTAGGAGCTTTAGTGGCTGATACTAAGGATAATTCTTTGAAATTTAATGCAAGCTTATGTACTACCTGTGGGTATTGTGAGGCAAGTTGTGCTGAAAAAGATACTTTAATGCTTCAAAGAAGTGGGATAGATTTGGAAAAAGAGTATTTTTCTTTTATGGTTTTAGCTCAAGATGAACTTTTTGCTTGTGTAGAGTGTGGGAAAGAATTTGCTACTAAAAAGGCCATTGAGAAAATTGCTAGCATTATGAAGCCAAGATTTATGGGTGATGAAGCTAAGATAAAAACACTATATTGCTGTGCTGAATGTAAAGCAAAAGTAATGATACAAAGTATGAATGTGCTTTAAGCCAAAAGGCTTAAGCACTAAGTTTTAATCCCACCGCTCCAGTGATGATTAAAATAATAAAAATGATTTTATTAAGAGTAATTGCTTCTTTAAAGATTAAAAATCCCACCACACTAACTAATGCCAAACCGCAACCTGCCCAAGTTGCATAAGCTATACTTAAATCAATTTTTTTCAAAGCATAAAATAAACCTGCTAAAGAAAATGAAAAAAACACCGCAAAAACGATTAAATAAAGATTATTTTTACTTATGCTTGCATACTTCATCGAGCTTGTTGCAATCACTTCAAAAATTATACTAATTGCTAATACTAACCAATGCATTTTATATATCCTTTTAAATTAATTTAAAAATGAAACTACAAAAGGATAAAAGGTGGTGCAGTAGGGGCTATAAAATAACCACAAGATAATCTTATCTTCCATTTTGTCCATAAGCTAGTATAAAATTTTAAGATAAAAAATCCATAAGTCATTTATAACCTTGTGATAATTTATCTTATTTTAACATTGTTTTTATATCTTAGTTAAATTTAGCGCAAAAGCTTTTTGGCTCAAAAGCACTTCATCATTTTCTTTAAAATCTTTAGCTTCTAAAGGGCTTAGCGCTACTTGGCTGATTTGATTACCTATGGCAAGTATGGCTATAAATATGCTATCTTGCTTTTGTAGTTTTAAAATGCGTGCTTTTATAGCAAATTTTTGTGAGCCTTGTGTCTTTAAAAAAACTTCATTAGGCGAGCCTTCTTTAATGATAGCTCCATTTTCTAAAATGATGACTTTATTAGCTAGTTTATAAACTTCACTTACATCATGGCTGATTAAAATAGTAGTGATTTTATAAGTTTTATGTATATTTAAAAGATAATCATGCAAGTGTAGTTTTATCTCATTATCTAAGGCGCTAAATGGCTCATCTAAAAGTAAAAGTTTGGGTTTTTGCATAATGGCTCTTGCTAAAGCTACGCGTTGTTTTTGTCCCCCACTTAGTTCTAAAATATGACTTTTTTTGTGTTTGCTTAAATCTAAAAGTTCTAAAAGTTCATTAGCAAATTTTAGATCTTTTTTGGCAAAAAGTAAGTTTTGCTCTACATTCATATTTTCAAATAAAGCATAATCTTGAAAAACAAAGCCAAGTTTTCTTTTTTGTGGGTTTAGAAAGTTTTTATCATCAAAAAATATCGTATTATTAAAAGTGCAAATTCCTTGTGCTTTTTCAAAACCCGCTAAAATTCTCAAAAGCGTAGTTTTACCACTACCACTTTTTCCAAAAATAGCACAAAATTCTCCTTCTTTAACTTCAAATTTAACCTTAAGTTTAAATTCTTTTTCTTTATTTTTAAAGATTTTTTCAAAGTCAAGTTTTAGCATAAATACTCTTTGATAAATAAAGCACTAGGATGTACATAAGCAAATACAAAATCATTTTTTTGATAATTTTGCTCTAAAAACTCATGGGTACTAATTTGAGCTTCGAAAGTGCAAATTTCATTTTCTAATCTTACGATAGTGATGATTTGTCCTTGGAAAATATCAATGATTTTTGCATAAAAGGTATTTAAAAATGAGTTTTCTAAATTTTTTTTACTAAGCAAGCACTCGCTACTTTTAAAAGCAAGTAAAACTTCTTGATCAATGCTTGCTTTTTCATCAAGTTCTAAAGCAAGCATATATAATTTATGTTTGTTTGTAAGAAATTCTACCCAGTTTATATTTTCATGATTTTTTATAGTATTTATTTTAGCTTTAATCATGGGATATTATAGCCATAAGCTTTGAAAATTTCCTTAGCCTTTTTGCTTAAAATAAAATCATAAAATTTCTTTGCTTTAGCATTATCTTTACCATAAGAAGTGATGATAATGCCTTGATTGATTGGTTCATAAAGCTTTGGATTGATTAAAATATAATTTTTTCCTTCTTGGAGTTTATAAGATTTTAGCGTATCTTCATATAAAGCACTTGCTGCTATAAAACCCACATCGGCTGCTTTTAATGTTTGAGTAAGTGCTTCTCCTATGGATTTTGCCTCGATAATTTTAGTTTTTGTTTGCTCATAAATTTTAGCATTTTGTAAAGTTTCTATACTAGCTTGACCATAGGGAGCAGCTTTGGGATTAGCTATGGTGATGATTTTTACTTTTTCTTCTTTAAGCGTGTCTAATCCTTTGCTTAAATCCATTCTAACACTTAGTAAAGCTAAAGCTCCTTGAGCATAAATAACAGGTTTTGTACTAGCAAAATTATCTTCATACAAACTTTGTGCAAATTTCATATTTGCAGCCATAAATATATCAAATGGCGCTCCATTTTTGATTTGCGAAACTAAATTTCCACTAGCACCTAAGCTTACATTGATACTAATATCAGGGTTTTCTTTTTGAAATTCTTTTTGTAAGGCTTTAAAAGCGTAAGCTACATTTGCAGCTGCAGCGATATTTACATCAGCACTATAGCCAAAAATACACAAAAAAAGTAGGGTAAAAATTTTTTTCATTTTTTATCCTTTTAATAGTAAATTTTAAAAAATTATAGCTTATTTTTAAAAGCAAAAATAAATTTATATTTTTTGCATATTTTCTAAGACTTATTTCATAAGCAAATAAAAATTACTAATTTTTTTTAAAGAATATTTTTAATGTAAAAATTTATTTTAATTTTTGTATAATATAAGATTTCAATTTATGAAATTTTAAAAGGAAAAAGCTTGTTAAAATACATACTAACTTTGTGTTTATTTTTTAACACTTTGATTTTAGCAAATGACTTTGAAGATTTTGAACAAGAATATCAAAAAAAAGAAGTCAAAGATAGCTTTTATACTTACAATAAAGCTATGAGTAAATTTAATTATGATCTTTATACTTATTTTTTAAGACCGGTTGTGTTTTCTTATAAAAGCATTACTCCAAGCTTTATAAGAACAGGTGTAAAAAATGCTTTTGATACTACAAGATCACCTTTTAGATTTATTAATCACCTTTTAAGTTTAGAATTTAGAAAAGCTGGTGAGGAATTTGGAAGATTTTGTGTGAATGTGATTTTTGGATTTGGTTTGTTAGATAGTGCGAGTAAAACTCCTTTAAAAAGTTATGAAGCTGATTTTGGAACGACTTTGGGTAAATGGGGAGTAGGTAGTGGAGCGCATTTAGTGCTTCCGCTTTTAGGTCCTTATAATGTAAGAGATGCTTTAGCTTTGCCTGTAAATTGGTTTATGGTGCCTGAGGGGTATATTGAGAATTTTTGGGTTGGTGTGGGTGTAAATGCTGCATTAAAACTCAATGAATTAAGTTTTGAGTATGAAAAAATAGATGATATTTACCAAAATAGTGTAGATTATTACATTTTTATACGCGATGCGTATGAACAAAGACGCCAAGAACTCATCAAATAAGGAGATAAAATGAAAAAAATCATAGCTTTGTTTTTTAGCGTAGTATTTGCTTTTGCTTTAAATTTGCAAGATATTTCTAAAACCATGCAAGAAAAAATTGATGAGAGCTTAAAAATTCTAGATCAAAATAAAAACGATAAAGCTAAAGCAGCGGAAAAAATCTTTGCTTTATTTGATGGTGTTTTTGATTATGAACTTATGGCTAAGCTTAGTCTTTCTACAAGATATGAAAAATTAAGTGAAAATGAAAAAAATGAATTTAACAAAGCTTTTGAAAAAAACCTTAAAAAAAGTTTCACAGATAAGCTTGCTTTGTATGATTCTCAAAAATTAAAAGTGATTAATTTAGAAGAAAAAAATAAAAGAGCCTTTTTAAAAACTTCTATGATAGTAGATGGTAAAGAAAATTTTGTAATCTTTAAATTTTATGATAAAAATAATGACTGGCAAATTTATGATGTGGATATTTTTGGTATAAGTATTATACAAACTTATCGCTCACAATTTAAAGATGTCTTACAAAATGGTGATTTTAAAACCTTGCTTGAAAAGCTTTCTAGTGTTGATTTTTCTAAATAATGCTAAGTAAAATTTTAAAAATCTTTCTTAATTTCCCAAAGCTAACTTTGGGGATTACTTTAATCTTTTGTATATTTTTTAGTTTTTTTGCTAAAAATTTAAGTGTTGATGCAAGTGCTGAAAGCTTGCTTTTAGAGCATGATGAGGGTTTGAAACTATATAGAGAAGTTTCAGCACGTTATGGCAATGATAATTTTTTAATGCTTGCTTTTGCTCCTAAAAATAAAGATATTTTTGCTAAAGAAAATTTAGAAACTATCAAAAACTTAACCCTTGATTTAGAAAAAATCAATGGTGTGCAAAAGGTACTTTCTATCACTAATGCGCCTTTACTTGCAAGTTCTAAAGGTAAAGAATTAAAAGAGCTTATCCAAAATATACCTAATATTTTTAGTCAAGATGTGGATGTTAATCTAGCTAAAAAAGAAATTTTAAATCAACCCTTTTATAAAAATAATATCATCTCAAAAGATGGAAAAACAACAGGAATTTTGATTTATCTAGCGCCTGATCTTGTTTATAATGACTTGATTAATTCAAGAGATAGTGCAAAAAGTAAAAATGAAAAAGAGCATTTTAGAGCCTTGATTAAAAAGTACCAAGAAAGCTCAAGGGAATTTAGTGCAAAAAGATTAGAAGAAATTACTAAAATAGTATCTAAATATAGTCAAAATGGAGACTTTTTACACCTTGGTGGTGTTGAAATGATCGCTAATGATATGATTAATTATGTAAAAAGTGATTTAAAAATTTATGGACTTAGTTTAATAGGGCTTTTATTTATAGCACTTTGGTGGTTTTTTGGCTCTTTGCGTTTAGTGTTTTTGGCTTTGGGAATTTGTGTGGTTTCGCTTTTTACTTCAAGTGGGATTTTCGCGCTTTTGGGCTTTGATATTACTGTGGTGTCTTCAAACTATGTAGCTTTGGTACTCATTATCACTGTTTCTGTTGTGATACACTTAATCGTGCATTTTATAGAAAATTTACACAAACACCCAAAAACTAGCGTTTATAAGCTTTTACTCTCAACCTTACTTGATAAAGCAAGTCCTAGTTTTTTTGCTATTTTAACCACGGTTGTTGGGTTTTTAAGTTTTGTTTTTTCAGATATTGAGCCTATTATCAAACTCGGTATTATGATGAGCCTTGGCATCAGTGTGAGTTTGATTTTAGCTTATATTTATTTTGCAAGTATTTTAGTATTAATGCCGCGTTTAAATTTTAAAGAGCTTAATCAAAATTCGTTGAAATTTTTAAGTTTTTGTGCAAATGTAAGTTTAAAACATAGAAAATTTATCTATGGTATAAGTTTATTTTGTGTGGCTTTTGCTTTGTATGGAATTTTGCAAATTAAAGTAGAAAATAGTTTTGTGAGTTATTTTAAAGATAGTTCTAGGATTAAACAAGGTTTGTTGATTATAGATAAAGAGCTAGGTGGAACTATGCCTTTAGATGTGATTGTCAAATTTAAGCAAAATCCAAAACAAAATGAAAGCTTAGATGAGTTTGAACAAGAATTTGATGATTTATCCAAAGATGATAGATATTTTTTTAGTAGTGAAAAAACAAGAATAGCTGCTAAGGTTCATGAGTTTTTAAGTAAGCAAAAATATGTAGGTTCTGTGCTTAGCTTACAAAGTTTGCTAGAGCTTGGAAAAAGCATTAATGATGGTAAGACTTTAGATGATTTTGCTCTAGCATTTTTATATGAAAATTTAGATGAGAATTTTAAAAAGCAAGTTTTAACCCCTTTTGTAAGTGTAGAAAATAATGAGTTGCGATTTAGCGTGCGTATGCTAGATAGTGATCCAAATTTAAGACGCGATGCTTTTTTAAAACAGCTTGAAAAAGACTTAAAAGAACTTTTGCAAAATGATAATGTAGAGGTTAAAATCAGTGGTATTATGCCTTTGTATAATAATATGCTTCAAAGTCTTTTTTCATCACAATTTGACACTTTAGCCTTTGTGGTGCTTGTGATTTTTGCTTTGTTTGTGGTGATTTTTAGAAGTTTTGTTTATGCTTTTGTGGCGATTTTAGCTAATCTCATACCTTTGGCTTTAGTATTTGGCTTAATGGGTATTTTAAATATACCACTTGATATTATGAGTATTACCATAGCTGCTATTTGTATAGGAATAGGGGTTGATGATATGATTCATTATATTCATCGTTTTAAAGAAGAATTAAAACATAAAAGCTTAGAAGAGGCTATAAAAGCTTCACATATGGGTATAGGAAGTGCAATTTATTATACTAGTGTTACGATTATTCTAGGTTTTTTAGTGATGATTAGCAGTAATTTTATCCCGACGATTTATTTTGGTTTGCTTACGGTTTTAGCTATGAGCTTGCTTTTATTTGGCTCGCTTTTTTTATTGCCAAGTTTTATTTTAACTTATCATTATTTTAAAGCAAAATTAAAATAAAGTAAAATCCAAATCACATAAACACCAAAAGCAATAAGCATATATTTTATAAATTGTTTCATCAATACTCCATTTTTTCTAATACCCTTAAGATATAAGTAGCAAACATTAGTGCTTGTGAGCGGTGTGAAATTTTTAATTTTACTTGCTCGTCTAATTCACCTAAGGTTTTATCAAAACCTTTTGGAATAAATAAAGGATCATATCCAAAGCCATTATTGCCCCTTGGAGTATCAATAGCAAGGCCATGCATATATCCATGCGTGCTAAAATGTCCATATTTTGAGCTTATGGCTATGGCTGCAGTGTAAAAAGCTTTGCTTTGATGTAGATTTTTTTCATGTAGGGCTTGGATGAGTTTGTTTCTATTGGCCTCATCAGTGCCTTCTTGAGAGTATCTTGCAGAAAAAATCCCTGGCGCATTGTCTAAAGCCTCTACGCTTATACCACTGTCATCACTTAAGGTGATAAATTCATTTTGTTTTTTGCCTAAAGCATTAAAAATAGCTTTAGATTTTATCAAAGCATTTTCTTTAAAACTTATGCCATCTTCGATGATTTCAAAAGGGGTGATGATTTCATTTAAGGCATAAATTTCATAAGTAGTTAAAAATTTTTTGATTTCTTCTACTTTGTGTGTATTAGAAGTTGCTAGAATGATTTTTAATTTTTTCTTCATAAATTACTCTTTTTGTTTTGACTTTAAAAAAAGTTTATCAAAATCATAGTAAAATTATCCTTTATAAGGAGAAAAGATGTTAAAAACTGTTTTACCTTTGTCTTTTATTGTAGGAACTAGATTTTTTGGATTGTTTATAGTTTTGCCGGTTTTAAGTTTATATGCTTTAAATTTAAAAGGAGCTAATGAGTTTTTAGTAGGGCTTTTAGTAGGTGTGTATGCTCTAACTCAAATGGCATTGCAAGTTCCTTTTGGTATTATTTCAGATAAAATAGGGCGTAAAAAAACTATGCTAATAGGACTTGTGGTGTTTATCATAGGTTCTTTGGTGTGTTCATATGCTGATGATATTTATACGATGATGTTTGGAAGGCTTTTACAAGGTGCAGGAGCCATAGGAGCAGTAGCTACTGCTATGATAAGTGATTTTATCAATGAAGAAAATCGTGGTAAGGCTATGGCTATCATGGGTTCATTTATAGGACTTTCTTTTGCAGCTTCTTTAGTGCTTTCTCCTTTAATGAGTGCTAAATTCGGACTTTCTAGTTTGTTTGATTTAAGTGCCATTTTAAGTCTAATTTGTATCGTGCTTTTATTTAGCGTTGTGCCAAAAGAGCATACAATAGTACATGAAAATACTAAAACCCCATTAAAAAAACTTTTAAAAGAAAAAAACTTAGCTTTGATGAATCTTACTAATTGTATGCAAAAAATGCTTATGAGTATTGCGTTTTTAAGTATTCCTTTGGTTTTGGTGCATGAGTTTAATTATCCAAGTGAGAATTTATGGCATGTTTATGTTAGCTCTATGGTGCTTGGGTTTTTAGCTATGGGTTTATCAGGATCTTTGGGAGAAAAAAGAGGCTTAAGTAAAGAGATATTGCTTTTAGGTGTGGCATTTTTTATCATTGCTTATATTATATTTGCTTTTTCGCATAATGCTTTAGTGTTTATGGTGGGTGTTGTAGTGTTTTTTATAGGATTTAATTTACATGAGCCTATTATGCAAAGCTGTGCGAGTAAATTTGCTAAGGTAAATGAAAAAGGTGCAGCTTTGGGTGTGTTTAATGCTTTTGGCTATTTTGGAAGCTTTTTAGGTGGTGTCGTTGGAGGGTATTTTTTACACCATTTTAGTTTAGTTGCTCTTGCTTTTATTTTGATAGCTTTGTCTGTAATTTGGTTTGTGTTGCTTTTGTTTTTACAAAGTCCGGCAGATTTTAAAAATGTCTATTTATCTTTAGAAACAAAACATGATTTAAATATGATTAAAGGCATAAATGGAGTTTTAGATGTGTATAAAAACTCTAAATTTTTAGTGATTAAATACAATAAAAAATTTACAAGCGAAGAAGAAATTTTAGCAATTATTGAAAAATAATCGCTTTTATACAAAATGCTTTTCTTTTAAAATCACATATAATTTTAAAGTAGAAATAAAGAAAGTTAAAATAGCAGGTCCAAGGATAATACCCCAAAAGCCAAAACTTGAAATTCCTGCTATCATCGCAAAGAAAATTAAAAGTTCGTTAATTTGTGTTGGAATTTGAACAAGTTTTTCATTGATCCATTTAATGATATAGGGTTTTACTAAAGTATCTGCGATAAAAGATATCATTACCACGCTATAAATGAAAATCACTAAAGCACCGCTTAGATTATTATTTGCAAATTCATATAAAGAGACAGGCACATAAACTAAGGCCCCACCTACCACAGGGATTAAAGAGCTAAAGCAAAATAATATTCCCATTAAAATCGCATCATAACCATAAAATTTAGTAATGATAGCAAAAAGCACCCCTTGTAAAATGGCATTTAGCACCATAGAATAAAACACCACAGACATTACATTACTCACTTCACTTAAAATGCCTTGAGTTTCTTCTTTTTTCATAGGCACTATGGTTTTTATATAGCCAATGAGTTGGGCTCCATAAAGATTAGCAAAGAAATAAAATACGCAAATTAATACCATATCAGTTAGAAATTTAGTGCCAAATTTAGTTGCGCTTGAAAGATAGGTTAAAACATTTTTAGAGATAGAATTTAAGTCAATACTTGCTAATGCTTCTTTGATTTTAGGTTCTATAAAACTTAAAGATTCGGGTAGGTGTAGGGAATAATTTTTAAAATATTCTATGGTATTGTGAAAATAGCTTATATCAAAACCTTTTGCAGCCTTTGCTAGTTCTATAATAGCATATACAAAAGGGATAAAAAATAAAGCTAGCATAAAAGCAGTAGTAGCTGCTGCAGCAACGACTTTTTTACCTTTGAAAATACTTAAAAATTTAACATTAACATTAGAAGTAGAAACAGCCATTAAACTTGCTATGGCTATATTCATCAAAAAAGGTTTAAACAAAAAAAGTACCCAAAATAAAATGATCAAAATAAAACTAATCAAGAAAAAATTACTACTTTTCATCAAATAAACCTTTGTTATATTTTAATTTTAAAACATCAAAGCTTTTTAAGCTTGCAATGCGACCTTTGGCTGTTCTTTCTATATAGCCATTTGCTAGTAAATATGGCTCTATCACATCTTCTATGGTATTTTCATCTTCACTTAATGCTGCAGCTATACTAGAAAGTCCTATAGGTTTTCTTTTAGCTTCAGTTAAAAGCTCTAAATACCGCAAATCCATCGCGTCAAAACCAAGCTCATTTACCCCTAAGGAATCAAGTGCTTGTTTAGCTCTTTTTTCGCTAATGATTTCTTCATCATTTACATCAGCAAAGTCTCTTACACGCTTAAGCAATCTTAATGCTATTCTTGGGGTTGAGCGACTGCGTTTGGCTATTTCTAAAGAAGCTTTTTTTTCACAAGTTTTATTAAGCTTTAGAGCTGCTTTTTCTAAAATGATAGCAAGCTCTTCATTTTTATAAAATTCCAAGCGAAATTGCATACCAAAGCGATCGCGTAAAGGATTACTTAGCATACCTGCTCTTGTAGTAGCACCTATTAAAGTAAATTTGGGTAAATCGATTTTTATCGTTTGTGCAGCAGGGCCACTACCGATGATAATATCAAGACGAAAATCCTCCATAGCAGGGTAAAGTACTTCTTCTATGGCGGGACTTAAGCGATGAATTTCATCGATAAATAAAATATCTCCCTCGCTAAGATTAGTTAAAATCGCAGCTAAGTCCCCGCTTTTTTCTATCATGGGTGCAGCGGTAGTTTTGATATTTGCATTCATTTCATATGAGATAATGTTTGCTAAAGTTGTCTTACCAAGTCCTGCAGGCCCACTAAAAAGGATATGATCGAGACATTCATTTCTTTTTTTAGCAGCTTTAATAAAAATTTCTAAATTTTTTTTAATGTTTTCTTGTCCTATGTAGCCATCAAAATTTGAAGGTCTAAGGCTTGTTTCATAAGTTTCATCAGGGGAGAATTTTTCAATCTCTACGATTCTATCCATATTTTTTCCATTTTATTTTGCTAAGAAATTTTAATTTTATCTAAAATTTGCTAAAATAAACATTTAAACTTAGATTATAGAAGTTTTTATGGGAATTTTAGAGCAATTAGAGTTAGATTACGAGCTTGAAGAAATCGAGCGTTTTTTGTATTTTTTTAGAAGTCTTTGTGATGTTTTAGAGCCTTTGATAGTAAAGCTAAGCAGTGATAGCTCAAAATACAAAGAAGCTTTAAAAGACTTAGAGCAAAATATCCACAATGTAGTTTGGGCTGCTAAAAGATTAAATTTAGATGAGATTGCAAATTTTTGCACATTTTGTGAGGAAATTATGCAAGAAGCAGCTAAATTTGATGGGCCTGCTAGCGATGAATTTGTGGATTGGATGTTTTTAGTGGGTGAGCAGCTTGATAGATATTGCAGTGATTATGAAAAAAATGCTTCTTTTTTAAGCGTATTTAACCCTCAAATTGCAAATGTTCCTGATAAAATTTCTAAATAACGGGGACGACTTGGCTTCGACAGGAGTAGAGTGGCCTTGGTGGCATGTCGCTTTGAGCA
The DNA here is from genome assembly GCF_025772505.1 of Campylobacter sp. CNRCH_2016_3089. Taxonomy (NCBI): domain Bacteria; kingdom Pseudomonadati; phylum Campylobacterota; class Epsilonproteobacteria; order Campylobacterales; family Campylobacteraceae; genus Campylobacter; species Campylobacter sp. CNRCH_2016_3089. Next base: position 59,144 of record NZ_JAKMSF010000003.1, read on the forward strand.
AAGCGTATAAAGCTCAAATTAAAATTAAACGCAAACAACGTTAAATTTGCTCCTGCTTACGCTAAAGCTGCGTAAGTTCAGTTGAGCCTGAATTTTAAGTGATACTATCTAGCTTAGAATTTGGTCATTTTTGATAGTGTAGATTGAAATTTGACAAGTTTTGATTGAAGTTAAAGTCTTAGTCTAGCTTGAAATTTTGGAAGGTGAGTTTGGCTAGATGAAATTTTCACCTTTGCTAAGCATGTAGATGCCGTGGTTGTTTTATTTTTGGACAGGGGTTCAATTCCCCTCGTCTCCACCAAATTTAATCTTTCATATATCAATTTATTAGAATTTAGTATTTTAATAATTTAATTTCATCAAAGGTTTCTTATTATTGATAGGACTTCAAGGAAGGCTTCTTTTTAGATAGATGGTAAGGTTTTTATTAATTCTAAATTTAAATTCATTATAAAGCTTGATAGTATTTCTTAGCATTTTAAAAAGTTCTTTTTGTTATCATTTTAAAAAAATACTAAGGCTGTTCTATGAATTTTTATGAAGAAATTAAAAAATATCTTGATAATAATCTTTTTACCAACTATGCTCTAGAGGTGGATTTTCCAAATATTTATAATTTTACTAAAAATGAAAACACATATAAAACGACCTTAGATAATATAATCTGTCTATACAACGCCACTCAAAGAAATTTTCAAAATTATAACGAACATCAATTTGAAGATGAATTTATATCAAAAGTGTTAGACATTTTAGGGTGGAAATTTATAAGACAAGATGAAAAGATCATACAGGGTAAATTAGAAAAGCCCGATTTTTTGCTTTTTAGTGATGAAAATATAAAAGTAAATTATGAAAATTTAGACAAAGAAACAAAAAAATCAAGTAATGAATTTACTATCATCATGGAATCAAAAGCCTATAATGTGCAAATAGATAATAAAAAAGTAAAAGAAAATCCCCATTTTCAAATTTTAAGATATCTTAGTAATCTTAAGAAAAATTATGGCTTTTTAACTAATGGTAGATTTTGGCGTTTTTATGATAACTCTACACTTAGTGCAAACAAGGTATTTTATGAGATAAATTTAGAACAAATCATAAAAGATAAAAACTACCAAGCTTTTGCGTATTTTTATAGTATTTTTGCTTCAGCAAGTTATACGGAAGAAAAACACATAGAAAAATCTTTACAAGTTAATAAAGAATCAAAAATAAAAATAGAAGATGATTTAAAATCTATCATCTATGGAACTAATGGCAATGAATCTTTATTTGAATTTATAGGTTCTAAGATTTATAACAAAACTAAAGCTGATTTAAAGCTAATCTATGAAAATTCTTTATATTTTGTGTTTAGGCTTTTATTTATTGCTTATTTTGAAGATAAATTTGAAAATATCTTAGAAAAGCATAAATACTTCAAAAGCAAAATTAGCATAAAAACTTTATTGCAAAATTTAAGCGATGATGAAAGCTCAAGTGCTGGCTTTGGTGATTTAGAAATGATATTTCAAATTTATAATAAAGGCAAAGGCAATTTTGACATGCCTGTTTTCAATGGTGGGTTGTTTGATGAGAGCAAAACCACTCTTTTAAACACACCAAAGATTTTCAGCGATAAAGACTTGAAGAAAATTTTAGAACAATTATTATACTACAAAGATAAAAATTTAACTTTTAAAAGAGATTATAAAACCTTAAGTATAGAGCATTTAGGCACGATTTATGAAGGCTTGCTTTCTTACTTTTTTGAAGTAGCAAATGAAGATATTTACTATGTAAGCTATAAAGAAAAATCAAAAGAAATAGAGTGTTATTTTGATAATTATGACTTTAAAATTTTAGAAAAATCAAAAAAATTAGAAAAATACACTTTTTATAGAGAAGGACAAATTTATCTAAAAAATACTAGCAACTCAAGAAAAGCAAGTGCAAGCTTTTATACACCTCAATCCATAGCTAATTTTTTAATCCAAAGTGCTTTAAAAGACAAACTAAACAATGAAAACATTTTGAAATTTAAAATTCTAGACAATGCTTGCGGTAGTGGGCATTTTTTAGTTGCGGTTTTAAATGCTATCACGCATATTGTTTTATCGGATTTTGAACATTTTACAAATTTAAAGCAACTCCACGAACAAGAAAAAGAAAATATCGCAAATCATATAAAAGATTTCACGCAAGATTATGAGTTAGATGAAAGTGATGTTTTAAAACGACTTTTGTTAAAACGCATTATTTATGGAGTGGATTTAAATCCATTTAGTATAGAGCTTACTAAGCTTAGTCTTTGGATAGATAGTTTTATCTTTGGAACCCCACTTTCTTTTATAGAACATCACATAAAATGTGGCAATGCTTTGCTAGGCTCAAGTATAAGTGATTTTGAAAATTTAATAAAGCAAAATAAAGAAAATATTTTCACAAATTCCATTACTCAAGAATTTGAAATTTTACAAGAAGTATTTGAAAAGCTTGATAATCTACAAGATACCAACGAAGAACAAATCAAACAATCCAAACAAATCTATCAAAATGAAATCACACCAAAACTTGATAAGTTAAATTTATATCTAAACTATATTAACTCACTTCATTTTGCTAACAAAGAAGAATTACAAATTCTAAAAGCCCTAAGTCAAGATGATATACAAAATTTAAGCCAAAATAAACAAGCAAAAGCTATCATTAGCAAATATCAAAAAGAATTTAACTTCTTTAATTATGAGTTAGAATTTCCTGAAATCATAGAAAATCAAGTCTTTAAAGGCTTTGATATCATCATAGGTAATCCACCTTGGGATAAATCAGAATTTAGTGACAATGATTTCTTTCCACAATATAAAAGCGATTATAGAAGCTTAATCGCTAGCAAGAAAAAAGAAATTCAAGACAATTTGCTAGCGAAAGATTATATAAAGCAAAATTATGAAAAACAAAAAGCATATATAGATGTAATTAATGTTTATTATAAAAACACATTTATGTCTAATTCTTTAACAAAAGATATTAATTTATTTCGTCTTTTTGTAGAAAAAAATCTTTCTCTTTTAAAACAAGATGGAAATTTAGCTTATGTGCTTCCTAGTGCTTTGATGTTTGAAGATGGAAGCTTGACTTTAAGAAAAGAAATTTTAGAAAATAAAACTTTAGAGTATTTTTATAGTTTTGAAAACAACAAAGCTATCTTTATAGATGTTCATAGAAGCTATAAATTTGCTCTTATGCTTATAAAAAACACGCAAGCAAATCACACTCATAAAATCAAAACAATGTTTTATAAAACAGATATAAACTCACTAAAAAACAAAGATGAAATTTTAACTCTAAGCTTAGAAGATATCAAAAAGCTAAGTCCAACTCACTTAGCCTTAATGGAGCTAAAAGACAAACAAGCCTTAGAAATTCTAAGAAAATGCTACAATACTTTTCAAACCTTGTCTTTTGATTATATAGATTTTAGACAAGAATTAAATATGACTAGTGATAAAGATTTGTTTATAGAAGAGTTTAGGGAAGGACTTTTGCCCTTATATGAAGGTAAAATGATACATCAATTTAATGCAAATTTTAGCCAAGCTACTTATTTTTTAGAAAAGGCTAAATTTGATGAGCGTTTAAAAAGCAAAGAACTTTTAAGAGCTAAAAAGGCCACCGGCAAAGAACTAAAACCTGATTTGATAAAATATGATAGAGAATTTTTTAGACTTGCTTATAGAGCCGTTGCAAGCGATACTAATGAGAGAACCTTGATAGCTTCTTTATTACCAAACAATTGTGGTTTTGGGCATAGTATGTTTGCAAATGCACCAAAACAGTATATTTTAAAAGATGATGAAATTTGTATAGATGTAGTGCCTTATGAAAGAATTTTATTTATTTTGGCTTTGTTTAATTCTTTAGTGGTTGATTTTATCATAAGAAATATGGTGCAAATCAATGTAAGCAAAACCTATTTAGAAAGAATTCCTCTGCCTCAACCAAGTGATAAAGAAATTCAAAACAATGAAATCTATAAAACCCTAGCTAAAAATGCCTTGCTTTTACAGCTTTATAATGATAAAAATCATCATTTTGATGAGCTAAAACAAGAATTTAACATAAAAGATGATGAAATTCCAAAAACTAAAAAAGCTTATGATGTCTTAAGAGCAAAAAATGATTTATTAGTTAAAGAACTTTATAGTTTAAGTGATGATGAATTTTCTTACATGATAAGCACTTTTAAAGTCTTAAACGAAAAACAAAGTGAATATATAGCATTATTAAGGAATTAAGATGGGAGATAAATCTGTTTTAGAACAAATTATAGTTATTAGTCAAAATTTTAATAAAAATATAAAAAAACATGAAGATGATAGAGGGTTTTTATCTCAAAATATACTTAATGAGTTAAGGAATTTAATAGAGCATATTGCTTTGTATATTTACAATAGAGATACAAAGAATAATTTTAGTAGTCACTATGATAATATAAAAGTTGCAATTGTATATATAAGCGATAAAGCTAAATATGTAAATATTAGAAAAATGCATAATTTTTTACAAATAACATCTTCACATTACACTCCAGATGAGGAAACTTCAGAAAGATTGATGTTAAAATATATTTCTATTTTAATTAAAATAAAGCAATTTTGTAAAAATAATTTAAACTTAGATATCTTGCAAAATATATATGAATTTCCTATTAAGCTTGATAATCTAAGTTTGCAATATTATGAAAGAGTTGTAAATAAAATCAATAATACAAGTGTATTTGAAAGAGAAAGAACTGATAAATTTTATATACATAAAGTCAAGCCATTTGTTGTAGATAAAAAAATATATTATGAGATAACATTTGCATTAGCTAAAAACTATACAAGTAAATTTGATAAAATCATAGCTTTTTCAAAAGAATATATTCCTGATAATTATGCTGTTGAATTAAAACTATATGATACTAGTATATGGTTGAAATCATTTAAGATACCCATTATATTAATAATCAATTGGAATGTAAGCATAAGACCTTGTGAGTTAAAGAATTTTTGTGCTATTTTTGGATTAGCTAATGTTAATTTTACAAGAAATGCAAAGTATGAGAGAATCATGCAATTTTTAAAATACAATGAATTGAGCTTGCTAGATATTGTAAAATTAAATGATATAGAATATCAAAACATCAAGAATGAATTTAGTGAAAATAAATTTAATGATTTTTTTAAATGTCTTGATAAGACAAGGGATATTATTACAAATAATAAAAAAGGAAAAAATATCCTTAGTTATTTATTAAATAGTATGAATAATGTTGTTATAAAATATCAAAAAGGTGATTTTGCTAATGAAAAATTATCAAATTTATATTTAAAAAATTCCTCCATACCTTTTGAAGATATGCCTTTTTGTACTTCTTTGGCAGGGCATAATCCTAGATTAATTGACTTATATGAGTGTTTAGATGTGAAAGATAGAAAGCATGAATTATTAGCCAGAACTATTAAAAATAACTCTAAAATTCATGGAAACTTATATAAGGATATTGAGGATTTTGGGCAAATTTCTAAAGAAAGTATTTTAGAACTAGTTAGAAAACACAATGATTCTATTGAGTATAAAGACCATAAGCCAAAAAGACATATAGAAATATTATATGAAAAATATTTATATATTAATGAAGATGAAACAGCGATAAAAAATATTATTTTAAAGCTTAAAAATTTTACCCAAAGTGGCATAGAAAATTATCAAAAAGATATAGAAAAATGGCTAAAGAATAGCAACTTAGATTGTGAAGAAAAAAAGAATTTTCTAGAAAAAATGTTTTGCGATTCAAAATTAGCATTGATATATGGTGCAGCAGGAACAGGTAAAACCACATTAATAGAATATATTTCTAATTTTTTTAAAGATAAAAATATATTATTTTTGACAAATACTTACACAGCATTAGATAATATAAAAAGAAGAATAAAAAATCCATTATGGAGTTTTAATGTTGTATCTTCTTGCGTAAAAAAAAGAAAAGAGCAAGTATATGATGTTGTGATTATTGATGAGTGTAGTACGATTGATAATAAACATATGTTTGAATTTTTAGATAAAGTAAAATGTGATGTTTTGGTTTGTGTTGGAGATGTATATCAAATAGAAGCTATTGATTTTGGAAATTGGTTTTTATTTGCTCAAAACTTTTTTAAAGATAAGCAAATAGAGCTAAAACATATTTACAGAACTAATGATGAAAGATTGCAAGATTTATGGAAAGAAGTAAGAGAGCTAGGGGAAAATATACTTGAAAAGCTTTCTAAGAAAAAAATATCTGAAAAAATAGAAAATTTTAATTTTAATACGCAAAAAGAAGATGAGATTATTTTATGCCTTAATTATGGTGGGTTATATGGTGTAAATAATATAAATAGGCTTTTACAAGAAAATAATCCTAAACAATACATTCAATTTAATAGCTTATATTATAAAATAGACGATCCTATATTGTTTAATAATGAATCCTCTTCAAGATTTGGACAAGTCATTCACAACAACTTAAAAGGATCGATAGTAGACATAAAGAAAGGAAAAGGATGTGCTTTTTTTGTGGTAAATGTTTATAAAAATATAAGCGAAGAGAGTGAAAAAGATTTTAAAATTACTAAAAAATTTAATAATGAATATACAGAAATTACTTTTAGAGTAGATGAAATAAATTCTGATGAAGAGGATGAAAAAGAGCATGCTATTCCTTTTCAAGTAGCTTATGCTATTTCTATACATAAAGCACAAGGTTTAGAATATGATAATGTTTCTATAATTATTTCAGATGAAATAGAAGAACAAATAACACATAATATATTTTATACAGCTATAACAAGAGCTAAGAAAAGATTAAAAATATATTGGTCAGCCGAAACTGAAAATAAAATATTAAATTCATTAAAACTTAAAGATATTAAAAAGGATTATAATCTTTTGTCATCTAAGTTAAAATAAGTTTTCTTTGCAAGGCTATCCTTGCAAAGAATTTATACAAATAAAGAATTCACACTTTCATTATGATAAACTCTGCGTATTACCTCACCAAAAATAGGTGCTACGCTTAGGACTTTGATTTTATCCATTTGTTGTTTTAAAGGTATAGTGTCAGTTACTACTAGCTCATCAAGCGCATCTTTGGCTATTCTTTCATAAGCTACGCCACTAAGCACAGGGTGGGTACAGCAAGCTATAACTGACTTTGCACCTTTGCTTTTAAATACTTCAGCAGCTTTTACTATGGTTCCTGCTGTATCAATGATATCATCTACCAAAATAACTTCTTTATCTTTTACATCACCGATGACATTCATTACTTCGCTTTCATTAGCCTTTTCGCGTCTTTTATCTACTATAACTATATCAAGTCCTAAAGCTTTTGCTACGCTCCTAGCTCTTGCTATACCGCCTATATCAGGACTTGCAATGATAGGATTTTTATAGTTTTTATTTTTAATATAATCATTAAAAATAATACTCCCATAAAGATTATCCACAGGTATATCAAAAAAGCCTTGAATTTGTCCAGCATGTAAGTCTATGGTAGCTACTCTATCTACACCGGCTGATTCTATAAGATTTGCTACTAATTTTGCAGTAATAGGCACCCTAGGACTTGCTTTTCTATCTTGTCTAGCGTAACCAAAATAAGGGATGATAGCTGTGATAGAGCTTGCACTTGAGCGACGCAGAGCATCTGTCATGATTAAAAGTTCCATTAGATTATCATTTGTTGGAGCACAAGTACTTTGAATGATAAACACATCTTTACCACGCACGCTTTCATCTATTTGAATGCTAATTTCACCATCACTAAAACGCTTCACACCCGCATTGCTTAGAGGCAGTGAAAGGTATTTTGAGATTTTTTTAGCAAATTCCTCATTTGCTGAACCAGAAAATATTTTATATCCGCGCATATATAAGCCTTAGAAAGTTTTCTGTGATGATATAAAATTTTTTTTGAAAATACAATAAAACATATCAAAAGCCGTGCAATCTTTTTAAATCCGCATCAATAGGAAGTTTATTTCCGTCTTTATCTACACTTACATAAGTTACCACAGCTGAAGTTACATGCATGCAATATACACGGCCATAATCATTGGCTCTTTGGGTAACTACTTCTACTTCTACGGTGATAGAAGTATTACCTGCTTTGATGATTTTTGCATAGCAAGATACCAAATCACCTACGAAAATTGGTTCTTTAAAAATGATCTTATCCACTGCTACAGTCACTACTCTTTGCGGAGAAAGCTCCCTTGCTGCAATGGCTCCAGCTAGATCAATTTGTGACATGATCCAACCACCAAAGATATTACCAGCGGGGTTTGTATTGCTTGGCATAGCTATAACTCTTAGTTTAGGTTCTCCCATATCTTTCATACATTCTCCTTGTGTTTTAAAAAAAACATTATAATTAAGTTTTAAAAATAAAGAAAGGTAAAAAATGAATGATTTTAAGCAAATAGCAAAAATTGTGAAAAATAGGAAACAAAATATCAATAGTCTTTATAATATACTTCAAACTAATCAAAGTCATCCTTTGATAGATAGAGCTTTAGAACTAGCTAATCTTGAAAATGAAAAAAGCAATGTTTTAGCAATGTTGCGTCGTTTGGTGGATTTAAAAGAGGAAAATTTAGTCCAAGAACTTGAGAAAAAAGGTTTAAATGAAGAAGAAATTTCTCAAATAAAATATAAAGTTTTTTCTTTAGTAAGAGCCTTTTATGAAGTAGAACATCAAGATTTAATCGATGAGATTAAGAGTAAAAATTTACTTGATGAGTTTTATTTGGCTCTAGTTCAAGGTGTGCATAATATAGGTGTAGTTATGAATTCTTTTGAGCTTGTTTGGAGCAAGCAAATTTTAGATACAAATAATAAAATCTTAAAAGAACAATTTCCAAATTTAAGCGATGCTTTGGAGTTTTTAAAACAAAATGAGCTTTATCAGCTAAATCAAGATAGTGAAATTTGTGAAAGAAGCTATGGAGCTTTAGTTAAAATAGGAACACTTTGGAGATTTTTACCTTATGCAAAAGCTTTTGAAAATGAAGTTTTAAAGCTTGAATATGAATTTGATAAACTTTTAGAAAAACTAAGAAATTGTGTGCTAGATGATGAAAAAAATGCTTATATTGATTATATAGAAAAATTAAAATTTGCATTTTGTGAAAAAGATAATAATGAAGTAGTTAAAAAATGGCAAGAAGCAGAGCTTGCGTGGATGGAAGTAAAATGTCCATTACAAGTTGGCCATCCTTTAGAATACTATGAGGACTCTTATACACATGCAGTAGCACTTGAGTGGGATATACGCTTAGAAGATGTGAGTGATTTTAATGGGAGCGAGTTTAAAGATAAAATCAAAGAAAGCTTTGCGATGGTGTATGCAAATTTAGATGAAGAAAATGAAGTTTTGTTTGATGAAGTGAATTTTAATCTTGAAAAAACTCAGCTTTATATTTGTATGCCTATGATTTTTTATGGAGCAGAGCTTAAGGGGCTTTTTTCTGCTCAAGTAGTGCCAAATGATGAGTATGTAAGCAATATAGCAGGTAAAAAGATCTTTGCTTTTTTAAATTATGTTTATGAAAATGCTAAAACCAAGCCTTTTATGAAGCTTTCTTCTATGGTATTTGAAAAAGAATTTTTAGATTATGGTAGAGAAATTTTATTTTACAATGAAAAATTATGGAAAAGAATTTATGAAGTTTCTACCATAGGTCATGAGTTTGGGCATATTTTCTTTGTGGCAAATGATAGTGAAAAGAAAATGAATGAAAGTGGCGTGTTTAAAAATATAGAAGAGTTTAAAGCTACTGCGGGTGGGCTTGTGAATTTCTTTTTACATGAAGAAGATGATTTAAAGCTTCCTGTATTTTATGAGCTTATTAAAAGGGCCATAGGATTGATTGCTTGGCAAAGAGTAGAGGAGGTTAAGCCTTATTATACAGAAGGTTTGATTCATTTGTCATTGCTGTTTAAATCAGGGGTGTTATCTTTTGCAAATGAGAAATTAAACATTAAATTTGATGAGGAAGCTTACGAGAGTTTTAAGGCTGTGTTTATGCAAAATTATTATAAGCTGGCAAGACATTATATGTTAAAAGAAGATGCTAAAAATTATTTAGACGAATTTTGTGTTTTAGAAGATGAGGTATTTTTACCACTTGATGAAGAGTGTAAAGAATTTGTAAAATACTATTATGAATTACACAAACTTTATGGCAATGAAATCGATGAAAGTGGAGAGTTTGAAAAATACTCTAATGCAAAATAAAATTTTATCAAGAAGAACTTAGCTTTCTTCTTGATATTTACTATTTTCTAATGCTTTTTCCATATCTTTTTGCGTTTTTAAAATAGCTTTACTAAAGCCATTTAGTACTGAAAATGGAGCAAATTGTGCCGCTCTTTTTTCTCTTGACATTGGTGGAAATTGTTTTGATTTTTGATATTTTATATCTATTATATCTTTATAATCATCATGCATTATGACCTCCTATTAAAGAAGTAATTTCTTTAGTCTCATCATCCAAGCTTGAAGCTTTTAAAATAGCTTTTTTACCAAATTTTTGCATGATTTGAAGTCTTGCTTTTTGGAGCTTTTCTTCTTTTTCAAGTTGATTTTTTTCTTGTGAAATTGCGTTAAAATCACTAAATAAATTTAATTCTTGGAAATTTTCTTGAGCTTTATCTGTGATATTATTTAAACTTAGGCTGATTTTTCTAATACTTAAGTTTTTATCATTGATTTTATAAAAAAGTTCTAAGGTTTTTTTGTTGATGATTTTTAAAGAATGGGTAAAATTTTCTAAATTCATACTTCCGTGAGCATTTTTAGGTATAGCTCTTCCGTAGTTATCTTTAGTGATAGCTCCTTTATAAGAACCTAAAAAACTTGAATTTTCTAAATTGCTTTTATCATATTGTATATCTAGTGTGATATGGTTTGTTTTAAGGTTATTTTGTATAAGTTCAAGTACCAAATGATCTACAAGTTCTTTTAAAACCTTTATTGTTTGATTATTATCATATGCAAAAGGTAAAACTTTAGCCATGATTTTAGAGTGATTTTGTGATTTGTAATTTTTAATATCTTTCATTGTGCAAGTTTCAATACCCCATGCATGATCGATCAAAAGTTCAGCATTAACACCAAAGTGTTTATAAAGCAAGTCTTCATGTTTTAAAGAAAATCTTGCAAGATCTCCCATAGTATAAATGTTTAAATCTGCAAGTTTTAAGGCAATACCTTTACCTATACGCCAAAAATCTTTTAAAGGTTTATGCTGCCACAATTTATATCTATATAATTTTTCATCTAAAAAGGCTATAAGCAAGCCATTTTCATCTACTTTTTGTCTTTTAGCGAGTATATCCATAGCAATTTTAGCTAAGTATAAATTTGTGCCTATACCTGCTGTTGCGGTGATTTTACTTGTGTGTGAAATATCAAGTAAAACCTTAGTAAGTAGCTCATAAGCTGAAAGTTTGTATTTTTCAAGATAAGAACTAAGATCGATAAAAACTTCATCAATAGAGTATATATGAATATCTTTAGCATCAAAATACTTCAAATAAATGCTGTATATTTTTGTGCTAAATTCTATATAAGTAGCCATTCTAGGCTTAGCAATAATGTAGTCTAATTCTAAATTTAAATCATTTTCAAGTTCCAATATATTAAAACTTTTAGCTTTAAAGTGGTGTTTTTGAGCTTGTTTTAGTCTTTCTTGGTTGATTAAATGGATTTTTTGTTTAAACTCAAAAAGTCTTAATCTACCGGGTATATTGTAAGTTTTTAACGCGGGTGAAACTGCTAGTATGATGGTTTTGTCCGTTCTTGTTTCATCTGCTACAATAAGATTAGTTGTTAAAGGATCTAAATTTCTTAAAACGCACTCAGCTGATGCATAAAAAGATTTCAAGTCAATAGAAGCGCAAATTTGCATAGTATGTGAAGCTTGCCTTTAGATTTATTAAGTTTTGATGGTATTAATTATAACAATAAAAATTACTAAAATAGATGAAATAAAATGAAATTTATAAGGTGGCGGACAGAGAGGGATTTGAACCCTAATAAATATTGATTTTTTCATAAAAATATTTTATTATGTTTTTTTGTTATAATTTTCAAAAAAAGAAAGGATTGTTATATGTATTTAGAGCTTTCAAGAGAATCAGAACATTTTTTAACTAATTATTGTAAAGATAACAATTTAAGTCAAAAAGAAGTTTTAGAACTCGCTTTAACCTATTTAGAGCATAAGATAAGAATAGAAGATTATAAAAAAGATATAGAACTTTATAAACAAGGAAAATTAAAAACATATACTTCTGATGAAGTTTTTTCAAAAGTTAGGTCTAAAATAAATGCAGATCATACAAACTGATCGTTTTTTAAATGAATTAGGGGTAATATCTGATTTTATTTCATTAGATAGTGTAAAACAAGCTAATTTATTTTTAGATAAATTAGAACAAAGTATTCATAATCTTTCTTTTATGCCTTATAAAAATAGAAAATCTTTATCTTTTGATGATGAAAATATAAGAGATTTAATTTTTAAAGGTTATGTTATCCCTTATTTAATTGATACAAACAAAGATCAAATTATAATACTTGGTATTTATAAAAGTAACATTTTCTTTTAAATTTTTATTTTTTATTTTATTTTTTATTTTATTTTTTATAAAAATAATAAATAAATATACTATAATTTATAATCGTAATTAATTACAAATGCTATTTTTTAGAATCTTGATTTCTTTCTTTTATTTCTTTTTTAAATCAAGATTCTTTTACTCATTCTATTTCTTTTTTTAATATTCTAGCTTCTATATCAGCAATATAGAATTTTTTTTCCTTTTCGTTTAATTTCTCAAAAAGTTCTAATAACTTGCTTTCCATTAGATTATTTTTCTTTTCTTTTTCTTTTTTCTTTTCTTTAATTTCATTAAAATATTTTATTATCTCGCTTTGTCCTATTTCTCCACCATTTTCATATTTTAATCCATATTCTATAAGTTTTATTAATTCTGGTTTTGTTTTTTGCCAATTATACAGTGTTGTAATTGTTACATTTATTCTTTTTGCTATTTCTTTTTTATCCATTTTTTATTTCTTTCTTTAATTTAATTTATTTGATGTATATTACAAATAAATTAAATATTATTTTTTTGCTATTTCTTTTTTATAAACTATTATAATTTTTTAATTAATTGAAATTTTTTATAATATTTAAGTTTATTCTAATTTTAAATAATTATAATAATTGAAATATTATAAATTCATTTTTTTAATTATTTTTAATTTTACTAAATTTTTTTAAATTTTTCAAAAGCTGAAAAGTCAAATTATTAGAATTTAATTTTTGAGCTTTTGCTCTGCTCCCTTTTTTCTTAACACCTTGAAAGGGAGTTTTTTTAAAGGTGTTAATTTTTTTTGAAAGGTGTAAAAATGGAAATTGTAAGTCAAGATTATTTAATTAATTATAGTCTTTCAAATGGTCTTGTTAGATCTGTTGCTGAAGGTTCTTTTGATGGTAGGACTTATTCTGCTAGTGTTAGAATAGAATCATCTAATGTTTATGATGTTTTAAATGAAAAAACCGGCGTTTTGGATACTATTAAAAAAGAACTTATCTTTCGTATTATTTGCCCTGATAATTTAACCGCTGGTCAAGTTCTCTCATTTATCCGCAATAAGTTTAAAAATAAAGAAACTATTGTTATTGACGGTGGTATTCCTGATAATAATGGAGTTGTTAGAGTGAATAATCCAATAGAACATTTTTTAGGTGTCGAGTTTAAAAAATCCGATAAAAAATAATTTTTTTTGAAGTATTTAAAATATTTTAAATACTTCTTTTTGAATTTTCTTATATTTTTTGGTGTTGAAAATATAAGAGAATTTAAATTCTCTAATAAAAATATAAGGAATTGTTATGTTAAAGAAAATTTCTAAACATAAAATGTTAGCTTCTGCTTTTGGTGTTGCATCTTTTGCATCTTTTGCTTCGGCTGCTGTTACTGTTAGCGAAGCTGGTGTTATGAGTGGTTCTCTTGATATGGCTCCCTTTTTTGGTGGTGTTGCTATTGTCATCGCTGCTATTGGGACTATAGTTGCTGTTAAAGCCGGTATAAAAATGCTTAAGTCAATTTAAGGTTTTTTTATGGGTTTTGGTTTTAGCAATGTATTTGATGTAGGTAAATTAATTCTTTTTGCTAATTCGCTTATCGCTTTACTTATAGCAACTTTTTTTATTGCTAAATCTGTATTAATTTCAATTAAAATCTTAAATGATGTTGTTGATTAGTTTTTTTTGCACTATTTTTTTAAAAAAAATAGTGCCTAGCGCCGACAATTCAACTTAAAGGCTTTTTAAAAACTTCTCGGCGATGTGTAACACTTTCAAAGCCTATTTTAAAGGATTTTTTTATGAAACTTGAATTACCTTTGGAAGTTTTATATATTTTGGGTCAGCAAAACTATAATTTTTTAATGAGTTTAACAGGTATTCTTTGTGGTTTTTCTCTTTTGCTTCTTGTGGTGCTTTTGATAGCTTCTTTTAAGTCTTAAAAGGTGTTTTTATGAGTGGTATTCTTAACATAACAGGCGTTGTTAGTTTTGATTTCTTTTTTAGTATTTTCATATATTTTATTGTTGGTATAACTCCTATTTTGCTTATTTTGGTTTTATTTGTTAGTCGTTGGATGAAGTAAATGCGTTTTTTAATTTCTTTGTTATTTTTTCTTGATTTTTCTTTTGCTTTTTGGCCTGTGTATTATTCTCCTTCGGATTGGCTAAATCGTTCTTTTCCTAAAAATTTTATTGGTAATGCACATTTTAGTGCTAATTTTGCTTTTAGTGAGATTGGTTTTGTAGTCAGTGAGCGTGGAGCACTCTATTTTAACTCATCTAAGGAGTTAGATCCTGATTATCAAGATTTTACTGTAGCTGATTCAAGATATCCATATTCTGACTATTTTTATGATAAGTATGATTTTAAAGTTCCAGATACTGCATTTTATGAAGTTCATGTTATTAATGATAATTATATTTACGGAAAATTATTTATAGATGATGTTCATTTCGGTGGTGGTGAAATTGGTATTTTACTTAGTTTTGGAAAGCCAAATACCCTGAAAGAGATTGATAATAGTTGTTTGCGTCCTTTAGATTCTATTTTTGATTATGAAGAAGGTTATATATACACCGACGGCGGTGATAATTACTATAATTCTCCTTTTATCATGAACAGTGAAGATGAAGGTTGCGAAGGCTCTTATAATGGAGAATATGTTAATATTGAATTGCAAAGAGGTTTACAAGTTCAGAAATTTTATCAAACTTTTTATAAAAAAATTCATGAACCTTGTGAAGATAATTATATTTTTAAAATTGATGATAGCGTTAATTCTGTTACTTGCGTTCCTTGCCAACCTGGTGAAATAGCTGATAGTTTTAAAAATAAATGTGTTTCTTTGATTGATAAAGAAAGTATATCTAATCCCTATTCTTATGCTAAAGCTCAGTGTTTTGAAAATGGTGGTTTAAAATACATTGATAGCGTTCTTGGTATTTCTAATGGTGGTAAAGGTTATAATTGTGTTAGTATTTGTGCTGATGAAACTACTTATATAAATTATAATTGCCCTAATATTATTGATTTTTCTAAAGATAATTTTACTCCTTCTTGTATTGAGCATCATTGTAGTTTTATTTCAAATGAAAATACTAGTTCTAATAATATACCTTTTCATAAACCTTCTACCCCATCTTCTAGTGGTTCTGAAATTAGTATTTCTAAAGATAATGATAATATTTGTTTTGATGGTAATAGTTGTTTTAAAGCTGATGATAATACTGATGTAAAAGACAATAAAATCTGTATTAATGGTAAGTGTTCTTCTATTAATAAAGGATCAGGCTTTAGTAAAAATAATACTATTTGTATTGATAATAATTGTTTTCATTTTGGTCATAGTGATGAAAGAACTTCTATTAAGGATAATAATAAGTTATGTATTGGTAGTAATTGTTCTTCTATAAAACCTTCTAATCCTGTTGGAAATGGTTCTAATAATAGTAATAGCTCTAATAATAGTAATAGCTCTAATCCTGTTGGAAATGGTTCTAATAATGGAAATGGTTCTAATAATGGAAATGGTTCTAATAATGGAAATGGTTCTAATGGCGATAATGTTTGTAAAGATAATAATTGCGGTTCTTATGATGGATCTGATTTTGGTAGCTATAATAGTTTTATTGATTCTTTAAAATCAGATTTTTTATCTTTTTCTGATGATTTGAATAATCAATATAAGTCTTTTTCTAATTCTATAAATGATTTTATATCTGTTGTTGAAAGTGGTTTTAAATCTATAGATTTTCCAATACAGACAAATACTTGTCCTTTAACTTTTGATTTTGATTATATAGATGGTAAAAATGAAATAAAAATTGATTTTTGTGAATTTACAAGTAAATTATCAGGCGTTTTCTATGTTTTCTTTTATTGCCTTTTTTTCTTATTTTTTATCAGGGTTATTTGGCGTTTTTCTCTTAAGTTTTTAATTAATCTTTAAAGGAATAATATGTTTCAAATTATTGTAGCTACGCTTGCTTTTTTTGGTGATTTTTTTAAAAGATATGTTATTGAAGCTAGTTTAAGAATTTCTAGTTTTGTTACGATCATTGCTATAAATTCTTTATTTTTTTTGGCTTTTTTTGCTGGTCTTTTATCGTTTGCAAAAATTATAATTTTTGTTTTTAATGAAATAAATAATTTTTTTGAATATATCAATTCTTTATTTTTAAGTTCAGATGATATATTTTTAAATGTTTTGTCTGTATTTTCATCTCTTGGATTTTTTAAGGCTTTTAATGATGTTTTTTCTGTTTTTTCTCCTATTTTAATTAGTGTTTTTGTTTTAATTTTTTCTAAACTTCTTTGGTCTGTTCTTTTTCATATTAGAAATTCTGTTTTAGCTGTAATTATTTCTATTAAGGAGTAAAAATGGCTATTACTTATATTGTTGGCAATCCTGGAAGTGGTAAAACTTATTTTGCGGTAAATAAGCTATATGAATATTTTGTTGAGCCTACTTTAAAGAATAAAAAAATATTAGGTTTTGAAATTAAAAGAAAAATTAAGACTTTTGATTATCTTTATTGCTATACTAATATAAATGGCTTAAAATTTGATATTAGCAATAAGCTTTTAAAGTTTGATTTTGATGTTTTTTATTTGTATCTATCAGAACTTTATAATTTATATTCTAATAGTGCTAATGATGATGAAATAAATATTAAAGCCAATGAATTGAAATTATTTAAATCAATGTTTATTATTGATGAGATACACAATGTTTTTAAAAATAAAGATGATAAAATTTTAATTTGGTGGTTAACATATCATCGTCATATACATCAAGAAATTATTTTAATCACTCAAGATTTAAGTTTAGTTTCTAATGAATATAAAAGAGTTGCTGAGTTTTTTTATAAAGCTTTAGATAGTGGTAAAAGAATAAGTAAAAATTCTTTTAGATACGCTCAATTTTCATCTTATAAAATGTATGGCAAAGATTTAGTTTTTAGATTTTCTTTAAAAGCTAATCAAGAAGTTTTTAATCTTTATCAGTCTGGGAAATCTAGCTCTAATAAATCTTTTTTTACTAAAATTTTTATTTTTGCTTTTATTTCTTTTTTTCTTTTAATTTTATTTTTCTATATTTTTTTAAATTATTTTAATACTAATTCAAATGATATACCTAAAATTAATTCTGATGAAAATAACTTAACTTTTAACTTTGATAATAATTCTTCATTTCCTTTATTTAAAACAAGTAATTATTTAAATGATTTTTCTGATAATGTTAAAGATTTTAATTCTACTTTTGTTTATAAGGTTAATTGTATTCAACTTGAATGTAATATTGTTGATAAGGATGATAATTCTTTTTTTAGTATTCCTAGAGATTATTTTGATGAAATTCTTAATTTTTACAATCCTGTTTTTATTCATAAAACAAAAATTTTTAAGGGATATTCTTATTTTTTAGTCTTTAAAATTGAAGTTTTTGATAATCTTAAGAAAGGTGTTAAAAAAAATGATAAATCTAATGAAAAAACAACTAGTTTTAATTCTTTTAAGTTTTAGTTTTTTATTTGGTCATACTTTTTCAAATAATATATTTGAATATGCTGAGTTAGCTTCCACTTATAATAATGTTGATATTTTGGTAAGTTCTAATATTAATCCTGATAAATATATTTTTTATACTAATAAAAATTTTCCTAATATTACTTTAGATGTTTTTGAAAGTGCTTTAAAGCTTCAAAATCTAAAGCTTGCTTTTACCGGATCTTTTTATTATGTGTATGAAAATAATTTTAAAGATAATAATTTAAGTTATTTAAAAAATAAAAATAATAATAAGAATTTAAGATATATAAGACTTAATAAAAATTCTTATGATGATATATCTTCTCTTTTAAATATTTATGATATTAATTCTACCTATATTTATCGTTCTAATTCTATTTCTTTTTTAAGTGATGATTTCATATATTCTAAGTTAAAAAGTGCTATTAATGATATTGATAGTTTTGATTTAAAACAATTAAAGTTTAAAATCACTATCTTAGAAACTAATCTTGATAATTTAAAAGATATGGGTTCTACCTTAAAAGCTCGTTTAAAAAATAATTCTATCAATAATTTTAATTTCTATGTTAATTTAATTACTATTCCTTATTCAACTGAAAATAATATTATTGAAGTTGATAAAAAGAGTTTTTATTCAACTCTTAGCTTTTTAGAAAATAAAGGTATTACCAAAATCGTTTCTAATCCTTTTTTGGTCGCTAGATCTAATTCTGAAGTGTTTTTTAGTTCTGTTCAAAATATTCCATTTTTAAAATCTACTACACAAGTTTCTAATACTGAAGTTGCTCAAAATTCAAGTTATGATTATAAAGATGTAGGATTACAAGTTAGGTTAAAACCTTTAATTATAGGTGATTTAGTTGATTTTGATTTACATTTAATTGTTGAAGATTTAATATCAAATAATAATCTAACTCCTATTACTTCTAAAAAAGAATTAAAATCATCTTATACACTTAAGCGGGGCGATTTATTGGTTTTAAGTGGAATTAATAAGCAAACTAATATTAATTATGAATCTGGTATTCCATTATTAAAAGATATTTGGCTTCTTGGTTATTTATTTAAGATAGAAAGAAATCAAGTTAGTAATACTGTCTTAACTCTCTCAATAGAAATATTATAAATTATATAAAGGTGTTGCAATGGAAAATAATTTATTTAATCAATCAATAAATTACAATCTAAAAAAAGATGGCATTATGAGCGACGCAGTCGCACATAATGACAGCTCTTGTCAATTTAATAAAAAACTCTTACCTTTAAGTTATGGACTAAGTTTAAAAGATTTAGAGCTGTGTAATTTAAAATTAGATAATCAAAGAAATTATCTTTCTAATAGATTTTATACTTCTTTTACCGGTGAAATAAAATCTTTTTTAGATTTGTCATATTCTGCTAATTTTGGTAAAAAATATTATGCTGAGCTTGTTAATCGTTGTAATGTTATTTCAAGCTTACAATTTGATTACGATCTAATGCCTGTTTTTTTGACTATTACTCTTAATGGTTGTTTTAGAAATGCTTTAAAAGGCGATTTTACTTCTTTTAAACCATTTGATAGAAAATATCTTGATTATTCTTTAAATTATAAAATAAATATTAATGAAGCTTTTACAATTAAAGATTTAATTAAACTATTAAATTATCAATGGAATTTATTTATTATGAGAATTCATAGAAAATATAAAGGTTTAAAAAAGCTTTATATCAGGTGCTTTGAACCGCATAAAAAGGACGGAGTTCCACATATTCACGCTTTAATTTATATTCCTAAATATGCGTTTAATTATACTTTTGAAATATATAAAAAAATATTCTATGCACCTCAAAACTTAAAACAAGGCAATAAACTTACAAAAGAACAAGTTTTAAATGGTGAAATTAATGGTTTTCAATGGTCTTTAAATAATCCTACCGGCTATGTTATGAAATATATTTATAAAACTTTTATTAATTTCAATGATAGATATGATTTAGATTTTTTAAGTGCGTGGTATGTTAAGCATAAAGTAAGAAGATTTTTAACTTCTAAAACTCCTGTTCCATTATGGATATATAGAAAAATTAATTTTTTTAAAAAAGATTTTTATAATTTATTTGATTTTATAAATAATGATGATTGTGTCTGTGAATGGAGTTTTGATAAGCAATATTTTTGTTTTATGAATGATAAGGAAACTATAGAGTATGATAATTGTAAATTAATTTATAAATTTATGGGAAGAATTGTATATCAGTATGAAAAAGAAAAACATCCTAAATTATATAAAAGATATAAAAAAATATCATTCAAAAAAAGAGAAAATACAGGCATTCTCTCTGTAATGAGAAATAATAAACATCCATTAAGTGATTATGCACTTATGAAATTAATTCAAAGCGATGATTTTAAATATTGTGGTATTGATGGAAAAATTTTATATCATGTGAATTTAGCTATTGAACGCGGGCTTATTGATGCTAAAAAAATAAAAATAAATGATATTGATGATTTAGAAGATTATTTGATTGAAAAAGGTTATAAATATGTCTTTTAAATCATATTCTGAATTATTTTTGAAAATTTCTCAAAATAACTATAAAGTTTCAACACATTATAAAGTTAATGGTATTATTAAAAATCGTCTTTCTTATTTTTTTGAATATGATATAAGTGAAATTAAACCATCCATTATAAAAAACTGGATAAGCAATATTAATGATGTAAGTATTAAGTCAAAAAAGCATTATTTAGGTATTTTAAGTCAGATATTTGATTTAGCTTTAGACGATGAAATAATTTTAAAAAATCCAACAAAGAATATAAAACTTCCAAAACATCAAAAAAAACGCATTAAGCCATTTTCTAAAGATGAAGTTCTAAAAATTATTGATTTTAGTAAAAAATATAATGATAAATTTCAAATATTTTTAAAATTAGGTTTTTTTACTGGTATGAGAACTGGTGAGATTTTGGCATTAAAAATAAATGATATAGATTTTAAAGCTAAAACTATAAATATAAACTCTACTCGGTCGCGATTTGGAGAAAGCACTCCTAAAACTTTTTATAGCATTCGAAAAATACCTTTATTTAATGTTATTTATAGTGATTTATATGAGTATGTTCATAAATACAAAAATAATACTTATCTTTTGGAAACTCAGTATTCAGATCCTTATAAAGATGATTATGTTTTTAGTCGAAATTATTGGAAAATAATTTTAAAAGATTTAAATTTAGAATATAGACGACTTTATTCAATGCGTCATACATTTGCAACTAATGCACTTTTATCAAAGTCTTTAAGTCCTATTGAGTTAAGTAAAATCTTAGGTCATTCAAATTGTGAAATGGTTTATAAAGTTTATGTTTCTTATATAAATAATTTAGAAAAGAATATTGATTTTGATATAAATATTTATTAAAAATAATAGTTATAATAAATAATTATAATATTAAGTATTATTTTTTTATTTCTTTCATACCCTTTTATTATGGAAAAATAGTATTCAGATAGTGGCGGACAGAGAGGGATTTGAACCCTCGAGACCCGTTAAGATCTGCACCCTTAGCAGGGGTGTGGTTTCAGCCACTCACCCATCTGTCCGTATTAAAAGGGAAAGTATATCTTATTGTTTATAAGATATACCTTAAATTTATACACTGAAATAAGCTATGATTAAAGTTATAATAAAACCAGCACCTAAAACTGCTATTTGTTTACCTCTATCTTTGCGTATAGCTATGATAGTGATTAAAAGTCCTGAAATATAAAGTATTATCATAGCAAGTGCAAAAGCTAACCCAAGTACAGAAAAGTACCACATACCTTTATCTTTATGAAGCAAAATCATATTTCCAAGCAAGCTTCTATCTTTTGTTGTAATTTCATAGTCATTCTCATCTAATTTTATAATACTTGCTATATAATTTATAGTCCCAAGTTCTATGCCATCGCCTTTTTTGTTGAGTTTTGGTTCCAAAGATGAAGGAATTTTTAAGTTGTTTTTCTTTAAAAAATCAATTAAAAATTCAGCTTCAGCACCCTCTTGAATAATAGCTTGAACTTTGTAATTTTGAATTTTAGCTCCACTTTCTCCATCAAAACCAGCTATATAAGCAAAACCTGTGATTGCATATAAAAATGCAAGTGGTAAGAAAAATAAACTAATGTAAATGTGAATTTGTCTGAATAATTTGTTTTTATTCATTTTTACTCCTTTTTGAAAAATAATGAAAAGTATATTGATAGAAAATGAAGTGAAAGTAAAATTAATATTTTTTAAATTTACGAGCTAGGGTAAAAAAACTACGAACAATCCCATAAAGCACATATAAACTAGCAATAATCAATGCACTTTCTAAAAAATACAGATAAAGCATAGAAAATAAAATTACTAAAAGGATTAACACCTTCAAAACATTTGCTCTTTTTAGATCGATTTTCTTAAAACTTGGATACCTTATGTTGCTTACCATTAAAAAGGCTAGAAGCATTTGGATACATATTATTATTAAAGAAAAATCATGTAAAAAATCATAATATAAATAAGCACTTACCCATAAAGCACTTACAACCGCTGCTGTTGGTATAGGTAGACCTATAAAAACCGATGGTTCATAAGTTCCTGTTGTGACATTAAATCTTGCCAAGCGTATAGCGCCAAAAACTACAAATAAACCAGCTATTAATGAGCCAAAACGACCATATTCATAACCTATGCTCATATAAAAAAGCATAGCAGGTGCTACACCAAAGGCTATTAAATCAGCTAGTGAGTCAAACTCAACTCCAAATTTAGAAGTAGAGTTAGTAGCTCTTGCAACGCGTCCATCTAAACCATCGCAAATTAATGATAAAATAATATAAATTAATGCTTTATCAAAGTTTTGATTAATAGAAGCAATCACTGAAATAATACCTAAAAATATGGAAGCGGCTGTAAAAAGATTAGGTAAAATATAAATTAGTTTAAAATTCATGGATTTAAATATCCTATTAATGTACCAATGCGTACTTTATCATTTTCATTTACGCAAATTCTAGTGTCTTTTGGAAGTAATAAACTTACACTACCATCAAACATAAAACCTATATTTTGTCCATGGTTTAAATGATGACCAAAATCATCAATATGAGCTTTTCTATTCAATGCTCCAAAAATAACGCGTAATGCCCATTGTTTGCTCTTGGAATTAGCTAAAAACAACATTCTTTCACCCATTAAATTTGTATTTTTCATAAATGGACATAAAAAAAGTCCATGCCTTATTCTAGTTTCTTCTATATTCATATCAAGCGGAGCTATGATATTTCCTTGGGAAAAAATATTATTGATAATTTGCACTTCTATACACTCGCCAAGTTCTTTATACGAGCTTGTTTTGATACATTTGATTTTTCCTTCTATGGGAGCTATAATGGTGTTTGGATCTGCTATATAATCAATTTTTTTAGCTCTAAAAAGATAAATAAAAAATATAAAAATACACCATAAAAGCCAAGAAAATCCCCATATAAATTGAAATATTGCAAAAACTATAGCTAGAACTATAAGCAAACTCCAACCAGTTTTTGCAATAAAATTTGTTTTCATTAGTCTTCCTTAGTAGCTTCTTGCTCTTTTTCTTCTAGGCGTGTTGGAAGATTATTTTCTTCTTCATAGTTTTTAATAATCTCTCTTACTTTGGCACCATCAATAGTTTCTTCTTCATAGAGTGCTTGTACCATCACCTCTATAGCACCGCTATAGGTTTTTAAAATTTCTTTTACACCCGCATAGCGTTCATCCAATGTTTTCTTTACATACTCATCTAAATCTTGAGCCATTTTATCAGAATAATCTTTTACAGTTTGCCCGCCACTTAAGAAAGTATTTCTTTGCTTTTCAAGTACCATTAAGCCAGCAATTTCACTCATACCATACATAGAAATCATAGCTTTGATAATATCAGTTGCACGCTCAAGGTCATTGCTTGCACCTGTTGAAATTTCTTTAATGAAAATTTCTTCAGCTGCACGTCCTCCTAAAAGCACATCAACTTCAGCTAAAAGTTCATGTTTTTGCATTAAAAATTTATTTTCTTCAGGGGTATTGAGTGTATATCCTAAAGCTGCTAAACCACGAGGAATAACAGAAACTTTACTTACTTTTTTAGCACCTTTTGTAGTTTCAGCTATTAAAGCATGGCCGCACTCATGATAAGTTACGATTTTTTTCTCTTTATCATTAATTCTGCGTGATTTTTTCTCAAGTCCTGCTATGGCTCTTTCTACTGCCTCTACTAAGTCTTTTTGCTCCACATGTTTTTTAGAATCCCTACCTGCAAGCAAAGCCGCTTCATTAATGATATTTGCCAAATCAGCACCCGCAAGACCTGCTGTTAATCTTGCAATATCTTCTACTTTTACTTCAGGTGAAATTTTAACATCTTTCATATGGACTTTTAAAATATCACATCTACCTTTAAAATCAGGCTTATCTACCAAAACTTGCCTATCAAAACGCCCCGGTCTAAGTAGTGCTGCATCAAGTACTTCAGGACGATTTGTCGCTGCTAGAACAATTACTGGTGAGCTTTCGGTACCAAAACCATCCATTTCAGCTAGAAGTTGATTTAAAGTTTGCTCTCTTTCATCATTTCCGCCCATCATACCGCTTGCTGCACGTGATTTACCTATAGCATCGATTTCATCTATAAATACAATAGCTGGAGCTTCTTTTTTAGCATTTTCAAATAAATCTCTTACTCTAGAAGCACCAACTCCTACAAACATTTCTATAAAAGATGAACCTGATACGCTAAAAAATGGCACATCAGCTTCGCCTGCCACTGCTTTTGCAAGCAAAGTTTTACCTGTACCTGGAGGACCAACAAGCAAAAGTCCTTTTGGAATTTTTGCTCCAAGATTGATGTATCTTTCAGGATATTTTAGAAAATCAACAATTTCTTTAACTTCTTCTTTTGCTTCTTCAACACCTGCAACATCATTAAATTTAACCTTCGGTTTTTCTGAATTTACAAGTTTTTTAGAACTTCCTATACCAAGTATAGATCCACCCATATTTTTTTGCATACGAGAAGCTAAAAACATCCATATACCAAAGAAAATAAATACTGGCAAAACCCAAGAAAGTAAGATATCTATAAACCAATTGCTTTCATTAAAAGCACCATAGGAAACGCCTTTTGAGTCAAGTAAAGGAACAAAAGTAGCATCATTTGGAACTTTTTTGGTAATATATACCATATTTCCTGCTTTAGATACAGCTTTTATAGTAGTTTGACCTATATTAACTTGGGCAATTTGATTATTTTCAATTAAAGTTTTTAATTCAGAATAAGTAACTTTTTTAGTGTTTTCTCCGCCCATAATACCCATGCTACCATCATCTAAAAATCCTTTAAATAAAAGAATCATCACAATGGCAAAAATGGCAAAAATAAAAATGGGATTTTTGTTAAAAAAGTTATTATTGTTTTGATTATCTTTTAAATCATTTGGTTTTTTATTCATTATTGCAATTCCTTTTTGTAAACTAAACTCAACCATTCTCCTTTGTGTTTGCATTCTAACAAAGTGAAATCTTTGAATTTATTTTTAATCCTTTCTTCATATTTATTTAATATACCAGATAAGATCAAAATTCCACCTTCTTTGGTTTTTTCTTTAAGATCTTTTTCTAGTATGATCAATATATCGGCAATGATATTTGCCACAACTATATCATATTTATGTAAGCTTTTATTAATAGAACCTACCCAAATATCATCAAAGCTAACTTGATTTAATTTTGCGTTTTCTTTACTTGCAACTATAGCTAATTCATCTGTATCGCAAGCTTGTACTTTGGCTCCAAGTTTTGCCATGATAATGCTTAAAATTCCACTTCCACAACCCACATCTAAGCAAAATTTGGAATTATCTGTATATTTTTGTAGAAATTCTATACAAGTATAAGTACTCTCATGATGTCCTGAGCCAAAAGCTAGAGCAGGATCTATAATGATATTAATTTTATCTTGTTTAGCTTCTTGCCAAGTGGTGTGAATATGGATATTATCGATCGTCAAAGCTTGTATACCTTTTTTATACTCTTCTATCCAATTTTTATTTTCTTTTTTTTCTAAGGTAGAGTGGAAATTAATATGAGTATTTAGTTTTTGACATAATTTTTGATGAAAATCATGCAAGGCTATTTTAATGAGTTCTATATCTTCTTCTGATCTTATATAAATACCATTGTTTTTTTCTTCTATAGCGTCTATCTCTAGAGAAAAGATAAGATCAAGGAATAAATCTAAATATTCCTTGTCTGTTTGAAAAAAAAGTTCGTAATAATGTGTTTGCATAAAAACTTATAATTAGCCTTCGTTTGTTCCTAAAACATCTTCAAGTTTTTCTTTTAACACTTGAGGAGTAAAAGGTTTTACAATATAGTTATTTACGCCTGCTTTTAAGGCGGTAATAACTTCTGCTTTACCACCTTCTGTAGTTACCATAATAATTGGCATATCAGCATATTTTTCTTCCGCTCTTACTTTTTTTACTAATTCCAAGCCATTCATTTCAGGCATATTCCAGTCAGTAATTAAAATTTTAATATCATCATTTTGTGAAAGTAAATCCCAAGCTTCAACTCCGTGTTCAGCTTCTAAAACATCCTTGTGGCCTAATCTTACAAGGGTATTTTTGATTATTCTTCTCATGGTAGAACTATCATCAACTACTAATAACTTCACTTTTTTTCCTTTATCTTGATGTAATTACATAAAACTGTAATTGTATCGTTTTTATTTTTATTAATCAATTAAAAGTTTATATTATATCATTTTAAAATAAAATTAGAATTTAATCACTCTCCGTTTTTATTGTGATTAAATTCAGGTACAATCTCCTTTAAAACTTTTGCAGGATCTGTGCTTTGGAGTAATTTTTCTATTTCTTGATTTAAAATTTTTAAATCTTTAAGATCACTAGTGGTAACAAATATACTTTCATATTGAGTTTTTAAATCATTTTCATGGATTAAAAGCTCTTCGTAAAGTTTTTCACCTTTTCTAAGTCCAGTGATTTTGATTTCTAACTTTTTATTAGAAAGTAAAAGCATTTTTTTAGCTAAATCCATGATTTTAACAGGCTCACCCATATCAAGTACAAATAATTCTCCACCTTTGGCAATAGCCGCAGCTTGTAAAACAAGTTGCACAGCCTCATCTACTAACATAAAATAACGCACTATATCAGGATGAGTAAGAGTAAGTGGCTCATTAGCTGCAATTTGAGCTTTAAATTTAGGTATTACACTTCCACTTGACCCTAAAACATTACCAAAACGCACACAAGCTACTTCAAAATTTTCACAACTTGAGCTTAATGTATAAAGTTCACAAATTCTTTTTGTGCAACCCATGATGTTAGTCGGTCTTACAGCCTTATCAGTGCTTATCATAACAAATTTAGCAACCTTATAAGCTTTTGCAAGATCGATTAAATTTTTAGTACCTATGATGTTATTTAAAATAGCTGAATGTGGATTTTGCTCACATAAAGGCACATGTTTGTAAGCTGCTGCATGTAAAATCAAATCTATGTTTTTTTCTTGTAAAAGTTTTTCTAACGCTTCTTTGTCTAATATACTCATCATAATAGGTTCGATTTTTTCTTTATGTAAGCTTAATTCTTCATTTATTTTATATAAATTATACTCACTATGATCAAGCATGATTAAGTGTTTTGCACCAAATTTAATGCATTGTTTGCAAAGCTCACTTCCTATAGTTCCACCAGCTCCACTAACTAAAACTACTTTATCTTTGATAAAATCAATCACGCAAGCATTATCCAAATCTTTTGGCTTACGCGCTAATAAATCTTCGATACTTATATCTCTTGCTTCATTTTGCGTAAAAGAAAAAAGCTTTATATCATTAATCCCATAAGCAATGAGTTCGTCAAAAAGCTTTTTTAATTCTTCTTGCTCAAGTTTTAAAGCAATGATAGCAGTATGAATTCCTTCAGCGGTATATTTTCTGATTGCTTCTTTTTCTTCAACTATAAATTTATCACAATAAGTACCTATTAAATTTTTACGCTCATCTACTACAGCTACAGGAAAAAGTCCTAAGCTCCCTTCTTTAGCTCCTTTTAATAAATGCAAAGCCTTTGAAGTGGCGCCAACTACTATACAAGGATGTTCTTCGTTGTATTTTGGCTTTCTAAAATCAACTATCATTCTTTTGCTTATACGCAAACTTCCAATTAGCATACAAGATAAAACAAAGTCTATTCCTATAACGCTTCTTGGAAAAGGATTAAAAAAATCATCATAAAAATAATAAATTGCTAAAAATACAAGCTCAGCCAAAGCTAAAGCGATGACTAATTTACGCGCTTCATTAAGGGAGAAAAATCTCCAAGCAACTTGATAAATTTTAAAAAAAGCTAGAAAAATGATTTTAAGTAAAATCAAAATCACAGCACTTTTAAACATACCTTCATAAAATTCACTTGGGATGTCTGCGCTAAAGCGTAAAGAAAAAGATAAATAAATACTTATAACAAAAAGTAAAATATCAGCGCCTAGAAAAAATCCTAAGCGTTTGCTTTTATAATCCATCTTAGTCCTTTAAGGTGTTTAAGATTAAAGTAGAAACTTCCTCTACATCAGCTTTGCTCATAGTAGTTGCACTTGGAAGGCAAATTCCATTACTAAAGAAAAACTCACTATTACCATTTAAGTAAGTATCGCAGCCTTTGTAAAGTTCTTGCAAATGCATTGGCTTCCAAAGTGGACGACTTTCGATTTTATTATCTTTTAAAACTTGTATGATTTTTAAAATTTTATCTTGAATTTGAACATTTTTATTTTCACATATACAATGTTTTTCATAAGTATTAAGTTTATTTAAATCAAAATCAAGTAAAGCAGTGCTTAACCAGCGATTTGACTTGGTATTTTCAAGCTCATCTAAAAAAGTAAAAGTTCCACTTAAAAATTCTTTATACCAGCTATAAATTTCACGCTTTTTACTCACTCTTTCTTCTAAAACTTCCATTTGAGCAGTACCGATTGCACCTAAGATATTGCTCATTCTATAATTATAGCCATATTCTTTATGCTCATAATGAAGGCAATTTTCTCTAGCTTGGGTACTGTAAAATCTTGCTTTTTCAAGATTAGCATGATTTTCACTCACAAGCATGCCACCACCACCTGTTGTGATGATTTTATTACCATTAAAAGAATATACTCCAAAATCCCCAAAAGTACCTAAGGCTTTATTTTTGTAAAAACTTCCCAAAGCTTCAGCAGCATCTTCAATTAAAAAAATCTCATTTTCTTTACAAATTTGGACGATCTCATCCATTTTAGAAGCATTACCATAAAGGTGTGTTAAAATAAGAGCTTTTGGCTTTTTAGGACTTTCTTTGATAGCTTTTTTTAATAAATTTACATCTAAATTATAAGTTTCATCACAATCAATAAATACAGGCGTAGCATTCATGTAAGAAATAGGTGCTACTGAAGCAATAAAGGTAAAACTTGAAGCTAGAACTATATCGCCTTCTTTGATGCCCAAAACTCTTAAAGCTAAATGAATAGCTGCAGTGGCTGCATTTAGAGCAAGTGTGTTAGAACTTTTTGTATAATCTTTAATACTTTGTTCTAAGGCATTAACAAATTCACCCAAAGGTGCTATATAATTACTTTCAAAAGCTTTGTGTATGTATTCTAATTCTTTTCCACTCATATGTGGTGCTGATAGAAAAAATCTCATTTTACCTCCTTTATTTTCTTAGCAGGAACTCCAGCATAAATACCTTTAGAAGTTAAGTTTTTAACTACAACTGCTCCTGCACCTAAAGTTATATCATCATTTAAACTTATACAAGGAATAACGCTTGAATTAACTCCCAAAAAACAACGCTTTCCTATTTTTACATTTCCTGTTAGTTTAGCCCCAACGCTAATATGGCTAAACTCATCTACAAAACACTCATGCTCAATCACACAAGCAGTATTTAAAATCACACCTTTTGCAATACTAGCTTTAGCATTAACTACGACATTTGACATGATTAAAATACCCTCATCATCTAAAAAAGCACTTGGGCTAATAATAGCACTTTTGTGTATCAAATTAACTAATCTAAACCCATCATCTTTTGCTTTTTTGAAAAGTTTTTCTCTAATAGAGTTTGCGCCAATAGCAATAAACATATCGTGTTTTTCTAAATTGGAGTGATATTTTAAGCCTTTATTATCATCCAAAAAGATGATTTTTTCATATCCTAAATTTCTAGCTACATCAGCACAGACTAAACCATGCCCACTAGAACCATATATATAAATACTTTTAGTTGTGTCCATTGAATTTATCCGTTGTAGCTACTCCTTCTTTATTAACCCCGCTTCTTTTTAAAACTTTAATAATGGTCATAAAAAAGATTTTAAGATCAAATAAAAAAGAGCAATTTTGCACATATTCTACATCATATTTAAATTTTTGCTCCCAAGAAATAGCATTGCGTCCATTAATCTGTGCCCAACCTGTAATGCCTGGTCTTACATCGTGGCGTTTTTTTTGCTCTTGATTGTATAAGGGCAAGTATTCTACAAGTAAAGGTCTTGGGCCTATGAAGCTCATATCGCCTTTTAATACATTAAAAAGCTGCGGTAATTCATCTAAACTCAAGCTTCTAACTAGCTTACCAAAAGGCTTTAAGCGTAATTCATCAGGAAGTAATTCTCCATTTTCATCGGTTTCATCACTCATAGTTTTAAATTTATAAATATAAAAAATTTTTTCATTTAATCCTGGTCTTGCTTGTTTAAAAAGCACACTTCCTTGAACGATTTTTAAAACAATACCTATAAGCACTATAAAGGGTAAAAAAATAATCAATAAAATCAAAGCCAAAAAAAAGTCAAAAACACGCTTTAAACCATTTTTATACATTTATAAAACCCCTATAAAAGTCAAGATATTTCAAAGCTATGATATTTTCATCATAATTTTGCGCTCTAAGAAAAGCATTTTGTGCTAAAGTATTTTTTAGTTTTTCATCTTCTAGTAAAACTGCGATTTTTTCAGCTAAATCCTTGCTATCTTTGCTTTTACAAATTAAACCGTCTATGGCATTATTCACTGCTTCAATGCAACCTTCAGCATCACTTACCACACATGCTTTTTTACAAGCTTGTGCTTCTAAAACCGTTCTTGGATAGCCTTCTTTATAGCTTGGTAAAACAAAAATATCGCATAAATTTAATAAATGTGCAATATCACTTCTTGCGCCAAGATAAAAAACATCATTTGAGTTTAAAAATTCTAATGGTGCACAAGATTTATTATCATCTCTTCCACCCACTAAAACAAAATTTGCCTTATCTTTTAAAATTTGGCTTACTTCATAAAATTCTTTAATTCCTTTATGCCAAAGTGCTCTTGAAATCATTAAAACGATAGGTTTATCAGGCATATTGTGTTCTTTTAAAAAAGCTTGTTTTTCTTCTGTGCTAATTTTTAAAGGTAAAAATTGTTTTAAATTTAGCCCTACGGATTTTATGATTTTGATTTTTTCTTCTTTTAAGCCTAAATTTTTCATAAATAAAGCATTGCTTTCATTGACAAAAATAAAACCATTTGCAAGTTTAAAAGAAATTTTATAAAGTAAATTAATGCTTATTCTTACTAATTTGCTTTTAAAATCATCATCTATGTAAAAACTTCCTAAGCCTTCAACCAAACCAAAAGTGTATTTAATGCCCGCCATTTTAGCTGCTATAATACCTGTTGTATTGCTTTTGTGAGCGCTTGTTTGTAAAAGATCTAAATTTAAACTTTTGAGTGTATTTTTTAAACTAAGTAGATTTTTAAAAACAATTAAAGGATTGACACTTGATCTAGCTAAATCATAAAAGCAAACCTTATAGCCTAGCTCTTGTAACTTAATAGCAAAATCATCTTTTGGAGTGATGATTATAACTTCATGATTATTTTTTTCTAAAGCTCTAATGAGTGCAAGACGAAAATAATACACACTCATTGCACTATGGGTTAAAATTCCTATTTTCATCTTTTTAGCCTATAAATTTTTGCTCTTGCATCATTAGTGACTTGCTCAAATAAATCTTGATCGTATTGATTTAATAAAAACATTTGTATGTAGGCACTATTATAAAGATTTTCATCTAAAATCACAAAGCTTTTATATTCTCTTAAAAAGAGTAAATAAATTTGAGCTTTTGAATCAATTTCATTGTAATAAAATTTGCCATTAGTGATGGATTCTATATCTACAAAAGCTTTTAAAGGTATAGTTGTACCTTCTAGTTTTAAAGCTCTAAAATCATTAATAATTTCTACTCCATTATCAAGCATAACAGAACCTGTTGTTTTATCTTGAGCTATGGCATTAGCTTGAGAGAAAAATAAACTTTTTTCTTGTTCTCCATTGTCAGGATTTGTATTTACAAATTGTGCTACCACAGGCATGATACGCAACATTCTATAAGGCATGTAAATATATACATCTCTTGTTTTATTGGTATCAAATTTAAAATTTTTATCATTTAAACTTTCTAAAAAATCTTTAGCACTTGTTTGGTTATAATCTTTTACCATAGCTTTTAAAACATCAGGATAATTTTCTTTGAAAGATTTTTCAGTGTATTCTACGCTAAGTCTTGCCATATTGGCTGCTGGAATTTGTTCTTTACTTAAGACAAAAGATGAGAAAAAATTATCTTTTCCTAGGTGTTTTCCACCATCAATTAAGGTTTTTACATCGCTATAATAGCGTATTGGATAACCATAATCCCACCAAGCAACGACATAATCTTCTCTTTGAGCTTTATTTTTTAAATCATTTAAAATACTAGCTTCATAAGAAGTAAAAACAGTAGAGGATTTATAATAATAAATATGCATTAGGGCAGGGCTTATGCTAAAAAATGTAATGAGCATGAGTAGGATATTTTTATTTCTTAGACTAAGTTTGATTTGTTTTTTTTCTAAAAAATTAAAAAAAGCATATAAAAAATACCCAAAACCCAAAGCCATCACAGGAACTGCATAAATGGTAAATCTAAGTCCAGCTCTTAAAGCCATAAAACCTAGTGCAAGCATAGGTAGAGCCAAAAGCATACTTTTGTGATCTTTGCAAAGTAAGATAAAACCTATAAAAGAAAGGATAAATACTAAAACACTAGAGCTAATTCTTTGCATAAATACTTCAGGATCGATAGTATTTACTTCCATAATAGTTTCATTAACATTAAAATACATAAAGGCAGCATCTTTTAAATTTTGCACATCAGAAGCTTTGAAAACATAAAATTTAAGTTGATATAAAACAGGATCTAAACCACCACTTAAATGTAATATCAAAATGCTAATAAAAATCAAAGCCCAAACCATATAAAAATTAATTTTTTCTTCTTTAAAGGCAAAAATAGCAAATAATAATACAATCAAAGCAAGTTTATATTGCCATGCTAGCATACTTAAAGCTATGATCATCAAAGCAATAGCTAGATAAAAAATCTTTTCTTTTCTATGAAATACTAAAGTATAAAGTCCAAAAAGTCCTATCATAGCAAAATTTAAAGAATAACTTGATGGATACCACCACAAATAAATCATGATGAAAACCGGACTTAAAAGTAGGGTAAAAATGTCTTTATTGATAGTTAAGCGTATAAAAGTAAGTAAAATAAGCATTGGTAAAACTAATACTAGCATATCTGTATCATAATACCCACTCATAGTGCGGTTATAATAACTATTTGCAATGCTTCCAAGCAAGGCTGCTATAAAGCCATATGTAGTGAGTTTATACTCTCTTGCGATTAATATAATAGGCACAACAATCAAAGAAGCAAAAAAAGTACTCATATATAAAATAATACTTTCAAAACTAAAAGGTAAAATATTATAAAGCCAGTAAGTCAAAGTAGAAAGTGAGCTTCCAAAATAAGATAAGTCATTAGGTTGATGAAAACCTGCTATCATATCCCTTGCACCTTCTGCAAAAGCATAGCCATCATTAGTAGTAATCATAAGTTGATCATTAAAGAAAAACTCATAAAACTCACTTGCCCAAGCCACCCAGTATAACCTACACAAAACACTAAAAGCAAAGGCTATAAGGATTAAAATACAGGTATATTTTATAGAATTATTATCAGTGAAATTTTGTTGCAGTTTCATTTTATGCCTTGTTGAAAAATTCAAATAATTGCTTTGCTATGCTAATTTTATCAAATTCTTTTGCACGCAAAAAAGCCTTTTGTCTATATGAAGCTTTTAATGCTTCATCATTGCACATTTTTTCTAAGCCTTCTTGCATGGCTTTTTCATCATCTACTTTTACTAAAAGTCCAAACTCATCATCTAAAAATAGCTCCCTTGCCCCACTTTTATGATCAGTGCAAAGTACGGCAGTATTACAAGCTAGGCATTCGATTAAAACATTGGAAAAACCTTCAAAACTTGAAGCAAAAGCAAAAAAGTCACATTTGCTCATGTATTTATAAGGATTTTTATCAAAACCTAGTAAAAAGACTTTATCTTTTAAATTTAAAGTTTCTATTAAAGTTAAAAGCTCATCTTTTAAAATGCCCTCGCCTAAAATGACTAATTTTAAATCAGTTTTAACTTTTGCATAAGCTCTTATAAGCATAGCATGATTTTTACCATGATCAAGCCTTCCAACACTTAATATAAAAGGATCTTTAAAGTCTATTTTTTCTTTAGATTTTTCTATGATGTTTTCTAAGTCTATGGCATTGTATAAAATATCGCATTTTTTAGCCTCTATATTGAAATTTTGTATTAAATCTTCTTTGTTTCCTATAGAATTTGCTAAGATTAAATCTGCTTTGTTATAAAGTTTTTTAATAAGAAATTTATTGATAAAAGAATTTAGATTATTATGTTTATAAATCACACTTGGAGTGGTGCATTCATTGATAATAAGGGTTGATT
This sequence comes from Campylobacter sp. CNRCH_2016_3089, assembly GCF_025772505.1. NCBI lineage: Bacteria > Pseudomonadati > Campylobacterota > Epsilonproteobacteria > Campylobacterales > Campylobacteraceae > Campylobacter > Campylobacter sp. CNRCH_2016_3089. The sequence continues at coordinate 94,337 of NZ_JAKMSF010000003.1, forward strand.
TAAGTCCTAGGGATTTTGCCATTAACGCAATATAATTAGGTCTATTTAATAATACAAATTGCAAGTTGATTTTTAAATCTTCACAAAGTTTTTTGTATTTTATAGCTAGCAAGGGTAGTTTTAAAAATTTAGCTAAGTTACTTTCACTTGGACTTGATTTTTCAAGGTAGTGGATATTAACTTCAGGAATATCATATGATATTTTATCATTCATTAAAATTAAATGTATTTCATATTTTAAATTTAACACAGGTAATAGCGTAGATACAACCCTTTCAGCGCCACCACTTCCTAAAGAATAAATAAAAATTGCTAGTTTTTTCATTTTAAACCCTTACTTCTTTGATTAAATCAAGCCATTTTTGTGCTACATTGGCCACTTCATAATCTTTACATCGTTGCTGTGCATTAAGCGCTAGTGTTTTTCTTAAATTTTCATCTTGCATTAAAAGTGCGAGTTTTTCGCTTAAAGCTTTTTCATCATCTAAATCTACTAAAAATCCATCTTTTCCATCATCAATTAAATCTTTATGACCGCTTGTGTATTTAGTGCTAATGCGCGCTACTTGATAATATAAACTTTCAAGTAAAACTGTTGGCAAGCCTTCTATGAAAGAGCAAAGGCAGATTATTTTTGCTTTTTTATAAAGCTCTTGCATATTTTCAACTTTACCTAGAAAATTAACTTTGATATTTAAATTCTTGGCTTCTTGTTCTAAATCTTGTCTTAATTCTCCATCGCCTGCTATGAAAAAGTTGTATTGTTTTTGTAAATTTGTATCTAGCCTTGCTATGGCTTTTAAAAACATAGAAGCATTTTTATTATGATCAAGTCTGCCTACGAAAATGACATTATTTTCTTTTTTTAAATTTTCTTTAATAGGGCTAAAATGACAAGGATTTGGCATATTGATAACTTTTTTAACAAAGTTTTCATAGTAATTTTTATCATCATTACTTAGCACGGTTAAAGCATTTGCATGAGGAAAACTTATACGGCGTAAAAACTTCCAAATTTTAGATTTTAAATAAGTATAAGAGCTATGTTCGCTAATGATTAAAGGTGTATTTAAACCTTTGTTTGCCCAAATGCAAGCAATATTAGTTGTATCTAAAAATGAGATAAAAACATCGCTTTTGTGGTCTTTAAGTGCTTGTTTTAAGGCTTTGAATTTTTTAATGCGTGAGGCTATTTTATTATAAAGAGTGGAAAAGTCAAACTGCTCTAGGGTAAAAAGTTTGATTTTTGGCTCAAGCTTGTAAAAAGAGTCTTCTTTGTGGAATTTAATAATATTTATTTCATGATTTTTACAAAGTTCATTAGCTAAAGTGACTAATACTCTTTCAGCACCGCCTGAATTTAAAGTAGCTATGATGAAAGTGATTTTCATACTTGTTCCTTTAAATGCCCATGTTTTACTTCAAATACTCTATCACAACCTTGTATGGTTGAGAGCCTATGGGCTATGATGATGAGAGTTTTGTCTTTTGAAATTTTATAGATTTCTTCCATGATTTTTGCTTCGCTTTCTTGATCAAGAGCGCTAGTTGCTTCATCTAAAACTAAAATTTCAGGTTGTTGATAAAGTGCTCTTGCTATGGCTATTCTTTGTCTTTGACCCCCGCTTAAAAACGAACCTGAATCACCTACCTTAGTATGCACTCCATCTTCAAGTGAATTTACAAAGCTTTCAAGATTAGCTTGTTTGATCACTTTGTGTAAAAGCGCTTCATCTACTTCTTCTCCAAAGCTAATATTTTTAGCAATAGAATCATTAAAAAGATAAATTTGTTGAGGTATGTAGCCAATTTTACTTCTAAAACTTTTTATATTGCTCTCATCAAGCTTAATTCCATCTACAAAAATAGCTCCATCGCTTGGTTTTAAAAGTCCTATGATAAGATCAACTAAAGTACTTTTACCACTTCCACTTTTACCTATAAAAGCGATTTTTTCATTTTTATTAAGCTCAAAATTTAAATTTTTAAATAAATTTTTCTTACCCTTATAAGCAAAGAAAAGATTTTTCAAAACGATTTTTTCTTTAAATTCAATACTTTCATCGCCTAGTTTTTCTTCTTTTTCATTGAGCATATTATAAATAATATCTAAAGAGTTTTTATAATATGTGATTTCATTATAACTTGTGATGATACGATTAGCACTTGGCATAAGCCTATAAAGAGCCACCACAAAAATAGTAATGGTTGCTAAGATAGATGAAATATCACTTTCATATCTTAAAACTAAATACACCACGATAAAACAAAGCATACAAAAACCTATACCTTCAAGGTAAATTCTAGGAATGCTTGACATGCTTTCATTGCTAATGTTTGCTTTGGCAAAAAGCCCACTTTGAATTTCATAAAGCTTTTGTGTGCTTTGTTCTTTGGTTTTGAGTTTGATGATTTTAAGGTTGTTTAAATTTGCATTTAAAATTTCAAAATAATTTTTCATCGCCTCTTCTCTAGCTATGGAAGCTTTTTTTACCAAGGGTGAGAGGATTTTAATCAAAATAAAAGCATTTAAAAGTAAAAAAGCACTTAAAGCTAGGGTGATTTTATAGTTGATAATTAGCAATAAAGTATAAAGTAAAAACACCACAAAGCTTTCACTTAGCATAAGTAAAAAAGCACTAATTAAAGTGCTTAAATGAAATACTTCTTGAGTGATGGTTTTTAAAAGTTCTGATTGATTTTTATTAGTAAAATTCTCATATTCAAGGTGTAAGTATTTATCAAAAATACGACAAGCAAGGCTGTGGTAACGCCCTTTAGAAAAACGCGCAAGTAAATGAAAATAAAAGGCATTTAAAAAGGCTCTAAAAATATAAAAGGCGATTAATATACAGCCAAAATAAGCAATAATCTTATAACTTGGTAAATTTAAATACTCATATACAGGTTGAAAATAGGAGCTTTTTTCTAAAAGCTCAAAATTACTCGCCACTGATACAAAAGGCATGATCAAAGAAATAGCAAAGCTTTCTATGAATCCTATAAAAATAGAAAAAATTAGCAAAGCAAATAAAAATTTCTTATCATGGGCATTGAGTATGAAAAAAAGTTTTTTTAACACTGTTTTTCCCACTCATAAGCACTTTTACAGATTAATTCTAAATTATCATATTTTGGTTTCCAATTAGTTAGGGTTTTGATTTTATCAGCATTTGAAATAAGCACAGAAGGATCCCCAGCTCTTTTTGGTGCAAGTTCTACTGTGAAATCCACCCCGCTTACTTTTTTCATAGTTTCAATAACTTCTTTTACGCTAAAGCCATGTCCATAGCCTACATTGAAAATATTACTTTCATTGTTTTCTAGGTATTCTAAAGCAGCTAAATGTGCACTTGAAATATCATCAACATGGATAAAATCTCTAATACAAGTACCATCTTTAGTATTATAATCATCGCCAAAAATATAAAGCTTTTCTCTTTTTCCTGTGGCTACTTCAGCAGCAACCTTGATAAGTAAAGTAGCTTTTGGATAGCGTTGACCTATAGGATAACTCATGCAAGCACCTGCTACATTGAAGTATCTTAAAATGCAATATTTAAATTCAGGATTTGCCATATTAGCATCTTGTAGGACTTTTTCGCTCATTAGTTTGCTTTGTCCATAAGGATTAATCGGTGCTAATGGACTTTGCTCATCTACGATAGGAGTTTGTGGCTCTCCATAAGTAGCTGCGGTTGAAGAAAAAATGAATTTTTTCACACCTGTTTCTAAACAAGTTTGGATTAAGTTGCTTGTGTTTGCGGTATTGTTCATATAGTATTTTAAAGGATTTTCCATACTTTCAGGAACTTCAATGCTAGCTGCAAAATGCACAATCGCATCAAATTTTTCCTCTTTGAAAAGTTTTTTAATCCCAGCATAATCGCTTAAATCTTGCTCAAAAAACTTAAAAGGTCTGATTTTAGAAAGTTCATCCAAACTTTTTTTGCTACCTTTTGAAAGATTATCCAATACACAAATTTCATGATTTGTTTCTAAAAATTGTTTTAAAGTATGAGAGCCTATGTATCCTGCGCCACCGGTGATTAAAATTTTCATTTTTATCCTTTTTGTGATATTTAATAATAGTTATTTTAATATACTTTTCTTAATTAATTTAAAACTTGCTCTTTTCTTTTTCTATGGCCTTTAAAAATGGCTTTTGATAGTTTTTATCGCTATGTTTTTGCAAAAGTTCTTCTTTGAAATTTTCTAAAATATTAAGATAATCTTCTTGGGTTAAATTACCTTTAATGAGTTCGTATTTTAAAAATAGCATATAGGTATTTAACACATCACTTTCGCAGTATTCGTGAATTTTTTCTAATTTGTTTTGATAAAAAAGTTCTAATACTTCATTTCCATGCACATCATATTTTCCAGGAAGTCCTGCCATAGCACAAAGCGTGTCAAGTCTTAAGCCTTTTTGACCAAAACTTCCTAAAGATTCTAATAAATCACAATGTTTATTTTCTACAAATTTGCTTTTGTAGTTATTCCATTTATCGCTTGCGTCCAAATAAGCACTTGCGTTGATATTGTATTTTAATGCTCTTATAACAAGCAAAGGCATGTCATAGCTTTTACCATTAAAACTTACAAGGCGGGGTTGGTGTTTGTCTATGAAGTTAAAAAACTCTTCTAGCATTTGTTTTTCGTTTGCGCCTTTGATTTTATTGACTTTGATGAAATTTCCAAATTTATCTGCAATCACTGCACAAATGCTTACAACTTTATGAAAAGGCAGGGGTAAAAATTCACTTCCGCTTTCTTCTTTTTGTCTTTCTAAAGCTTGCTTGCTAATGCTTAAATCATCGCCATTAAAATCATAAAGATGTTTTATCAATTCTACATCAGGAATGCTCTCACAATCAAAAACGCAAATATATTCTTGCATGATAAACCTTTTTTTAAAAAAATCTTTGTTAAAATCATAACAGAAAATTTAAAAATAAAGTAGCATATGAAAATAGGTTTGGTTAAATTATCCGCACTTGGAGATATCATCCATGCAGTAATTGTTTTACAATTTATTAAAAAGCATTATCCTAAGGCGAGTATTGATTGGTTTGTAGATGCAAGATTTGCAGGATTATTGCAAGATCATCCAATGATCAATGAAGTATATGCCTTGCCTTTAAAAGATAGAAAATTCAAAGAAGTTTTTGCTATGCTTTTTGAAGCTAGGCAAAATAAATATGATGTTGTGATTGATTTGCAAGGTTTGATTAAATCTGCTTTAGTGAGTAAATTTTTATGTGCTAATACCTTTGGTTTTGATCAAGAAAGCATAAAAGAGAGCTTTGCGAGCAATTTTTATACGCATAAATTTGCGTGTAATTATGAAGAAAATATTATCGTGCGTAATCTTTCTTTGGTAGCTTATGTATTAAATGAGCATTTTGATCATAGCGATATAGAGTTAAAACAAAGTTGTTTTAGCGTAGATGATGAGTTAAAAGAAAGCTTAGAACAAAGGCTTTCTTTAAGTGAAAGTGCGCCAAATATACTCATACATGTAGGCTCATCTATGCCTAATAAAATTTACCCAAAAGAGCGTTTGATACTACTTTGTAGAATGCTTTTAGAGTATTTTACTAGTGCAAAAATCATGCTTGGTTGGGGCAATGTTAATGAGTTTAATTTTGCTAAAGATATAGTTTTAAATTTAAAGCATTTGAAAATAGAACTTGCGCCAAAATTAAGCTTAAGTGAGCTTTGTGCTTTAACTAAGGCAAGTGATTTGATTATCGGAAATGATAGTGGGCCTACTCATTTGGCCTTTGCACTAAACAAGCCTTCTATAACGATTTTTGGTGCTACTCCTAGTCAAAGAAATACCTATGAAACAAATATCAACAAAACAATCAATGCAGGTAAAAAAATACTGCATTCAAAACATATAGATAAGAGTGATTTTTGCATACAAAATATCGATGAAAAAGATATTTTTAAACTTGCTTGTGAGCTTTTAGAAAAATGATAAATTATGTATATCTAAGCCTTTTTTATATACTAAAAGCTCTTGTGAAGATTTTACCTTCAAAGCTTTTAAACTCTTTTGCAAATTTGGTTGCTTTAATCACTTATAGGCTTAATCACAAACACCGCAAAATCATTGACACAAACTTAAAAATTTGCTTTCCTGAAAAAGATCAAAAATGGCGTGATGAAACTAGTCTTAATATCTATAAAAATTTTGCTAAATTTGGGATTGATTTTATCAAAAATCAAAATGCAAGCAAAGAGGAAATCATCAATAAAATTTGCTTTGATGATGAGGAGCAAATTTTAAATATAATGCAAAGTAAAAGACCCTTGATCGTAATTACGGCTCATTATGGTAACTGGGAGCTTTTGGCTTTGTCTTTTGGAGCTAAATTTCAAGGAATTTCCATAGTTGGAAGAGCACTTGATAGCGTGATAATGGATAAAATTTTAAGCAAAAATCGCACGCAGTTTAACATAGAGCTTATAGAAAAAAAAGGCGGACTTAAAAAAATGCTAAAAGCCTTAAAAGAAGGCAAGTCTCTTGGAATTTTAACTGATCAAGATGCAGTAGATAGTGAAAGTATAAAAATACAGTATTTTGATCAAGAGGTAAATTTCATAGCAGGTGCAAGCGTGCTTGCAAAAAAAACAAATGCTATGATTTTGCCTTGTTTTGTGTATCAAAAAGATGAAAAATTTTTTGTAAAAACTTTTAAGGCCTTAGATGCAAGTAAGGCAAGTGTAGAAGAGCTTACCAAATACCAAGCAAAATGTTGCGAAGAGATGATTAAATTTAAACCTGATGAGTATTTTTTCTTTCATAAGAGGTTTAAAAGATACAATCATGAGTTGTATTTGTAGGATTTAAAATGGATTTAAAGCAAATTAGTGTGATAATGATGGTTAAAAATGCCCAAAAAACTTTAAAAGCTTGCTTGGAGTCTTTGCAAGAATTTGGCGAGATCGTTTTGATAGAAAATGGTAGCAATGATGATACTTTGAAAATTGCTTATGAATTTAGTAAAGGTTATAAAAATATCAAGATTTATCAGCATGAATTTATAGGTTTTGGACCTTTGAAAAATTTAGCTATAAGTTATGCTAGTAATGATTGGATTTTTAATATTGATGCAGATGAGCTTGCTAAGAAAGAATTTTTACAAGAACTAAAGCAAATTGAGCCTAATAAAGAAGATATCATAGCCTTACCAAGAGAAAATTTATACAATGGAGAGTGGATTAAAGCTTGTGGGTGGTGGCCTGATCATGTAATGCGTGTGTTTAATAAAACTCATACTAGTTTTAATGAAAATTTGGTGCATGAGAGTTTGATTTTGCACGAAGACAGTAAAAAGATTAAACTGCAAAATGGTTTGAGGCATTTTGCTTTTGATGATATCGATGGATTGTTAGATAAACTTCAAAAATACTCCAAACTTTGGGCTTTGCAAAATTTACATAAAGAAAGTAGTGTTTGTAAAGCTTTGCTAAGAGGAATTTGGACTTTTTTTAGAAATTATGCTTTAAAAAAGGGAATTTTTTATGGTTATAAAGGCTTTATCATAAGTACTTGTAATGGTCTTGGAGCTTTTTTTAAATATATGAAATTGCATGAGTTAAAAAAACAAAAGCCAAAAACTTGTGCTTTAATCATCACAACTTATAATCAAAAAGAAAGGCTTGCTTTGGTGCTTGATAGCGTTAAAAACTTAGAGCCTTTACCAGATGAGGTTTTAATAGCTGATGATGGAAGCAGGGAAGATACGGCTAAACTTATACAAGCTTATCAGAAAGATTTTCCATGTAAGTTAGAGCATATTTGGCAAAAAGATGAGGGATTTCGTGCTGCGGCAAGTCGCAATAAGGCAATTAATGCTTCTAATAGCGAATATATTGTTTTAATTGATGGTGATATGATTTTAGAAAAAAACTTCATTAGCGATCATTTAAAATTTGCTAGTTTAAAGACTATCTTGCAAGGTTCAAGAACTATTTTAAATGAAAAAGAAAGCAAAGAACTTTTAAGCAAAAATGATTTTAGTTTGGCATTTGACAAAAAAGGTTTTAAAAATCAAAGAAATATTTTTTTAGCTAAATGTATATATAAATTTTCAAAACTAACTAAGAATTTTTTTAAAAAATCACAACTTGTTAAAGGTAGTAAAACTTGTAATATGAGCTTTTATAAAAGTGATTTTGAAGCCATTGAGGGATTTAATGAAAAATTTATAGGTTGGGGTAGGGAAGATAGTGAGTTTGTAGCTAGATTTTTATTTAATAATGGAGTGTTTAAAAGGCTTAAATTTAATGCCCTAGCTTATCATATTTACCATGAAGAAAATAGTAAAAATATGCTTGTAATCAATCATCAAATTTATCTTGAAACTATAAAAAATAAAAAAGTGACTTGGAAATGAAAATTTTATTACTTATCGGGGATATCACTATAGGAGGTGGTGCCGAAAGGGTTGTTGTAAATTTAGCAAATGCACTTTTTGAGCTTGGGTATGATGTAAAAATTTTTAGTTTTTATAAACAAGGAGTTGATGTAGCTTATGAATTAAATAACAATATTAAAATAGATTACTTGCATAGTAAATCAAGAGCTGATGTAAAAAAAGAAAAATTATTTTATAAGTTATATTATAAGTATTATGAGAGTTTTTTGTTAAAACAAAGATATAAAGATGTTGATGTGATGATTTTTAATAATTGCCCTCATTTTCCTTTATTTAAAAATAAGAATACAAAATATATTAATTTTATTCATAATCATTTTAAAAAATATCGATTTAAAAATAATTATTTTGATGCTTTAGTGGTATTATCAGCCAAGCAAATTAATCAGTGGAGAAAATATCATAAGAATGTTTGGGTTATACCAAATTTTTTGCCTTATTTGTCTGATATAAATTCTACTTTAAGTCAAAAAAATATTTTAAGCATAGGCCGTATGACAGCAAATGATGAAAAAGGGTTTTTAAGACTTATTGAAATTTGGAAGCTTGTGCAAAAAAATGTAAAATACAAAGAATGGACTTTAACTATAGTTGGAGAAGGTGAGTTTAAAAATACTATAGAAAATAAAATAAAAGAAAATAATTTAGAAAATTCAATTATCTTAAAACCTTTTACTAAAGACATAGAAAAAGAATATTTAAATGCTAGCGTTTATGTAATGACAAGCAAATGGGAAGGTTTTGGAATGGTTTTAATAGAAAGTGCAAATTATCAAATTCCTAGCATTGCCTTTGACATAAATACAGGACCAAGTGATATTATAGAAAATGGTAAAAGTGGATATTTAATCGAGGATAGTAATTTGCAAGAATTTGCAAATAAGCTTTGTTTACTTATGGATGATGAAAATTTAAGAAAACAAATGGGACAAAGTGCAAAAGAAAATATTTCTTATAACTTCTCTAAAGAAAAAGTTATGCAAAAATGGCAAGAGTTGTTAAACTCTTGATTTGTTTGCGTATTTTTTAAAATTTTTGAGCATTTTGATAGCTTTTAAAAAAACACTGAAAGTGTTTTTTTGGTTTTTTCTTGCATATAAAATACTTTCTCCGAGCATGCAACAAAGTCCAAAAATATCATCATTAATCTTTTGTGATTTTTCTAAAAAATACTCATCTTGCTTGGTATTATGTATTAAAGATGATATTTTTGCAAAATTAAAACTTTTTATAGCTTTTAAAAGCTCAAATCCCAAAGCACTATAAAGCAAATAATCTTTAATGTTTGCTTTTTGTTCAAGTAATTCTTCATTAAAAATAGGTGTTTTTTCTGCTATTTGCCACCAATAATCATTTATATTTTTACCTTGCAAATCTGTGTATGATTTTAAAAATTTCCAAGGTTTTTCTCCATAATGTAAAATTTTAGGTGTTTTTGCACTTTTGGTAAATTCATCTCTTGTGTAGTTAAGTCTATTTGCTTGTTCATCTTTACATATAGCATAAAAAAGAGTAATGATATTGAAATTATATGAAAAATTAAGCTTTAGCTGATATTGTGGTTTTATGGTGGCATTAAGTAAGTCTTGATCTGCGGCTTTTATGTAGTAGCATTTGCTAGCTAAATCCTCGCATTTTTGTTCTATATTGTGTTTTTTCCATTCTTTTAGATTGATAAGTAAAAAACCTGAATTAAAATAATTTTCATCAAAATGCAAAGTGTGTTTTTGGTTATTTTCTTTAAATTTTATTTTTGTACGTTTGGAGCCAGGATCGCCTACAACACCGGCTATTTTTCCTTCTAAGTTGATAGTAAAAATTTCTCTTATATCACACAAACATAGCATATCAGAATCTAAATATAAACAAGTATTTATTTCATCATCTAATATAGAATTTAATTTTAATCTATAATAAGGAAGTTTTGAGCTATGAGCAGCTCCACTGATAGGATAATGTTTAAAATTATCATCGTTTTGAATATGAATTTGTATTTTACATGGGAAAGTTAAATTAAGTTCTTGTTCTAATTTTTGAAGTTTATTTTTAGTATGATTGCTAATAGAATTACTTAAAATATGAAAATAATATATTTCGTTTTCTTGATAAAATTTATTTTTATCTGTATTTTTAATAATACTTGTAATCAAAACAGCTGTGTATTTAATATAATTTTCATCTGCACTAAAAACAATGTGATACATTTGCTTCCTTTAGGATATTTTTAGCATTTTTTATTCGGATATTTTTTTTAATTTTAATTTTTTTTCTTTGTATTTTAAGGAAAATTTTTTCAAAAAAATTTTTATTTGTGTATTTATATGTTAAATCTATTTTATGGATGTTTAGATCGTATATAGCGATTTTAAAAATCAGTGAATGAAGTTTATTTGTTTGATTTTGAGTAAGACTTGAAATTTTTTCTGAAACAAAAGATAAGTCATGGATATAAGATTTAATTTTATTAAGATCTTTTTTTTCCCTAGTTGATGAATTTTCATTTGAAATATTATAATTATATAAATATTGTTTTGTGATACCAATTGCATTTATAAATTTTAGGCTATGTAAAACCAATAAAAAATCTTCAGCCATAGTATTTTTTTCATTTGGTTGAAGACTAATTGTATTAAAAGCTTTAAGATATAACTCTTTTTTCAATATTTTATTGAAAATATTCCAACTAAATTTAGGATACCTTGAAAATAAAAAATAGCAAAAATTTTCATTATTATAAAATGCACTTTCAAAAAAATTCCATTCTTTTTTATAATCATCACATTCGTAATAATTGAAACATATTAAATCAACTTTTTGTTTATCTAAAATTTTAACACATTCTTCACAAGCATTAAGCTCTAAATAATCATCAGGATCTAAAAACATAATATAAGGTGAAGCTGCTACTTTAACACCTTCATATCTTGCTCTTAAAAGTTTCAAATTCTCTTCATTATGTATGATTTTTATTCTATCATCTTTACTAGCATATTCTTTAGCTATATCTATACTTTTATCATTACCGCAATCATCTACTATAATGATTTCTATATCTTTAAAAGTTTGGTTTATACAACTTTCTAATGCTCTAGCAATATATTTTTCTACATTATATGTTGGTAGTATGATGGAAATTTGACTCATGTTCTATCCTGAAAAATTTTTTTAGGATGACGAATAATTATTTTGAATTTCAGGTATTTTTTATAAATTTCAATATTTTTTTTAAAAAAAATAATTTCTTTTTTGATTTTTAGAGGATCTTTAGCTATTTGCATATTAAAATAATACATACAATAATCTTTGATGCTTTTTTTAAAAAAATCATTTTTAATATCAATATTAAAAATATATAATTGTTTCGCTATTTTAACAAGACAATAAATTCTAAAATATTCTCTAAGCTCTTTATAATCACTAAAATGCTCTTTTAGTGGCTCTAGATATTTAGGTAATTTTTGCGGTATTAAAGTATTTTGGATATTTGTTATGGAGCCTTTTCTAATTCTATATATCATTAAGGTTGTATTGATATAAAAAACTTTTTTTGCCAAGCAAAACAATATAGTTCCAAAATCATGATCTTCATGATAAATTCCATGTGTGAAACGAAGATTATATTGATTTAAAATTTTAGCTTTAAAAGTTCCTTGCCAAGCAAAATAAAACTGAAAAAAGTTATTTTCTTGCAATAGCTCTATACCGGTATTAAAAAATATTTTTTTACTTTTTTGTATTAGGTCTGTTGGCGGTTTTTTTAAAAAACAAGAATTTTCTTCATGATATTCTTCAAACCCATGCGCACAAATATCCAAATCTTTTTCAATCATTTCTTTCACGCAAAGCTCTATACAATCATTTAAAAAATAATCATCTGAATCTAAAAAGTGAATTATAGAATTTGGCAACTCTTGCACTAATAAATCATTTATATTTTCTATATTTGTTTTTATGTATCTTTTTTGAATTTGTATAAAATTTGATTTTATAGTTTCTTTGTTGATTATTTTTGTATTTTTGTCAAAGGTATGAGTTGAGGCAAAAGAGATTATATCTTGTTCTTTATCATCTTCAAAAAAGCTTCTAAGTTTAGTTCCTTTTATAAATTCTAATCCCATATTTCTTGCCGAACTCAATCCTCCATTTTCCTTAGAGATTAAAAATATTCTTTCATCTTTATTGAGATATTCTAAAGCTATATCTAAGCTTCCATCATCACTTCCATCATCTACTAAAACAATATCTAAATGTTTATAGCTTTGATTGACAACGCTATCTAGACATTCTTTTAAATAAGGTACCACATTGTATATTGGTATGATGATGGAAAGTGTTGTTTTCATTGATAAAACTTTTTATTAAAGATAAATTTTAGATATTTTTTTAAGAGTATAATTCTTTTTCTATTTATTTTTAAGGGTAATTTGAAGCATACTAAGTAGGTTAGATAATTTTTTTTATATAGTTGTATTTTTCTTTCGTTTTGTCCAAATTTGATATTCTGTATTAGAATAGTAAGGAAAATACATAAAAGAGTGTCGAGCTTATTGTTTTTTAGATAATTGTTCATTATTTTTATGATTTGTGTTTCTTGTTTTATATAGTTTTGAATTCTTTCTTTATTATTTGTTAGCATGGAACCTGTGCTGTTTTGATAATAATAATATATATTAAGAGAGCTTGTTTGGATGTTTTTACAATGTTGTATGATAAAAAAATACATTAAAGCATCTTCTGCCATGGTTAATTTTGTTTTAATATATTCTAAAAGAGTCATTGCTTTTGTGTAGATTTCTTTTTTTATTATTTTTGAGCAAAGAGTCCAATAGCATAAACCGTCGTGTGATATTACATATCGACAGTATTCATTAATAGAAAAAATATTATCTTGTAAGATTTTATTTTTTACTACAGTGTTATTGGAACGATATAAAAAATCAAACCATATTAAATCTATTTTACCATTTTTGTTTAAAATTTTAATACATTCTTCACAAGCATTAAGCTCTAAATAATCATCAGGATCTAAAAACATTATATAGGGTGAGCTTGAATTTAATACACCTATATTTCTACTAGCAAAAGTTCCTAAATTCTCTTCATTGTGTATGATTTTTATCCTATCATCTTTACTAGCATATTCTTTAGCTATATCTATACTTTTATCATTGCCAAGGTCATCTACCACAATGATTTCTATATCTTTAAAAGTTTGTTTAATACAACTTTCTAATGCTCTAGCAATATATTTTTCTACATTATAAGTTGGTAGTATGATGGAAATTTGACTCATGTTCTATCCTGAAAAATTTTTTTAGGATGATGAAAGTAAAATTTTAAATTATGGCATATTTTTTTTAGGAATAATTGAACTTTAAAGAAAAAAGAAAAATCTTCTTTTATTTTTTCTTCTTCAGAGTTATAATTAAATAATTTATAATCGTAGTGATAAAGCTTGTAGACAATTTTATAAGTTGTCTTGTTGTAATATGATAAATAATGTCGATGGCTACTTGGATTGGATATTGTTAATGTTCTTTTTATGTTTAATTTTGATAAAACAAATTGAAAATCATTGTGAATATTTTCTACTTTTCCTATAAAATCGACCAATATATTTTTTTGATTATCGCAAAGAAAACAATATTGAGGGATAAAATGAATCCAATTAAAAATTTTATTTCTAATTTTTATATTTTCTAGATCTAAAACAAACTGCTCAAATGAGCTGTATTTTCGCATATGTTCTTGTGACCATTGCAAATCTTCTATGTTACCACCTCCTTTTTTAAGATAGAAAAAAGCAGAAACAAGTCTATCATGTGGATTTCTTACAAATCCAAATGAAAAAATATTTTTAAATTCTTTGGGATCACTTTGTATGTAATCTTGAGCTTTAATGTGTCCACTAAGCCATTTATCTGTTTGAAAAATAGCTTTTTCTATGCTTGTTCCTGCTGTTTTTGGTATATGTATAAAAATGCATTTTTGTTTTCTTTGAAAGTCTTTTATTAGATTATTATCCAAAAATCTCCTTTTATTTTTTAAAGATTTTTATATTAACTTAAAAAACAAATAAAATTTATTTATGTATTTTATTAATTATGTTTGTAATTTTGCCATAAAATTTCTTTATTTTTGTTTTCATATCAATATTTTTAATTTTCTCAAACCTAAGCTCGTATGTATTAAGCTTTAAATAATCACAGAATCTAAAAAAATGAATAATATCATCAGGTAAATCTTGAATGATAAAATCATTAATGTTTTTTAACTTTGTTTGGACTATATTTTTACTAAGTTTGGTAAAGTTTTTTTATTCTTTTACGAGCTCTTTTATACTATTTTAAAATTATTTGATTTTTCATAACTGATATATTTTCTTCGTTTTCAAAAAAATCTCTTAATTTAGTTCCTTTTATAAATTCTAATCCCATATTTCTTGCAGAACTTAATCCCCAATTTTCTTTGGAGATTAAAAATATTCTTTCATCTTTATTCAAATATTCCAAAGACATATCCAAGCTTCCATCATCTGCTAAAATAATATCTAGATCTTTATAAGTTTGATTTATTACGCTATCTAAACATTCTCTTAAATAAGGTGCTGCATTATATATTGGGATGATAATTGTAATTAAAGGATTATTCATATATACTTTCTTTTTATTTTATTATGTATAAGGAAACATTAAAAAATATGAAATTTAGAAAAATATTTATAAATTTATTGCTTATATTTATACCAATAAAATCTATAAGAAAAAAGATAAGATATAATTTAAACAATAAAACCATATCTTTACAAAAAACTGATTTTAAGTTACCCAAAAATATTTTAAATAAAATAAAAACATACAATAATAAGTATTTTTATAAAATTAATAAAACCATTAATGGGGGGGCATAATGGTTATTTTGACTTTGATCCAAACTCAAAAGATACAAAATCTTCTTTAAATCCTTGGGCTTTTATAAGAGTCAAAAATGAAGCTATTACTTTAAGAGCTTCATTAGAAAGTATATTGCCTGCAATACAAAGAGGCGTTATAGGATATAATGATTGTACTGATGGAAGTGAAGAAATTATTTTGGAATTTTGTAAACAATACCCTTCTTTTATACCAGTAAAATACCCTTATGAAGTACAAATTGAAAATCCTCAAAGTGAAGAAAATAAACTTTATAGTTATTATAATTATGTTGCAAGTTTTATTCCTCAAGGAGAATGGCTTGTAAAAATAGATGTAGATCATATTTATGATGCTAAAAAATTATATAAAAGTTTTTATATACCCAAAAAAGATAACGATGTAGTCAGTATAGCTAGATTAAATATTGCTGTCGAAAATAATAAAGTATATATTGTCCCTCATTATTTTGTTGATGTTGCCGATCACTGGCTTATAAAAAATAATCAATTAAAATGGGAGGAAGTTTTGATTGTAGAAGATGGATTTGATTGGATAGAAATTTCTAAAGATAATTTATATCAATATGATAATTTTTCTTCATATGAAATATTATGTTTAAAAGGAAGAAATATATATCATACAGAATTAACCAATTGGCATTTTCCATTTGTAAAGCAGCATAGGAAATTAAAAATTCGAAATGATTGGATATTGTTAAGTGATTTTAAAGATCAATTTTCTTACCTTATAAATTCAAGGATTGATGAGAAATTGTTAAATAAAGATAGAATTATAAATACATATAATAATTTTGCTTTAGAATGATTGTTTTTATTATTTGGTAGAAATCTAATAATTATCACTTGCAAGTTGCACATTTAAAAGCAAAGAATTTTTTATTTATAAATAATTTTTAAAGTTGAAAAATAAAATCTTATAATTTCTCTTATAATTTTAGATGGTATGTTAAGCTTCTTTTTTCTTTGTGTTATGGTAGTTTCTACATGATTTAAGTCAAGCAAAAATGGTTTATATATAATGTTTTGTATTTTATTATAATAATACATATCCATATAATCATCTACAGGCTTAAACCAATATCTCGCTTTTTCAATAAACTTTTTTGCAGCATTTGGGTGTATAAAATATCCTTGCGTGCCACCAATATTTTCGTAACTTATATAAAAATTATTATTTAAATGGTGTATTTTTTTATCAAAAAGGTAATAAAATCTTATGTATTTATAGTTACTATTTAGTAATTTTTCAATGACATTTGAGTTGTTTAAAAACTCATCGCTAAAGATGACATCATCTTCTAAAATGATGATGGGGTTATTAAGTTCTTGACATTTTTTCCATAAACTATAATGAGATGCAAAGCATGATTTTTCACTATCGCTAAGTTCACGCCCAAGTACAAATTGACACCACCATGGGAAGTGGTTTTTAAACTGCAAATGTTCATTTTTAGAACCATCGATGGCTTTAAAAAATTCAAATTCTAGTTGATTTTTTAAATCCGGATTGTATGTGAAGAGTTTTTGAATTTGTTCTTGCATAAAATTTTTTCTATCTTCTGAGCGTTCTAGATTGATGATAAAAACTTTTACTTTTTTCAAACTCTACTCTCTAACCCTAAAATTTCTTTTTCTAAAACTTCTAATATTTTTTCATTAAAATGCTTATATTGAAAAATATTAGTTAATTTTTTAATGCATTTTAAACTTTGCTTTTTATGTTGGTAATTTTGCCATAAAATTTCTTTATTTTTGTTTTCATATCTACCATTTTCATTAAATTCATAGCGGTATATGCATTCTTGCGATACAAAAAAGCTCTCACTTGGCATAAAATTTATATAGTTAAAAAGCACATCTTCTCCATAACAAAGTTTTTCTTTAAAATCAACATGCTCAAAACTTTTTAAAATCAAATTTTTCTTATATACTTTTGCCCAAACACTCCAACAAAAATGCTTTTGTTTAAGTAAAAATTCCAAAAATTCATCTTTTTTAAAAAGTTCATCTTGTTTAAATCTATAAAATTTCTTAAATTTCACCCTATGTACATATGCATCAAACACTACCATATCTACATTTTTGATTTTTTCAAGTCCAACTTCACAAGCATTAAGCTCTAAATAATCATCAGGATCTAAAAACATTATATAGGGTGAGCTTGAATTTAATACACCTATATTTCTACTAGCAAAAGTTCCTAAATTCTCTTCATTATGTATGATTTTTATCCTATCATCTTTACTAGCATATTCTTTAGCTATATCTATACTTTTATCATTGCCAAGGTCGTCTACCACAATGATTTCTATATCTTTAAAAGTTTGTTTAATACAACTTTCTAATGCTCTAGCAATATACTTTTCCACATTATAGGTTGGTAGTATGATGGAAATTTGACTCATTTTAGCTCTTTATTTTTTGATATAATTATAGCTTTTATTTTTAAGGAAAATTATGAATATTTTTATCAACCTTCCTACTTGGCTTGGTGATGCGGTGATGGCTAGTGCGGCTATTTATGCTATGAAAGAAAAATACCCTCAAGCTAAATTTACTTTTTATGGTTCTTTTGTAAGCACAGAGCTTTTTAAACGCTTTGAAAATGCTCAAATTTTAGTAGAAAATAAAAAGCAAAGATATAGGCAATTTTTAAAAGCTAGAAAAAACCTTGGTAAATTTGATCTAGCTTTTTCGTTTCGCTCGGCATTTTCAAGCAAGATCATTTTAAATCTAATCAAAGCAAAAAAAAGATTTTATTTTGATAAAAATATTCTAAAAGAAGAACACCAAGTCTTAAAATACTTAAATTTCATAGAAAAAGCCTTAAATTTTAAAGCCACTTCAAATGCTTTAAAACTCCCTATAAAAGCAAAATCAACTCAAAAAATCTTAGGTATAAACCCGGGTGCGCATTTTGGAAGTGCCAAAAGATGGGAAGCGAGCTATTTTGCAAGGGTAGCAAAAGAATTTAGCTCAACTCATCAAATTTTAATCTTTGGAGTAGAAAGTGAGAGAGAAATTTGTGATGAAATTGAGCATTTTCTTTTAAAAGAAGGTATCAAATCAAAAAATCTTTGTGGTAAAACTAGTATTTATACTTTATGTAAAAATATTTCTATGCTTGATTTGCTCATCACAAACGACAGTGGTCCTATGCATATAGGTGCAGTTTATGGGGTGAAAACGGTGGCTATTTTTGGCTCGACTAAATTTAGTCAAACTTCGCCTTGGCAAGAAAATGCTAAAATAGCACATTTAAATTTAGCTTGTATGTCTTGTATGCAAAAGGTCTGCCCTTTAAAACACCACAAATGCATGAAAGACTTAAAGCCTGAAATGGTAATAAATTTAGCAAAAACATTTTTTTAGCATATTTTTCTTTGTGATTTGGGTTTAAACCTCTTGCAAAAGCTTGATAAATGTGTTAAACTTAACAATCATTTTTAATCAAGGAGCTTTTTATGACTAAAGCAGATTTTATTTCTCAAGTTGCTCAAACTGCTGGGCTAACTAAAAAAGATGCAACTGCAGCTACTGATGCAGTAATCGCTACTATTACTGATGTATTAGCTAAAGGTGATAGCATTAGCTTTATCGGTTTTGGTACATTTTCTGTAGCTGAAAGAGCTGCTAGAGAAGCTAGAGTGCCAAGCACTGGTGCTACTATTAAAGTACCTGCTACTAAAGTTGCTAAATTTAAAGTAGGTAAAAACCTTAAAGATGCAGTTGCTGCTGCTAAAACTGCTAAAAAAGCTAAAAAATAATTCTTTGCGCAAAAGTTAAAAAACTTTTGCGTTTTTCTTCATAGTTAAGTATTAATTTTCTTTTGATATTGTTTTTAAAAATATTAAAGGAAGACAATGTCAGTTTATAATAATATCTTAGATTGTATAGGTAATACCCCGATTATTTCTTTAAAAGAATTTGCTCCAAATCTTTATGCTAAATGCGAGTATTTTAATCCAAGTCATTCTATAAAAGATAGAGCGGCTGTGGAGATGATAAAACAAGCTTTAAATGAAGGTAAAATCAATCAAGAAACAACCATTATAGAAGCTACAAGTGGAAATACCGGCATAGCTTTAGCAATGATTTGTGCAAGCTTAAAGCTTAAACTTATCATAGCTATGCCTGAGTCTATGAGTATTGAGCGTAGAAAAATGATGAGTTTTTTTGGTGCAAAGCTAGAACTTACTCAAGCAAGTAAAGGCATGCAAGGAGCGCTTGATAGAGCTAATGAGCTTTTGAGTGAAATTCCAAATTCATTTATGGTAAGTCAATTTGAAAATATCAACAATAAAAACGCACATAGAAAAAATACTGCTTTAGAAATTTTAAAAGCTTTACCCGATCTTGGTATTTTTTTAGCAGGTTTTGGTACAGGCGGGACTATTAGCGGGGTAGGAGAAATTTTAAAAGAACACAATCCTAATGTCAAAATCATAGCCTTAGAACCCGCATCTTCGCCACTTTTGAGTCAAAATACCGCTGCAAGCCATAAAATTCAAGGTATAGGTGCAAATTTTATCCCTAAAATTTTAAATCAAAAAATTATAGATGAGATAGTTTGTGTAAGTAATGAAGATGCTATAAATACAGCCTTAGAACTTGGTAAAAACGGCATAATGGCAGGAATTTCAAGTGGTGCAAATGTATATATGGCTAGAAAAATTGCTTTAGAAAACCCTGATAAAAAAGTCTTAACTATGTTAAATGATACAGCCGAGCGATATTTGTCAACTGATTTATTTGCAAATTTATAATTAGGGGTGTGTATGAGTCAAAATAATGAGCATTTTGATTTGGATCTTGAAAGGGCAATTTTAAGTTCTTGTATATATAGTGAAGATTCTTTTTTTAGTGTTTCTTCGGATATTGAGATTAATGATTTTTCGCTCAAAGCTCATCAAGATATTTATAAAGCTATTTTAGCTTGTGTAAATGCAGGTGAGCCTATAAGTGCAAGTTTTATAAGAAAACATAAAAAAGTAGATGAGCAAATTTTAGCTGAAGTTTTAGCTACTACTTCCATAGCAGATGTAAGTAAATACGCTTATGAATTAAGAGAAAAGTCCATTAGACGCCAACTTTTAAATTTTGCTTATACTATACCTACAAGGGTTAATGAAGATAAAAGCATTTCTCAAATTTCAGATGAAATAGGCAAAGAGATTTTTAATCTTACAAACCGTGTAAATAGTAATAGTATTAAAGATATGACTATGGTTATGTCTGAACTTATGGATGAGTTTAAAAAGCAAAAAGAAGCTGAAAACAAAGATATTTTAGGACTTGATACAGGCTTTAGTGAGCTTAATAAAATGACAAAAGGCTTTAAACCCGGCGATCTTGTAATCATTGCTGCACGCCCTGGTATGGGAAAAACTACAATTTGCTTAAATTTTATAGAAAAAACACTAAGACAAAATAAAGGCGTTGTGATGTTTTCACTAGAAATGCCTGCTACGCAAATCATGCAAAGATTAATCAGTGCAAAAACTTCCATTCCTTTGCAAAAAATTCTAATCGCAGATTTAAACGATGATGAGTGGAGTAGGGTAGGTGATGCTTGTAATGAATATGCGCAAAAAAATCTTTATATTTATGATAGTGGTTATGCTAGCATAGCAGACATTCGTTCAATTTTACGCAAAATCAAGGCTC
Organism: Campylobacter sp. CNRCH_2016_3089; assembly: GCF_025772505.1. Taxonomy (NCBI): domain Bacteria; kingdom Pseudomonadati; phylum Campylobacterota; class Epsilonproteobacteria; order Campylobacterales; family Campylobacteraceae; genus Campylobacter; species Campylobacter sp. CNRCH_2016_3089. The sequence goes on from NZ_JAKMSF010000003.1 coordinate 115,391, forward strand.
AAGATGAGAGTATTGAGCTTTGCGTAGTTGATTACATCGGCCTTATGATGAGTAACTCAGCTTTTAATGATAGGCATTTACAAGTGAGTGAAATTTCAAGAGGTTTAAAGCTTTTAGCAAGAGAATTAAATATGCCAGTAGTGGCACTCTCACAGCTTAATCGTTCATTAGAAAGTAGGGCAAATAAGCGTCCTATGCTTAGTGATTTAAGAGAGAGTGGCGCCATAGAACAAGATGCAGATACGATTTTGTTTGTATATAGAGATGAGGTTTATAGAGAACAAGAAGAAAAAGAAAGAGAAAATAAAGCCAAAAATGAAGGCAAAACTTATGAGAGAAAATTTATGCCAAATCCTGTGCAAGAAAAAGCTGAGCTTATTATAGGTAAAAATAGAAATGGTCCTGTAGGGCATGTGGATTTGCTTTTCTTAAAAGAAAAATCGTGCTTTATTGAAGCTCCGAAAGAAGATTTTATAGTTACCAATTTTGAAGGTTAATTTAAAGAATAGCGATAATCGTTTTGTATAAAAAGCTCTAAATCTTTAAAATCAATTTTTCCCATCAGCTCTTTTACGAGCTGTTTGTATATTATTTTTTCATCTTTAACTATAAAAGCTGATCTTGCCAATAATCCTGCAAATATACTATCATGTATTAATACTCCATAATTAGTGCCAAAATCTTTAAAGGCAAAATCACTTGCAACTATGATATTATCAATTCCTTCAGTCGCACAAAAACGATCCATAGCAAAAGGTAAGTCCATGCTAATAACAATCACTTCAATGTTTTTTATAGATGCCAATCTTTTGTTAGTTTCTTTAGCTTGTTTGGAACATACTTGAGTGTCTAAGCTAGGAAAAGTTAGTAAAATTTGAGTTTTTCCAGGTGGTGCTATTTCTACTGAGGCAAGATTTTTAGTTTTTAAAGTCACTTTTGGAGCATTATCGCCAATTTGTAGTTGATTTCCTGTGAGTTTTATGTTTTGTTTTTTATATATAATGCTTGACACAATTTTCCTTTTTATAATAAAATCATCTTAGCTAAAAGTAAAAAGCTGAAAAAACCCAAACCATCAGTAATTGCAGTAATCACAACACTTGAACCTACCGCAGGATCAATTTTAAATTTTTTCAAAGTTAATGGCACAAAAGAGCCTACAAAACCGGCTAAGGCTAGATTGATTAGCATTGACAAAGCTATAACAAGTCCTAAAAGGGCTGTTTTAAACCATATAAAAGCTATAATACTCATAACGCTAGCAAATATAAGCCCATTTAATAAAGAAATTCCACTCTCTCTTAATATAACTTTTTTAGCATCTTTAAATTCTACTTCATTGAGTGAGAGTTTTCTAACTGTTACCGCTAAGGCTTGTGAGCCTGTGTTACCTCCCATGGAAGCTACAATAGGCATAAGTACTGCTAGAGCTACAAGTTGTTCTATTTCACCTGAAAAAAGACTGATGATATTAGCTGAAATTAATGAAGTTGTAAGATTAATCATGAGCCAAAAAGCTCTTGCTTTAGCTGCTTTAAAAGCACTTTCTTCTTCAACATCTGCATCAACTCCGGCTAAATTATAAATTTGCTCTGTTGCATTTTCTTGGATTAAATCATGAATATCATCATAAGTAATTCTACCCAAAAGCACTCCATCATCATTTATAACAGCCAAAACACTTAAATCATAATCTTCTACTATATCAATAGCCTTTTGTATATCTTCATGATCTTTAATGCTATAACATTTATATTTTTCATTGTTGTTTTTAATAATATCTGCAAAACTTAGTTTAAAATCCCAAAGTAAGAGATCGCTTAGGTTGATAGCATTGCAAAGTTTTCCTTGTTTATCTATGATATAAACTTGAAAAATTTGATCTACTTGTCCTGAATGCTTTAAAATTCTATATCTTTTAATGGCCTTTTCTATACTTTCATTAATAGAGGCTGTGAAAATTTCTGTTTGCATATAAGCACCAGCGGTATTTTCATCATAATTTTTAAGGCGTAAAATTTCTTCTTTGTCTTCTGAACTTAAGCGGTTTAAAATAGCTAAAGTTTTTTGTGGATTTAGCTCTTCAAAACGCTTAATTAAGTCTGTTGCATCATCACTTTCAAGCTCTTCTACTGCTTTTGCAATCTTTATAATGCTTAAGTTTTCTAAAATATCTTCTAAGATATGTTCAGGCGTTATAGTAGCTACATTTGCAAGTGTGTAAGTATCAAAAGATTTAAGAGTTTTTAAATAAAGCTCTTCATTATGCCTTTTAATAGTTTTTAAGGCTTCATTGATTTCATAGGTACTTTGATCTTTGAAAGTATTTTTTAAAAGTTCTTGTGCTTCTAAAAAATCATTCATCATCTCAAAGCTCCATAGAATTTTCTATATTTTGTTCTTTTGGTGGATTTTTATAATTCTCATCAATGCTTTGCAAGCGGTTTTCATACTCTTTTGCCATTTTTAAAAATTCTTCTTTGTTTTTTCCACTTAAGCTTGATTTTGGAATTTTAACTATAGTTTCAGGATTAATTGCTTTATTATTTAGATAAAGTCCAAAATGCAAATGTGGTCCAGTGCTCATACCAGTAGAGCCTACATAAGCAATCACTTGTCCTTGCTTAACTTTTTGTCCGCGTTTGATTTTTGCAAAGCGACTAAGATGAGCATATAAAGTCATATAGCCTGACATGTGTTTTACTTGTACAACCTTACCATAACCACCTTTTGTCCCAACAAAGCTAATCGTTCCATCTCCTGCACTTTTAACTGGAGTACCCGTTGGAGCTGCATAGTCAATACCTAGGTGTGCTCTATAGCGTTTTAATATAGGATGGTATCTTGCTCTAGTAAAACGATCTGAAATCCTTGTATATTTGACAGGTTTAGTTAAAAAGAAATTTTCAAGCTCTTTTCCTTGAGCATTATAATAAGAATCTTTATATAAAAATACAGAATATTCTTTACCTCTAATATTAGCTAAAGCTGCTTGGATATTAATATCGCCAAAAAGTCTTCCTAGTCTTCTTTTTTGCTCATAAATTAATATTACACTATCGCCTTTTCTAACATTTTTAAAATTAACACTATTTTTAAAAGCTCTTACCATAGCTCTTGCTAAGGTTACGCTACCACTTTCATCATAAACATCTTGATAAGCTGAATTGTTAATAGCTACGCGAATAGTTCTTTTTTCTTTGGTATAAGAAATTGGAGTAAAACTTAATACGAATTTATTTTCAGTGTTTTTGTAAATATGAATTTGTAAATCATCACTGATTGGGATTAAAACCTGTTCTAATTCTCCTTGATCATCTTTTAACATTTGGTATTTAATACCACTTGCAATTTCTGCACTTAGTTCTTTATCTTCAGCATCAAGATTATAGTATAAATTTAAAGGTATGGAGTGATCTTGTAAAAAATCAAGTAAAGTTTTGCCATTCTCCCAAGAAAGTTCTTCAACACTTGAAATAGCAAAAAGTTTTATCGATATAAGTAAAGATATGAAAATTTTTTTCATGGTATTTTAAAGCCTTCTAAAATTTAAACATAAATTTGTATTTTACTTAATTTTTCTTACAATTTTGTAAGGAAAATACAATATAATTTAATTTTTACACTTTTTTAAGGAGTATCAGTTGTCAAGAATTATTTTAATGCTTTGTTGTTTTTTAGCATTTTTGCAAGCTAAAAATTTTGATTTAATACAAACAAAACTTGAAAAAGTAGATGATATTTATGGTTATATAAAAGATGATCCTAGAATTTTATTGCACTCAAGTGGTATAGTTGTGCATGAAATTGATACACAAAAATCAATTATTGCAAGAGCTAGTGTGATAGGGCGTGAAAATGGCTTAGTTAAATTACAATTTAAAGTTTTTGATATGCTAGCTCAAGATGCTATGCCTTTACCAAATGTATTGCCACAAGTAGGCGATAAAATAGTTTTAAATTATTTATATGATAGAGCCTTGATTATAGCTCCTGATAAAAATGTGTATGATTTTATAGCTCAAAAATTAAATGGACTTTATTTTTTACACCCTGATTTATTTGGTGCTCATATGATACAAGAATACCGCCAAACTCCAAGAAGATCAGATTTTAGATCTTTTTGTTCAAAAAATGCTGTTGGGCTTTTAGTGGTAGCTTTAGAAAATAAAGCTGAGATAGTTGATTGTCAAGATTTTGGCAAGATAGAAGAATTTAACATACCTCAAGCTCAAAGTTTGCAAATTCCATTTTATTCAAGAATTACAGGTTATAAAAGCGATATTTTTAGCTTAAATGATGAAGCAATTGGAAATTATTATGTATATTATGAAAAATTAATTAGCTTAACTAGAGAAAAATAATGCAAGAAATCCATCAAAAATTTTTTCAAGATCTTTTAGGGGTTGAAAATGCTCATTTTGATCCTATCCACAAAAGAGCGTATAGTTATGATGCTACTAAAAAGCATTATTTACCTGATGGAGTGCTTTTTCCAAGAGATGAAAATGATATTAGTCAAATTTTAAAATATTGTAATGAAAATAAAATCATCGTTATTCCTAGGGGCTCAGGTAGTGGATTTACCGGTGGAAGCTTAGCTATTAATGGTGGAGTAGTGTTAAGCTTTGAAAAACATATGAATAAAATTTTAGAAATTGATCTTGAAAATTTAGTTGCAGTAGTGCAGCCTGGTGTGATAAATATGGCTTTACAAGAAAAAGCAAAAGAATATGGTTTATTTTATCCACCTGATCCTGCTAGTATGGAGTATTCTTCTTTAGGGGGGAATGTAAGCGAAAATGCAGGAGGTATGAGAGCTGCTAAGTATGGTATAACTAAAGATTATGTAATGGCTTTAAGAGCTGTTTTACCTAATGGAGAAATCATTAGAGTAGGTAAAAAAACTATAAAAGATGTAGCGGGTTATAATCTAGCTGGAATTTTAATAGCAAGTGAGGGATCTTTGGCTGTGCTTAGTGAGATTACTTTAAAACTAGTAGCTTTGCCAAAGTTTAAAAAGACAGCTATGGGGATTTTTAACAGCATTGATGAAGCAATGAATGCAGTTTATAAAACTTTAGCTAAAGGTGTGACTCCTGTATCTATGGAATTTTTAGATCAATTAAGCATACAAGCATTAGAACAAAAATTCCAAAAAGGCTTACCTATGGATGCGGGTGCGATTTTAATCGCTGATGTAGATGGCAATGTAGAAGAGGCTATTGAAGCAGATTTAAAAATTTTGCAAGAGAGTTTTTATGAATCTGGCGTAAGAGAGTTTAAAATAGCAAAAGATGAGCAAGAAGCAGCCAATATTTGGTTTGCTAGAAGAAACTGCTCTCAAAGTATAGCAATGTATGGAAATTTAAAGCTTAATGAAGATATTACAGTGCCGCGTTCAAAACTACCTGATCTTTTAAAAGGCATAGCTGAAATTTCTAAAAAATATGGTTTTAAAATCCCTTGTTTTGGTCATACTGGCGATGGTAATGTACATACTAATGTAATGGTAAGTGATAAAAATAATCCTGAGCTGGTTAAAAAAGGTTACGAAGCTGTAGAAGAGGTGTTTAAGCTTACAGTTTCTTTGGGTGGAACCTTAAGTGGGGAGCATGGTATAGGCATTTCAAAAGCTCCTTTTATGAAGCTTGCTTTTAGCGAAGCTGAAATGGACTTGATGAGAAATATCAAAAAAGCATTTGATCCAAATAATATACTTAATCCTTTTAAAATGGGACTTTGATGAATTTTAAAAACTTCATAAAAATTCTTTTAAGCATAAGAGATAAAGAAATTTTAAATTATGCTGCAGCTTTGAGTTTTTATACTATTTTATCTTTAATACCGCTTTTATTTTTATGTTTTTGGGTTTTTACTCAAATTCCAAGTTTTGAAATGTATCAAGAAAGAATTAAAAATTTAATTTTTACTTTTTTAATCCCAACTCAACAAGAATTAATAACACAATATATTAACACTTTTTTAAAAAATAGTGTCAATCTTGGTTTAATTGGTCTTTTAGCTATGGCTTTGACTTCTTTAGCATTTTTTTCAGGTTATGATTATGTTATTAATAAGCTTTTGGAAGAAGACTCTAAAAGTCTTTGGCATAGTATAAGTTCTTATTGGACTTTGGCAACATTAACTCCACTTGGACTTGGAGTGAGTTTTTACATTTCAGGTTTTATACAAAAAACCTTAGATGATTTTAATATTGCTTTAAATTTTTTTGAGATTTTACCTTATGTGATTATATGGGCTTTGTTTTTTACATCTTATTCAAGTTCAGTGAGTAAAAAAGGTGATTTAAAAACTTTGCTTATTAGTTCTTTTGGTGCTTCTGTGATTTGGTATATTTCTAAGATGATTTTTGTATATTATGCTGTATATAATAAAACTTATTTAAATGTATATGGTTCTTTTTCTGTGATATTGTTTTTCTTTTTGTGGATTTATATTTCTTGGATTATTTATCTTTTGGGTTTAAGGGTTTATTTGATTTTAAATCAAGAAAATAAAGGGAATAAAACCAAGAGAAATTACAAAAAGAGCTAAATAACGATGAAAAATAGCCATGAAGGATAAAAATATATAAATAAGATAAATTTCTAATGGTATGTGTAACAATATACTATTTAATTTAAAATCAAATAATGCTAATAATATTTCATCTAATACATCTCCATAAGATAATAAATGCAGTAATAAACTTATAGGGTAAAATAAAGCAAATAATATGCTTAGAGGTATACCTAAAAATTGTTGAAAACTAATAAGTGGAAAAAAATATAATACAGGAATCATCATTGCTAAAAAAGTCCAAAAATTTATAAAAATAATATGAATATAATTTTTTGAAAAATTATCTTTAAAATGATGTAAATATAAATAAATATAAAATATTCCTAAACTTGAAAATAAAAAGCCAACGCTAAATAATAAATTTGGAAATAAGCTTATACATAAAATTACACTTAAGAATAAAAATTTAAAACTCAAAATTTTAATATTTTTACTAAATAGATAAAAAGCAAAAATACTCATACACAAAGCTCTTATATAAGAAGGGCTAAAGTCTATTAAAAATATATACAAAATTAAAAGCAAGAAAGCAAAAATACTAATATCAAGTTTTAAACTTCTATAAGGAAAATATCGTTTGTGAAAAAAGGCATATAAAGGAGCAAAAATCAAAAAGCAAAAGCTAAATAACAAGCCCAAATGATATCCACTAATAGCAATTAAATGTGTGATATTGTAAAAATTTACATCATTTCTAAGTTCACTTGATATATTTTTTGCAAAAAATAAAGCCCCGTAAAATTCTTTGATTTTTTCATTTTGATGTTGATTTAAAAAATACTCCACTAAGATATTTTCTTTTTGAGTATTAGTTTTATGAAAATCATAACTTGGCACGAAAAAATTTTTACTAAGATAATCTTTAAAGTTAATATTTTTAGTAATAATCCTAAGATTTATAATATCATTTTTACTTAAATTTAGATCTTTAAAACTAGTAGTGTAAAAAACAAAATCAGAATTTTTAATTTTAAAAACTTGGTATTTTTTACCTTTTTTATTAGTTTTTTGATAGCTAGATATAATGATATTATTTTTAAGCAATAAATGTTTTGTGAGTTTAAAATTTTGGTATTTTTTATACTCATAAATGAGATTTAGGCTAAAAATTGCTAAAAAACATAATAATAAAATTAAAAATTCTCTATAAGAATCTTTTATAGAGAATTTTAAATTCATTTTTTCTTAGAAAAGCGTGATAAGTATAACCATATAATAAAAATTAAAGTGATTATAAAGGCAGGTGCTATATAAGGATGATTTGAAAAAATTTCAAAAGCCTCCTTTAAGGTGTTTCCAAAAATAAATCCAGCATAACCAAGTATTATAGCCCAAATTAAACTAGCTAGGGTATTGATGATAAAAAATCTTACAAAGCTAAATTTGCAAAGGCCTGCTGCTATAGGAATGATAGTTTTTACCCCGTAAATAAATTTTTGCACTACTAAAAGCAAATCTCCATATTTTTTGATTTTTATCATAGCAAGAGCGATTTTTCTTCTATGATTTTTAAAATAAGGCATTATGTCTTTTTTATAATATTTTCCTAGAATAAATAATAGGGTTGAACCTATGGTATTAGCCAAAAAGGCTAAAAATATACACAAATGCAAATCAAGTTTAGTTGAACTTGCACAAAGTACCCCGGCAGCAAGTATGGCCACCATTCCTCCACCAAAAGAATAAAAAAATAAAATCAAATAACCATAAGTGCTAAGATTATCAATCATTTCTTGCATGAAAAACCTTATCTTGCAAAATCAACAGCTCTAAGCTCTCTGATGACATTAACTTTTATTTCACCAGGGTATTGAACTTTTTCTTGAATTTCTTCAGCTATTTCTTTAGCTAAAAGCACAGATTCATCATCATTGACTAATTTTGCATTAACAATAACTCTAATTTCTCTACCAGCATTAATAGCATAAGCTTTTTTAACCCCTTCTTTACTTTTTGCTATATCTTCAAGTTCGCTAACTCGTTTCAAGAAGGCCTCAAGCACCTCACGCCTTGCTCCAGGGCGTGCAGCGCTTAGTGTATCTGCTGTACAAACTGCAGCTGATTCTATACTTGTAGCCTCTTCATGTCCATGGTGCGCATAAATTGCATTAATCACTATAGGATGTTCTTTGTATCTTTTGCAAAGTTCAGCTCCTAAATCTACATGAGAACCTTCAAATTCATGCGTTAAAGCCTTGCCTATATCGTGTAAAATTCCAGCTCTTCTTGCTAGTTTTTCATCGCCACCACACTCAGCTGCTATGATTCCAGCTAAATGCGCTACTTCTAAAGAGTGTGCTAGAGCATTTTGTCCATAACTTGCTCTATATCTTAATTTTCCTATTAATTTAACAATTTCAGGATGGATATTATTAAGTCCTAAATCCATTACTATAGTTTGACCTTCTTCTAAGATATTATCTTCAAATTCTTTGCAAACTTTTTCATGAATTTCTTCTATTTTTGCAGGTTGTATTCTACCGTCTTCAACTAAAAGTTCAATCACCTTTGTAGCAATGGCGCGTCTATAAAGATTAAAACAACTTACTATAATTGCTCCAGGCGTATCATCTATGATAATATCAACACCCAAAACCATTTCTAAGGTTTTAACATTTCTCCCTTCTTTGCCTATAATGCGTCCTTTTAACTCATCATTTTTGATATTTACTACATTGATCAACCTTTCAGCAGCGAATTCTCCTGCAAATCTTGAAGTAGCTTGTGCTAAGATAAAATTAGCCTTTCTTTTGGCTTCATTTCTAGCTTCTTCTTCGTATTTTCTAACAATATGAGCAATTTCAGCTCTTGAGGTTTCTTCTACTTTTTGTAAGACTATACTTTTTGCCTCTTCTTGTGTGAGACCAGCTGAATGTTCAAGAATTTTTAAAACATCATTTAACTTTGTTTCGTAGCTTTGTTTTAAATTTTCATTTTCTTCATGCAAAGCTTTTATAGTTTGCTGCTCTTTTGCTAATTTGTTTTTGTTTTCTTCATGAAGTTTTTCTTGATAATGAAGATTTTGTTCTTTTTTGTTGAGTTCTTCTAGCTTAATAGAATGCTCTTTTTGTAGTTTTTGAATTTTTTCATCAAATTTTTTCTTTGCTGCAAATTCAGCCTCAGCAACTGAATTTTTAGCATCTTTAAGTGTTAGCTCAGCTTCATATTCAATGGCTTTTGCTTTTGCTTTTGCTTGCTCTAAAAAGATATTGAAATTTGCATCATTAATCTTTTTGGCGACTATATATCCAATCCCTCCGCCTATGAAAACGGCTATTAATGCGACTAATATTTCTATCATTGTTTTTAACTTTCCTAAAATATTTTTTATAAGGGTTTATATAAAAATTTCCTTTTATATCATGGTCTTGACTAAAAATTTGATGAGATTTTGCATCCATCATTTGTGTGAAAATAACTAAAGGTTTTTTATAAGAAATATTTTCAAAAAACCTATCGTAAAATCCTTGGCCATGACCAACTCTTCCTAATTTTGCATCTACTCCTATAACAGGGATGATTGCAACATCTATACGAGTTTGCAAAAAAGAATCTTTTGGTTCATATACCCCAAAACTCTTTTTATCAAGAGCTAACCTTAATTTTACTACCTTTAAACTTTTATCTTGCATAAATGGAACAAAAATTCGGTATTTTTTTGTTAAAAAATGTCTGAATTTATAAAGATTAATTTCATATTTTAAAGGAATATATATAAGGATATTTTTGTAATTTTTACAAGATTTTAAAATTTTATTTACTTCTTGAAAAACTAAAAAATCTCTTTTGTATTGAAATTTTAGTTTCGATTTCATTTTAAATTTCTGTTTTATTCTAAAGTCATTTTTTATCAAAGCTTTCCTTGGTTTTTTAACTTTTTATGTTATACTTTTAAGCTTAAAAAATCATAAGGATATGACTTGAAATTTAAAATTTTTTTAGCAATTTTTGCTATGATTTTTTTTACTTCATGCTCAAGTGATAAAGAAAATTCTAGTAATGAAAATACTGATAATGCAAGTTTAAGTCAAAGTGAAAATACTGATTTTACTTTGAAATTTTTAGATGGTAGAAAAATGTATGTGAAATACCATGAACAAGAATTTAATTTTGATGATACAGCAAAAGCTAAGTTGTTTGTATTTTTTACAAGTTGGTGTGAGCCATGCAAAGCTGAAATTCCACATTTAAATAATTTAAATAAAAAATATCAAGATAGATTTGAAGTCATAGCGCTTTTTTTAGAAGAAGATAAAAAACAAGAATTATTGGAGTTTATACAAAAAGAAAAGATGAATTTTTCTTCGGTTTTAGGAGAGAATAGTTTTATTTTTTCTAAAGTTTTAAATATCAGCTCTATTCCAACAATGGTTTTATTTAATGCAAAGGGCGAAAAAGTTAAAGAGTATTTAGGTTTAATTCCTGAAGAAATGTTAGATATAGATATACAAAAAGCGATAATGTAATGTTTGGATTTTTAAAAAATGGTTTGAAAAAAACCTTAGAAAGTATTCATTTAGTTAAGGCTTCAAATAAAATCATTACTAAAGATTTGCTTGAAGAAATGCTTTTAGAAGCTGATGTGGCGTATGAGATAGTTGAAGAGATTATTTACTATCTTCCTCCAAGTGATGAGGTTAAAAAGGCTGATTTAGAGCGTGTCATGGGGACTTATTTTATTTATGATAAGCCAGAACTTGCTAATGCTAAGCCTTTTGTGGATTTGATTTTAGGTGTAAATGGGGTAGGTAAGACCACAAGCATTGCTAAAATGGCACATTTGCATAAAGAAAATGGTGAAAAAGTTATACTTGGGGCTTGTGATACTTTTAGAGCAGGAGCCATAGAGCAGTTAAAATTATGGGCACAAAAATTAAATATAGATATCATAGCTACTTCACAAGGACATGATCCTTCGGCAGTTGCTTATGATGCTATTTCTAAAGCTTTGGCAAAAAACTATGATAGGGTTATTTTAGATACAGCAGGACGCTTGCAAAATCAAAAAAATCTTGCTAATGAGCTTGAAAAAATTGTCCGCATAAGTGATAAAGCTATGCAAGGAGCTCCTCATAGAAAAATCCTTGTACTTGATGGCACTCAAGGTGTGGCAGGAATTTTGCAGGCAAAAGCTTTTAATGATTTAGTAAAACTTGATGGAGTGATTATTACAAAACTTGATGGAACTGCCAAAGGTGGAGCTTTATTTAGCATAGCAAGAGAGCTTGAACTTCCTATTTTATATGTAGGAGTAGGGGAAAAAATGCAAGATTTATGTGAATTTAGTATTAAAGACTACTTAGAAGCTATATTGGAACCGATGTATAAATGAGCTTTTTTTTAAAAAATTTATCCGCACTAAATAATCCTTACTTGATGGAAAAATTAAAGCAAAAACACAGTAGCACTTGGGTGATGGATAATAGGGGGGGGGTAGATCAGCTAAATTGGATAAATCAAAATGGAGAATATTTATATAAAAACCCAAAAAAATATTTAGAAGAAACCATTGCTTTATATCAAAATAAATATCTACTATATCCTGTTTTATATTTTTATGGTTTTGGTAGTGGTGTTTTGTATAAATGCCTACTGAATAATCCAAATTTAAAACATATAGTTGTTTTTGAAGATGATTTAGAATTGTTATATAGTGTGTTTAGTGTTTTAGATTTTTCGAACGAATTAAAAGAGCGAAAAATAATCATTTTAAATAGTGAAATTTCAAATCAAGATTTAGAGTATTTACTTTATATGAAACCTTTTTACAATTTTTTAAGAATATATGATATGCACATACATAATGAGTACTATGAAAAATTTGAAAATAACATTCTCGAATTAAACAAAAAAATTTCAGAAATTTTAAAAATTATTATTTTGCATCAAGGTAATGATATTAAAGATTCTTTGCAAGGTTTGGTGCAATATATTTATAATTTACCAAATATGATAAAAAATCCTCCCTTGAAAAATTTATGGCTTATGCAAAATAAAAAAGTTAAATCAGCTATCGTTGTTGCCGCAGGTCCATCTTTAAGCAAGCAACTTCCTTTACTAAAACAATATCAAGATAAATTTAGCATATTTTGCGTTGATAGCGCTTATTCTATTTTAGCAAAAAACGATATTAAACCTGATTTTGTATTAGCAAGTGAAAGAACCAAGTTAGCTTCAAATCTAATACAACAAAACTATAAAAATATAGATGATAATATAGTATTTATTTTATTGACTTTAGTCCATCCTTTGGCAATTAAATATTTAGAAAACACTGATAGAAAATTTTTGTTAATCCCATATCCTACTATATTTTTTGATAAAATTGATTTATTTGATTTTGGAAAATCTCCATCAGGAGGAACTGTTGCTTATAATGCCTTACAATTAGCGTGTGATTTTAATCATGAAAATATTATTTTTATAGGTCAAGATTTGGCATATGGTGAAGATGGTAGTTCGCATGCTAAAGATTATTTTTATGGTGAAAAATTTGTTAAAGAAAATACTGAGCTTTGTGTTGTATCTTATGGTGGAAAAAAACAAATTAAAACTAGAATTATGTGGAATACATTCAGATTTACTATACAAAATTATATAGCTAATAAAAAAGGTTTTAAATTTTATAATGCCACAGAAGGTGGAGCTAGGATAGAAGGCACTATAGAAAAACCATTTAAAGAGTGTTGTGAAGAATTTTTAGATGAAAATTTAACAAAGCCTTTTGAAAAACCATCGCCAATAGATAAGAATGCTCAAGATGATTTGTTATTGCAAAGTTATAAAGTAATTAATGATAATTTAGAGTTTTGCGATAGATTTGTTAAGGAATTTGAACTTTATTTTGAAAATTTGATTCAAGTAGAAAATAAAATTCAATCTTTGGAGGTATTTGAAGATAAGAAGAGTTTGATTATCCAAAGTATAAAAAATTTAGATTTTTATAAAACTAAGCTTGATGAGTATTGTAAAACTTTTTTATATGAATTTATTAGACCTTTTTTGCAGCAATTTGAATTTAATTTAGCAAGAATTTATGTGATTAATCCAAGGACTAATGAAGAATGGTTTGATAAGAATATAGCTTGGGTAAAAGATCATATATTTTTATTTGAAATTTTAATAGCAAATATAAAAATGGCAAAAGATGAGATAAATAAACATTTAGATCCGTTAAAAGATGAGATTCGAAAAAGACAACTAGATAATATTTAAAAATAAAATATATAATCTTTTTAAAAATTTAGGTAATATTTATGGCTAAAAAACACATTTTATTTGAATGTCAAGCTTGTGGAAATCAACAAAGTAAATGGCTAGGCAAATGTCCTGAATGTGGTTCTTGGGATAGTTTTGTTGAGCTAAAGCAAGAACAAATTAAGGTTTTAAAAGAGTTAAATTCACTCTCAAATACTCCAAGTTCTGCAGTATGTATAAATGATGTTATAGCAGAAAATTTCACACGCATTAGCACTGATGATAATGAGCTTGATTTAGTTTTAGGTGGTGGGCTTGTTGTAGGCTCTTTAGTGTTAATTGGGGGTTCACCTGGGGTTGGAAAATCCACACTTTTATTAAAAATTGCTTCGAATTTGGCTAAAAGTGGTAAAAAAGTGCTTTATGTAAGTGGCGAGGAGAGTAAATCTCAAATCAAACTGCGTGCGGATCGTTTAAATGCAAATTGTGAGAATTTATTTTTACTTACTGAACTTTGCTTAGAAGATATTTTAAGTGAGCTTTCTAAAAAAGATTATGAAATTTTAATTATTGATTCTATTCAAACTTTATATTCTAATAAAATTACTTCAGCAGCAGGTAGTATCACTCAAGTTAGAGAAATTACTTTTGAATTAATGCGCTATTCTAAGGCCAATAATATTAGCACTTTTATTATAGGTCATATTACTAAAGATGGAGCTATAGCTGGACCTAGAATTTTAGAGCATATGGTAGATGTAGTGCTTTATTTTGAAGGCGATGCCAATAAAGAAATAAGAATTTTAAGAGGCTTTAAAAATCGTTTTGGAAATATTTCCGAAGTTGGTATTTTTGAAATGACTTCCAAAGGCTTGATTAGTGCTAAAGATATAGCTAATAGATTTTTTACGCGTGGTAAGGCAGTAAGTGGTAGCGCTTTGAGTGTAGTGATGGAAGGAAGCAGAGCTTTAGTGCTAGAAATTCAAGCCTTAGTTTGTGAGAGTGCTTATCCAAAGCGTAGTGCAACAGGCTATGAAAAAAATCGTTTAGATATGCTTATAGCTTTACTAGAGAGAAAGCTTGAAATTCCCTTGGGGCATTATGATGTTTTTATTAATGTAAGTGGTGGGGTAAAAATTAGTGAAACTGCAGCAGATTTAGCGGTGGTTGCAGCAATTATTTCAAGTTTTAAAAACCGCCCTTTGAGTAAAGATAGTGTTTTTGTGGGTGAGCTTAGTTTAAATGGTGAAATCAAAGAAGTATTTTCACTTGATGTGCGTTTAAAAGAAGCTAAAATGCAAAAATTTAAAAATGCCATAGTACCTGTAAAACCTATGGAGGAACTTGGCTTAAAATGTTTTGTAGCTAAAGAATTGCGTGAGGTTTTAGAATGGATGTAAAATTTGATGTAATCATTATAGGTTCAGGTCTTGGAGGCTTAAGTGCAGGCGCTTTTTTAGCTAAAAATGGAAAAAGGGTTTTAGTTTTAGAACAGCATTCTTTAATTGGTGGTTGTGCTACTTGTTTTAAAAGAAAAGGCGCTTTGATTGATGCGGGACTTCATGAGATGGACCTAGGTGAAGCAAAAACTGATATGAAGCATTTGGTTTTTGATAAGCTTGGTATAAAGAATAAAATTCAAATTTTACCTTTACCAAGTGCATGGAGTATTAAAAGTAAAAATTATAATCTAACTTTACCTCATGGTATAGAAAAAGTAAAAGAAGTTTTGAAAAAAGAATTTCCGCAAGAGTGCAAAGGTATAGATAAATATTTTAAAGCTATAAAAACGCAAGCTTATGCTATTCGAAGATTTCCTTGGGATTTAAAATTAAGTGAGTTATTGTTGTTTCCTTTTGACACTGCTTGGATATTTATTAAAAATAGATTGTTTAATAAAAAAGTTTATGATGTTTTAAATGCTTATATTAAAAATGATAAGCTAAAAAAGATTTTAAATGCAAATATGAGTTATTATCATCATGATAGTAAAGAATTTATTTTCAGTTTTCATGGCATTGCTCAAAAGCATTATTATGATGGTGGGGTGTATATTAAAGGTGGCTCGCAAGCTTTAAGTGATGCTTTGGCTGAGGTTATCAAAGAAAATCAAGGGCAGGTTTTAGCTAAGGCTGAAGTTGTTAAAATACTCACAAAAGAACAAAAAGCTTATGGAGTAGAATACATTCAAAATAATCAAAAACATACCATCCATGCGCAAAATATCATCGCAAATTGCGATCCTTTAATCGTATATAAAGACTTGCTTAAAGAGTTAAATTTAACCCAAGAAATCAAAGCAATAGAATCTAAAAAGCGTGCTTGTTCTTTAGTGAGCGCTTATTTTATTTATGATAAAGATATTTCTAAAATTTATGAAAATATGGATTATTGTAATTTTATATTTGAAGATGATTTTTTAAATAGTTCATATGAAAACACTAATATTTTAAAACTAGATATTAAACAAAGACCTATGGCTTTTGTGAATTATTCTAAGGTTGATAGTGGCTTAGCTGGCGATAAATATATAGGTGTTGTAGCTTTTAGTTCAAATTATCAAGAGTGGGATTTAAATAAGCAAGATTATAAAGTTAAAAAAGAAGAAGTATTAAAAGCCATAGTGCAAAGACTAGATGAGATTTTTCCAAATTTAAGTTCACACTTAATCCATCAAGAATTAGCCACGCCAAAAACTATACAAAGATATACTAAAGCTTATGAGGGTACAATTTATGGATTTTCTCAAGATCAAGAAGGGGTTAAATATAGATTGCATTATAAAAGTAAAAGTATAGAAAATTTATATTTTGCTAATGCTTTTATATTTCCTGGAGGTGGTTTTACAGGTGTAATTTTGGGTGGATATTTTTGTGCTAATAAAATGAATTTTCATTAAAATATAAGCAATTTTTTTTTATAATATTAGCTTTGAAATATTTATTCTGCTAAGGATTTTTAATGAAAGATTTATTTTTATTTAGTTCTTTTATAGATTCTAGCCACACTTTTGCATACTTTTTTCATTTGGGTATAGTGGTTGTGATTTCTTTGATTTTAGCAAAACTTGCTACAAGATCTATGCAAATTGTCCCAAGAGGTAGTCAGAATTTGGCTGAAGCTTATATGGAAGGCATTTTAAGCATGGGTAGGGATACTATGGGTAGTGATGAAGCTGCTAGAAAATATTTACCTTTAGTTGCAACTATAGGTTTTATGGTATTTTTTAGTAATATTATAGGAATCATCCCTGGTTTTGAAGCTCCAACAGCAAGTTTAAATTTTAGTGCTTCTTTGGCTATTATAGTATTTGTGTATTATCATTTTGAAGGTATTAGAACTCAAGGATTTTTTAAGTATTTTGCACATTTCATGGGACCTGTGAAAATTCTAGCACCTTTGATGTTTCCTATAGAAGTGGTTTCTCATTTTTCAAGAGTTATTTCTTTATCTTTCCGTTTATTTGGTAATATCAAGGGAGATGATTTATTCTTAGCAGTTATTTTAGCTCTTGTGCCTTGGGTTGCGCCATTACCTGCTTATATGCTTTTAACTTTTATGGCATTTTTACAATCTTTTATTTTTATGATTTTAACTTATGTTTATTTAGCAGGTGC
Source organism: Campylobacter sp. CNRCH_2016_3089 (assembly GCF_025772505.1). NCBI lineage: Bacteria > Pseudomonadati > Campylobacterota > Epsilonproteobacteria > Campylobacterales > Campylobacteraceae > Campylobacter > Campylobacter sp. CNRCH_2016_3089. Next base: position 132,790 of record NZ_JAKMSF010000003.1, read on the forward strand.
AACTGTAGTTGATGAGCATCATTAATTTTTAAAAAGCAAAAAATATTTTTTGCTTTTTTCTTTTTTAATCTTCTTCTTTTATTCTTTTTTAAACTCTTTTTGAAATAAAAAACGCTAGAATAAACAAAAAATTCTAAGGAAAATTTTAATGTTTGAAGTTGTTATAGGACTTGAAGTTCATGCACAATTAAATACAAAAACAAAAATCTTTTGCTCATGTGCGACTTCTTTTGGAGAAAAATCAAATACTAATGTATGCCCAACATGTTTAGCTTTACCAGGTGCTTTACCTGTATTAAATCAAGAAGCGGTAAAAAAAGCTATAGCATTTGGAAAAGCAGTTAATGCAACTATAAATAAAAAAAGTATTTTTAATAGAAAAAATTATTTTTATCCTGATTTACCAAAAGCTTATCAAATTTCGCAATTTGATATTCCTATAGTGGAAAATGGTGAGTTATTTATCAATGTAAATGGAGAAAATAAACGCATAGGTATCACTAGGGCTCATTTAGAAGAAGATGCAGGAAAAAATATACATGAGAGTAATTTTTCAAAAGTAGATTTAAATAGAGCAGGCACGCCTTTGCTTGAAATTGTCAGTGAACCTGAACTTAGAAGTTCCGATGAAGCAGTGGCTTATTTGAAAAAATTACATTCTATTATAAGATTTTTAGATATTTCAGATGCAAATATGCAAGAAGGTAGTTTTAGATGTGATGCTAATGTTAGTATTCGTCCTAAAGGTGATGATAAGCTTTATACTAGAGTGGAGATTAAAAATTTAAATTCATTCCGTTTTATTCAAAAGGCGATTGAGTATGAAGTAAAACGCCAAAGTGAAGCTTGGGAAGATGGAAAATACGATCAAGAAGTTGTGCAAGAAACAAGATTATTTGATACGGTTAATTTAGTTACTAGAAGTATGAGAGGTAAGGAAGATTCTGCTGAATATAGATATTTCCCTGATCCTGATCTTTTACCTGTAATTTTAGATGATGAAATGCTAAATCAAGATATACCTGAACTTCCTGATGAGAAAAAAGCTAGATTTGTGAGTGAATTGGGCATTAAAGAAAGTGATAGTGAAGTGATTGTTTCTTCATTAGAGCTTTGTAGATATTTTGAGTATCTAATTAATCAAAAATTAAATCCAAAACTTTGTTTTACTTGGCTTACGACAGAGTTAATGGGGCTTCTAAAAGGCGAATTGACTATAGAAAACTCACCTATAAAACAAGAAAAATTAGCTGTTTTGATCAAACGTATAGAAGAAGGTGTTATTAGCGCTAAAGCAGGTAAGGATATTTTAGCTTATGTATTTGAAAATACAGAAGTTGAAATTGATGATGCTATTGAAAAACTTGGTTTAAAACAAGTAAGTGATGATGGTGCTATTGAAAAGATTATTGATGAAATTTTAGCAAATAATGAAGATAAAGTAGTTGAATATAAAAGTGGTAAAGATAAACTTTTTGGTTTCTTTGTCGGTCAGGCAATGAAAGCAGGTAAGGGTGCATTTAATCCTGCTAAGGTAAATGAAATTTTAAAAGCAAAACTTGGTTAAATATGAAAATAGCAGTTGTTGGTGCAGGAAAATGGGGAAGTGCTTTATATGATGCATTGAGCGTTAAAAATGAATGCGTAATAACTTCTTTTCACGAAAAAGATCTTTCTTATTTTGTTAGTACCAAAGAAGCTTTAGAATACGAATATTTAGTTTTTGCTTTATATGCTCAAGGAATGCATGAATGGCTTGCAAATAATTTTAAAGATTTAAATCAAAAAATTCTTGTAGCTTCTAAGGGTATTGATTATAAAAGTTTAAAATTTATGGATGAGGTTTTTAGTGAGTTCATAAGTAGTGATAGACTTTGTTTTTTAAGTGGTCCTTCTTTTGCAAGTGAAGTTTTAGAAAAAAAACCTTGTGCTTTGGTTGTTAGTGGTAAAAATCAAGAGCTTTGTAATCAATTTGCAAGTTTTTTTCCAAATTATATTAAAACCTATACAAGTTCTGATGTTAAAGGCGCTGAAATTTGTGGTGCATATAAGAATGTTTTAGCAATTGCAAGCGGAGTTTGCGATGGTTTAAATTTAGGCAATAATGCAAGAGCTTCTTTAGTTTCAAGAGGCTTGGTGGAAATGCACCGCTTTGGACAATTTTTTAATGCTAAAGAAGAAACATTTTTAGGGCTTAGTGGAGCTGGAGATTTATTTTTAACAGCTTCAAGTAACTTATCAAGAAATTATAGAGTAGGTTTGAATTTGGCTAGTGACAAAAATATAAAAGATATTTTAATGGAACTTGGCGAGGTAGCTGAAGGAGTGCAAACTGCTTATGCTATACATTCTTTATCGAAACAATTTCAAATTTATACCCCGATTGTTAACGAAGTAGTCTTAATGCTAGAGGGTAAGAATGCTTGGGAATCTTTAAAAGATTTGATGTCATCAAAGGAGGAAATATCATGATCATCAAAAATGCAAAAATTTATGGCGAGCAAAAGCTTGATCTTAAAATAGAAGATGGGAAAATTACTCAAATTGCTAATGATTTAAATGATGATGAGTATATTGTTGATATAGAAGGCAAAACTTTACTTCCCTCGTTTATTGATTTAAATGTTAGTTTGCTTGATAATGAATTTAGTATAGATAAATTATATGATCTTGAAAAAGCATGCTTAAAAGGTGGGGTAGGGACTATTGTTTTAAAAGATAGTTTAGAAGCTAATACTCAAGGCTATGCGCTTTATTTTGATAAATTAAAATCTTTAGATATTAATGTTTTACCTACTATTAATGTATTAGATAAAACAGAAAAATTAAAAAATATTGCTACCTTAATTGATATGGGCGCAAAAGGCTTAGAGCTTTCAAGTACTTTAGGAGCAAATTATTTAAGACAATGTATGCAATATGCCAATATGAAATCAACCCCTGTATTTTTAAAGTGTTTTGATGAGAGTTTTGATGATCATGGAGTGATGAACGATGGACAAATAAGTTTTGAATTAGGACTTATAGGAATTAGTAATATAGCTGAAACTAGTGAAGTGGCAAAAATGAAAGAATTAGTGGAATTTTATAAAAATAAAGCTTGTTTTAGCTCTTTAGCAATTGCAAGATCATTTGAATTATTGCATGATCAATATAGTGAAATTTCAATCCATCATTTAATCAAAGATGAAAGTACTTGTGAAAATTTTAACACTCAAGCAAAAATTTTACCTCCATTAAGAACAAAAGATGAAGTAACAAATCTTAAAAAGTTGCTTCAAGATAAGAAAATTACTTTCTTAAGTTCTTTGCATACTCCTAACACTAAAAAAGATTTGGCTTTTGATGAAGCAGGTTTTGGAGTTAATGCCATAGCTATATATATGAGTTTATGTTTTACATATTTAGTAAAAGAAGGTATCTTAACTTGGAAAGAATTATGTGATTTTACAAGCTATAATCAAGCGCAATTTTTAGGATTAAATAAAGGTAAAATAGAACTTGGTTTTGATGCTGATTTAGTTGTATTTGATGAAAAACTTTCTTTTAATGGAGAAGGTTTATATGCAAATGATATCTTGCAAGGTAAGGTAGAAAAAAGTTTTATAGCAGGAAAAGTTTTTAGCCTTTAAGCTAAAAACTTTTATTTATCTTGCATAGCTTGAGCTACTTGAGCTGAACTATTTCTAATTTTTTCCATACATTCTCTAGCTTCTTTGGCTAAATCCACGCTTTGATTTACGCCACTTAAGCCATCTTTAATGCTTTGTACAACTTCAGCTGTTACATTTCTGATAGAATTAATGGTAGTAGTGATTTCATTTACTGAATGTCCAGTTCTTTCAGCTAGATTTCTAACTTCATCAGCAACAACAGCAAAACCTCTACCATGCTCACCTGCACGCGCTGCCTCAATAGCTGCATTTAGAGCTAAAAGATTGGTTTGATCAGCTATATCGCTAATGGTTTGAATAATATTTTTAATTTCTTCTGATTGCTCATTTAATGATGATACGAGATTACTACTATTGTTCATCATATCAGCAATGCCTTGAATATTTTGAACCGTATTTTCTATAACACTATCGCCCTCTTGAGTGAGATTGTCATTTTGTTCAGCTAATTCACTAATGAGCTTTAATTTTTCCTCATCTCTTACAACTTGTTCGGTAATATCTGTTGCAAATTTAATAACTTTGTAAATTTCTCCATCATCATTTTTGATAGGATTATAACTTGCTTCTAAATGGATTAGTTTGTTGTTTTTACCAAAGCGTATGAATTTTCCTGATTGAAATTTACCACTTCTTAGCTCTTCCCAAAAAATTGTATATTCTTTGGAATTTCTAAATTTTTCCTCGCAGAACATACTATGGTGTTTTCCTTTGATTTCACTTAGTGAATAACCCATGGTTTGAGTGAAGTTTTCATTAGCATTTAAAATCTCTCCATAAGGATTAAATTCAATAATAGCCATAGAACGATTAGCGGCATCTATGGTGTTTTTTAGATCAAGCATTTCATAGTTTCTTTGAGTAATGTCATTTGCAAATTTAATAACCTTATACACTTCATTGTTTTGGTTTAAAATAGGAAGATAATTGGCTTCAAGATAAATATCTTTCCCGCCTTTTGCAATGCGTCTAAAAAGTCCATTTCTTGATATACCACTTTTCAAATCTCTCCAAAAATCAACATAGCGTTGTGACTTTACAACCTCTGGTAAACAAAACATACTATGATGTTTACCTTTGATTTCATTTAAAGAATAATTCATAGTTTTTAGAAAATTTTCATTAGCATTAATAATAGTTCCATCTGTTTGAAATTCTATCATGGCCATAGTTTTGCTAATAGCATTAAGTATATCTTGAAAAGCTTGATTAGATTGCTCTAATTGAGTAATTTGTTCATTAATTTTTTTCTTGTTGATAAACATAAAACCCCTTTATAAAATAATTCGGAATTATATAGTGCTTTTTAAAATAAATAATTTGTTTATATTAGCTTTTTGTTAAATTATAAAATTTTTCTTGGAGAGAATTTCTTATTTCATCGTTAATTTTCTCATTGTCATTTAGATATTGTTTGTTAAGTTCTTCAAGCTCTTTTAAAAATCCAAAAAGTGTTTCTTCCCACAAAGCATTATTTCTTTTACTTAAATTCATTGTTTGGATATGATTAAGTTTTCTACTCATATTGCTTAAATTTTCTAAAAATTCATTTTTATAATTTTCATCTTGGAGTGTAAAGGTATTTTGTAAAAGATTATTTTTTATATTTCTTATCTCTTCATTAATCAGATCACAAAATTCAGGATAAATATCATTTTTAATAGGTTCAAGTAAGGCTTGTTCATCTAGTTTTAGAGTATATTTTTTTATGGCAAAAAAAAGAATTAAAAAAGCTATTGCACTGACTAAAATATAGAAAGTCATTTTGTTTTGATAATCCTTAAAAAATAAAAATGGTGCGGTTAGCGAGATTTGAACTCGCACACGCTGAGCGCACCACCCCCTCAAGATGGCGTGTCTACCAATTCCACCATAACCGCATAAGCCCCACAAGAGGGCTTTGAAATTTTAAGCTGCTACTAATGCTTGGAATGGATTAGCATAAAGAGCGATAAGAGCAATAACAAGCGCATAAATAACTTGAGCTTCAATCATCGCTAAAGCAATAAACATAGTAGTCATTAATTTACCACCAAGACCAGGGTTTCTAGCAGTACCTGCTATAGTTGCTGCTGTAGTATTACCCATACCGATAGCTCCACCTAAAGCTGCAACACCAAGTCCTAAACCTGCTGCTAAGATAGAAAAAGAAGCTAACCATTGATTCATAGAACCTTCAGCTGCAAATGCAAAACCGCTTAAAGCTAGCATTAAAAATACGATTTTTTTCATAGTTTTTCCTTGTAAAAATTTAAATCCTTTCGGCTTGCGTATCCCTACTCGTGATTTATAAAAGCGAAATTATATACAAATATAACTTTAAAATTATTGAAATTTAAATTAATATTATATATTTTAAAATAAATTAAAGTTTTTTTTAGCTACATTAAAAATTTTTATAGTTTTATAAATTTAAGGTTATCTTTATGAATGAAAAATTTTCTAAAATAGGCTTTGTATTAGCGGTAGCAGGTTCAGCTGTTGGACTTGGAAATGCTTGGAAATTTCCAACTTTGGTAGGACAAAATGGAGGTTCAGCTTTTGTACTTTTATATTTGCTTTTGACTTTGGGGGTAGGGTTTGTAATATTTTTGGCTGAACTTAGCATAGGAAAACTTAGTGAAAAAGATCCTGTAAATGCCTATTATACTTTAGCTCCAAAACATAAAAGAGCTTGGTCTATAGTTGGTTTTTCTTTAATAGGTGCTATTTTGATTGTTTCTTTTTATAGCGTGATAATAGGATGGATTGTTAAGTATGCTTATTTTGGGTTTTTTCCTTTACCAAAAAGTATAGAAGAAAGTGGCGCTATTTTTGGAAATTTACTTTCTAATGATGTTTTATCTCAATTTATATGTTTTACTTTTGTGTTTATAGTAATTTTTTATGTAGTATCAAAAGGTGTTAAAAGTGGCATAGAAAAACTCAATGTTTGGATGATGCCAAGCTTATTTATACTACTTATTTTAATGCTTGGATATTCTTTTAGTATGGATGGTTTTTCTAAAGCAAGTGAGTTTTTATTTTCTCCGGACTTTTCTAAGCTTAGTGTAGGAGCATTTTTAAGTGCATTGGGACTTGCTTGTTTTTCTTTATCTATTGGAGTGGGTTCAATTATAACTTATTCTGCAAGTTTATCTGATAAAACAAATTTTATTACAAGCACTATTAACATTATCATTATTAATATTATTATTGGTATTATGATGGGACTTATTGTATTTACTTTCATATTTGAATTTAATGGAGATCCAGCTCAACAAGGTCCAGGTTTGATTTTTGTATCTTTGATGAGTTTGTTTTCAAATATTGACCCAATTGGCTTTTTACCTTTGGGAAATATTTTAGCTGTGGCTTTTTTTATAGCTTTGTTTTTTGCAGGGATTACTTCAGCAGTTTCCATGATAGAACCTTTAACCTTTTATTTAATCAATTCTTATAATTTTACAAGAAAAAAAGCTTTGATTTTTATAGCTTTCATTGTGTATTTTTTGGGAAGTTTGTGTATTTTATCAGGAATTGAGTGGAGTAAAGATTCTTTAGAATTTTTTGGAAAAAGTTTTTTTGATATATTAGATTTTATTGCTTCAAATTTAATGATGCCTTTAGGTGGATTATTTGGTGCAATCTTTGTAGGTTTTGTGCTTAAAAAAGAAGCTTTACAAACTTTATTTTATCCTTATATGAGGGGTAAATACTTTGAGTGTTGGTATTTTTTTGTAAGATATATCTCGCCTTTAGCTGTGATTTTAATCATGGCAAAACAATTATTTTTTTAAGGTTAAAAGATGAATGAAAAATTTTCTAAAATAGGCTTTGTATTAGCGGTAGCAGGTTCAGCTGTTGGACTTGGAAATGCTTGGAAATTTCCAACTTTAGTGGGTAACAATGGTGGTTCAGCTTTTGTGGTGGTATATTTACTTTTAACCTTGGGTGTGGCTTTTGTGATATTTTTGGCTGAACTTAGCATAGGAAAACTTAGTGAAAAAGATCCTGTAAATGCTTATTATACTTTAGCGCCAAAAAATAAAAAGGCATGGTCATTTGCGGGATTTTTTATGCTTGGTGCTATTATTCTAGTGTCTTTTTATAGTGTTGTTATAGGTTGGATAGTAAAATATGCTTATTTTGGGTTTTTTGAATTACCTAAAGATACAAATGAAGCAGGCGCTATTTTTGGAAATTTACTTTCTAATGATGTTTTATCTCAATTTATATGTTTTACTTTTGTGTTTATAGTAATTTTTTATGTAGTATCAAAAGGTGTTAAAAGTGGTATAGAAAAACTCAATGTTTGGATGATGCCAAGCTTATTTATACTACTTATTTTAATGCTTGGATATTCTTTTAGTATGGATGGTTTTTCTAAAGCAAGTGAGTTTTTATTTGTACCTGATTTTTCAAAATTAAGTGTTAATTCTATATTAGATGCACTAGGGCTTGCATTTTTTAGTATGTCTTTGGGTGTATGTGTGATTTTAACTTATGCAGCAAGCTTGCCTGATAAAACAAATTTTATAAGCAGTGCTTTAAATATTATCATTATTAATACTATCATTGGTTTGATGATGGGACTTATTGTATTTACTTTTATATTTGAATTCGGAGCCGATCCTACTCAACAAGGTCCAGGACTTATATTTATATCATTAACAACGCTTTTTGCAAAGTTAGGATTTTTGGGAAATGTTTTAGCCATAGCCTTTTTTATAGCTTTATTTTTTGCAGGGATTACTTCGGCTATTTCTATGATAGAACCTTTTACTTTTTATCTTATAAATCGTTATCAAATTTCAAGAAAAAAAGCTTTGGTTTTTGTGGGTATGATTGTTTATTTTCTTGGAAGTTTATCTATACTTTCTTTTTATCATGTAAGCGCACCAAGTTTAAATTTCTTTGGGAAAAGTTTTTTTGATATTTTAGACTTTTTCATACAAAATTTGCTAATGCCAATTTCTGCTTTAATTACAGCATTTTTTGTGGGTTTTGTGCTTAAAAAAGAAGCTTTACAAACTTTATTTTACCCATTTATGCGTGGGATATATTTTGAAATTTGGTATATCTTTTTAAGATACATTTCTCCATTAGCGGTTATTTTAATCATGGCTAGACAGCTTTTTTTCTAAGGTGTTAAAATGAATGATAAATTTTCTAAAATAGGTTTTGTATTAGCAGTAGCAGGTGGAGCTATAGGGCTTGGAAATGCTTGGAAATTTCCAACCTTAGTAGGCCAAAATGGTGGTTTTGCTTTTGTGCTTTTGTATTTGCTTTTGACTATTAGTATAGGATTTTGTGTATTTTTGGCTGAAATTGCTATGGGAAGATTAAGTCAGAGTGATCCTGTAAATGCTTATAAAAGCTTAGCAACTAAATATGCTCAAAAATGGAAATTTGCTGGATTTTTTATGCTCGGTGGAATTTTTGTATTATCTTTTTATCTTGTTATTATGGGTTGGGTTTTAAAATACATGATAACTTCGATTTATTATCTACCTAGCAATACTCAAGAAGCAGGAGCTTTATTTGGAAATTTAATACAAAATAGTATTTTAGAAAGTAGTTTGTATTTTTTAATTGCTTTTTTTCTTACCTTGTTTGTTGTTTCAAGAGGGGTTAAAAGCGGTATAGAAAAACTTAATGTTTGGATTATGCCAAGTTTGTTTATTATGCTTGTTTTAATGCTAGTATATTGTTTTTTTCAAGATGGTTTTAAGGAAGCTTTTGTTTATTTGTTTTATCCTGATTTTACCAAGCTTAGTTTAAACTCTGTTTTAACAGCTTTAGGTCTTGCTTTTTTTACTTTATGTTTAGGTATAGGTTGTATTACCACTTATGCAGCCTCTTTAAAAGACGATACAAATTTAATTACAAGTTCGGCCATAATTGTGCTTTTAAATATCAGTATAGGTTTGATGATGGGACTTATTGTATTTACTTTTATATTTAAATTTAATGCTAATCCTGCAGAAGGAGCTGGGCTTGTATTTATATCTTTAACGACTTTATTTTCCAACTTAGGTGCTATCTTTGGACATTTTTTAGCTTTTTATTTTTTCTTAGCTTTATTTTTTGCAGGGATTACTTCAGCAGTTTCTATGATAGAACCTTTTACTTTTTATCTTGTAAATGAATATAAAATTTCAAGAAAAAAAGCTTTGGTTTTTATAGGCTTTGTAGTTTTTCTTTTGGGAATGAGTTGTATTTTATCTTTTAGTGCTAATTATGGGGCTAGCTTTAGTTTTTTTGGTTTAAGTTTTTTTGATATTTTAGATAAATTAACTTCTAATTTTATGCTCCCACTTGGAGCTATTGCAAGTGCTATTTTCGTAGGATTTTTTGTGGAAAAAATAAAAATTTACAATTTATTTTCTAAGTTTATGAGTAGAAGTATTTTTGAAGTATGGTATTTTTTACTTAGATTTCTTGCACCTATTGCGATTATTATCATTATGTTAAATCAAATTTTATAAATTTATTTTTTAAGAAAGTAGAGTTATAATTGCAAAGATGTAAAAATAAGGAAAAATTATGGCTAAAAAGTTAATTGATGTGATGGATACCACATTTAGGGATGGTTTTCAATCTGTTTATGGTGCTAGAGTTTTAATGAATGACTTTTTTCCTGCCCTAGAAGCAGCTAAAGAAGCAGACATTAAACATTTTGAATTTGGCGGTGGAGCTAGGTTTCAAAGCCTATTTTTTTATTTAAACGAAAATGCCTTTGAAATGATGGATAAATTTAGAGCCATCGTTGGAAAAGATGCAAATTTACAAACTCTTGCAAGAGGGGTTAATACCGTAGCACTTGATACAGGTAGTAAAGAAATTATTGACTTGCATGCAAAAATGTTTGCAAAACACGGCACAACTACAATAAGAAATTTTGATGCATTAAATGATGTAAATAATTTAAAATTTAGTGGAGAATGTATAGTTAAACATGGCTTAAAACATGAAATTACCATTACTTTAATGGATTTACCTCCAAAATGTAAAGGTGCGCATGATGTACCTTTTTATGAAAGAATTTTAAAAGAAATCCTACAAGCACAAATTCCTTTTGATAGTATTTGTTTTAAAGACGCAAGTGGAACTTCAAATCCAAATAAAATTTATGAAGTTATTAAAATGGCTAGAAAAAACTTGCCTGAAAATATGCATATAAGATTACATACGCATGAAACCGCAGGGGTAAGCATAGCATGCTATTTAGCGGCTTTAGAAGCAGGTGTTGATGGTATAGATTTAGCTGCAGCTCCTGTTAGTGGCGGTACTTCTCAACCTGATATTTTAACAATGCTTCATGCTCTAAAAGGAAGCAATTTTGATCTTGGTTTAGATGAAGAAAAAATTTTAAAATACGAAGAAGTGTTAAAAGATTGTTTAAAAGATTATTTTCTACCACCTGAAGCAACAGCGGTGAATCCTTTAATACCTTTTTCACCTATGCCGGGTGGAGCACTAACTGCTAATACACAAATGATGAGAGATAATAATATTTTAGATAAATTTCCTCAAGTTATAAAAGCTATGCAAGAAGTAGTAGAAAAAGGTGGTTATGGTACTTCTGTTACTCCTGTATCGCAGTTTTATTTCCAGCAAGCTTTTAATAATGTAATGTTTGGTCCTTGGAAAAAAATTGCAGATGGATATGGAAAAATGGTTTTAGGATATTTTGGAAAAACTCCCGTTGCTCCAGATCCTGAAGTAATTAAGCTTGCAAGCGAGCAATTAAAACTAGAACCAACTACAAAATTAGCCACAGATATTGCTGATGCTGATGAGAGCAAAAGTATAGCTTATATTAAAAACTTATTAGAAAAAGAAAATTTAGAAACAAGTGAAGAAAATATTTTTATCGTTGCAGCTTGCAAAGAAAAAGGCATAGCTTTTTTAAAAGGCGAAGCTAAGGTTAATGTTAGAAAAAATAGCAAATTAAAATCAAGTCTTATTGATGAAAATCAATTTACCGTTTCAGTTAATGGTAACAAATACCATGTAGAAGTAAGTGCAGGTTTTGATAGAGATGTTAATGTTAAAAGTGCTGTAAAAGTAAGTGCAGATAATGCAAAAGTTGCAAAAACTCAAGTAAGTGATAATGCTATTGTTGCAAGTATGAATGCAAATGTATTTAAAATTTTAGTTAAAGAAAATGATAGTGTAAAGGCAGGTCAAGTTGTAGCTGTACTTGAAGCTATGAAAATGGAAATTGAGATTAGTGCAAGTAAAGATGGAGAAATTGCAGAACTTTTAGTAAATGCTGGTGAGAGCGTAAGTGAAGGTCAAGCTTTAATGACTTATAAATAAGGAGGTAAAGATGAAAGGTTTAGAAAATTTAGGCTTAGAAAATATCGGACAAGTTTTTCACAATCTTAGTTATGATGAGCTTTTAAAGCACGAAAAAAACAATAATGAAGGTGTATGTACTAAAAATGGTACCTTTAGTGTAGATACAGGAATTTTTACTGGAAGAAGTCCTAAAGATAAATATTTTGTAAAACAAGATCCTTCGCAAAAATACATTGCTTGGGGTAAGATTAATCAGCCTATTAGTGAGGAATTATTTGAAAAGCTTTTAGCAAAAGCTAAAAAACAACTTAGTAATAGTGATATTTATATCCAAGATGCATATTGTGGAGCTTCGTTAAAAAGTCGTAAGGCTGTGCGTTTTGTAACTCAAATTGCATGGCAAGCACATTTTGTAAAAAATATGTTTATTCGTCCAAAAGAAGAAGAACTTAGTGAGTTTAAACCTGATTTTGTGGTGTATAATGCTTGCAAATGTATTAATGAAGATTATAAAAAAGATGGTTTAAATTCAGAGGTTTTTGTCATTTTTAACATAGAAAAAAATATAGCAGTAATTGGTGGAACTTGGTATGGTGGAGAGATGAAAAAAGGAATTTTTTCTATGATGAATTATTGGCTTCCACTAGAAAATAAACTTTCTATGCATTGTAGTGCTAATGTTGGAGAAAAAGGTGATGTAGTGCTTTTCTTTGGGCTTAGTGGTACAGGTAAAACTACTCTTTCAACTGATCCAAAAAGAAAATTAATAGGCGATGATGAGCATGGTTGGGATGATGAGGGTGTGTTTAATTTTGAAGGAGGTTGTTATGCAAAATGTATTAACCTTGATCCTCAAAGTGAACCAGAAATTTATGGAGCTATAAAGCAAAATGCACTTTTAGAAAATGTAGTTTTAAAAGATGATTTAAGCGTTGATTTCAATGATGGTTCTAAAACTGAAAATACTAGAGTTTCTTATCCGATAGAGCATATTTTAAATCACGAGCCAAGCCTTAGTGCAGGTCATCCTAGTAATATCATTTTCCTTTCAGCGGATGCTTTTGGTGTTTTACCTCCGGTTAGTAAGCTTAGTAAAGAACAAGCAATGTATTATTTTCTAAGTGGTTATACTGCTAAAGTAGCAGGTACTGAAAGAGGCATTACCGAACCTGTTGCGACTTTTTCAGCTTGTTTTGGAGAAGTGTTTTTGCCATTACACCCAACTGTTTATGCAAAACTTTTGGGCGAAAAAATCAGCAAGCATAATGTAAATGTTTATTTGGTAAATACCGGTTGGAGCGGTGGAGCTTATGGTGTAGGTAAAAGAATGAGCATTAAAGCTACTAGAGCTTGCATTAATGCGATTTTAGATGGTAGCATACAAAATTGTGAGTTTGAAAACTATGATTTATTTAATCTTGCAGTTCCAAAAGAATTAGCGGGTGTAGAAAGTAAGTTGTTAAACCCTGTTAATACTTGGGAGGATAAAAAAGCTTATGAAGAAACTAAATTAAAGCTTGCAAAAATGTTTATAGAAAATTTCAAACGCTATGAAGATGTAAAAGAAGGAGCAGAATTTAAACTAGCTGGTCCTACTATCTAAAAAGAGTTAGCTCTTTTTAGAATAAAGATTGAGGGTTGATTTGGGTTTCTTTATTTTTTGGAAGCTCAAATCCACCTAACATATGAAAATGTAAATGAAAAACTTCTTGTCCGCTATTTTTTCCACAATTTGTGATTAATCTATACCCACTTTTATCAAGCCCTAAAAGAGTAGCTAGTTCTTGGATAAATTGTGTCATTTCGCTCATTAATTCAGGTCTTAATTCTTGAAAGTTTTCAAAATGTTCTTTTGGAATGATTAAAATATGAATAGGTGCTTTAGGATTGATATCATGAAAAGCTAAAAATTTTTCACTTTCTAAAACTTTATTAGCAGGGATTTTTCCTTCTACGATTAGTTCAAATACGGTTTTTTCTCTCATTTAGTAGTCCTTTTTTTATTATTTTTGCTAATTTTAAATAATTTTACATTAGAATGTTTAAAAAAAATTTAGTTGGAGCTAAAATTGCAAGATATGATAGAAAAAATTGCTTCTGTAAATACTTTAGCAGAGCTTGAAAATATAAAAGTAAGTGTTTTAGGAAAAAAGGGTATTTTGACTTTAGAATTTGCAAAGTTAAAAGATTTGCAAGGTGAAGAAAAAAAAGAATTTGCCAATGGTTTAAATAAAACAAGAGATGAATTTAATGAGGCTTATCAAATAAAATTAAAAGAATTAGAAGAAAAAGCTTTAAATGAAAAAATGAAACAAGATGTGCAAGATTTTAGCTTTTTTGATGAAACTTCAAATGCAGGTGCTTTGCACCCAATCATGCAAACTATGGATAAAATCATAGAATATTTTACAGCTTTAAATTTCAGTATAGAAAAAGGGCCTTTGATCGAGGATGATTTTCATAATTTTGAAGCATTGAATTTACCACAAAATCATCCTGCAAGAGATATGCAAGATACTTTTTATTTTGAAGATAAAACCTTGCTTAGATCTCAAACTTCTCCAGTGCAAATTAGAACTATGCTATCTCAAAAACCACCTATTAGAATGATAGCACCAGGTGCAGTTTTTAGAAGAGATTTTGATATTACTCATACGCCTATGTTTCATCAAGTAGAAGGACTTGTGGTAGAAGAAGGCGATAAGGTAAATTTTGCAAATTTAAAAGATATGCTAGAGCATTTTTTAAAACATATGTTTGGCGATGTAAAAGTGCGTTTTAGACCAAGCTTTTTTCCTTTTACAGAGCCATCTGCTGAAGTAGATATTTCTTGTGTGTTTTGTAAAGGTTGTGGATGTAGGGTTTGTAAGCAAACAGGATGGCTTGAAGTTTTAGGATGTGGCGTTGTTGACCCTAATGTTTATAAATTTGTTGGTTATAAAAATGTAAGTGGTTATGCTTTTGGTTTGGGTGTGGAGCGTTTTGCTATGCTTTTACATAAAATTCCTGATTTGCGTTCTATGTTTGAAGGTGATTTAAGATTATTGGAGCAATTTAGATGATTATTAGTAGAAATTGGTTAAATGAATGGATTGATTTAAGTGAAATATCAACACAAACTATAGTAAATACTTTAAATTCCATAGGATTAGAGGTTGATAGTTTCAAAAGTGTTAAAGCTCCCCAAAAAGTTGTAATAGGTAAGGTTTTAGAAAAAGTTAAACATGAAAATTCAGATAAATTGAATATTTGTAAAGTAGATGTTGGGAATGAAATTTTACAAATTGTTTGCGGTGCAAAAAATGTTGATAAAGATCAATTTGTAGCCGTATCTTTAGTAGGTGCAGTGCTTCCTAGCGGACTTGAGATAAAACCTGCCAAACTTAGAGGGGTTGAATCTATGGGTATGATTTGCTCTTCTAGTGAGCTTGGTTTTGGAAAAAGTAATGAAGGCATTATGGTTTTAGATGAAAGTATGGGAGAGTTAGTTTTAGGAAAAGCTCTTAATGAATATGATTTGTTTAATGATGAATTAATTGAAATAGAACTTACTCCAAATCGCGGGGATTGCTTGAGTTTATATGGTGTTGCTAGAGATTTAAGTGCAGCACTTGATTTAAATTTAAAAGAATTAAATCCTTTAAAAGAAGGTGAAAATAGCGTAGGTATAGGAAGAATACTAAGTGTTAAAAATCAAAGTGATGTTGAAGGATTTTTTGCTTATAAGGCACTAGAGATTAAAGAAGAATTTAAGTTAAATATCACGATACAAATTCGTCTTGCTTTGATTGAAGCATATAAAAATAACAACATAGAAAATCTTTTAACTTACGCAACTCATGCAAGTGGAGTGATTTTTTGTGCTTATGATTTTCATAAGCTTTGTCAAGATTGTCAAATTGATGAAAAGATTGTTTTAGAGATTAAAACTCAAGAGCATGGAGAGTATGGGGTTTATTATAAAGATGAGTTGATTGCTTTAGCAGGTATAGAGCAAGAAGATAAATTTAAAATTAATGATGAGAGTAAAATCATCATTATAGAAGCAAGCTATACTCATCCTCAAACTATAGCAAATGCAATAGCCTTTTATAAAAAGAAAAATGATACTATATATCGTTCTTTAAGAGGCAGTGAGCCTAAGCTTTCTTTGGGAATGGAGTATTTATTTAATGAGTGCTTAAAAATTAGTGCAATGAGTGTTTTTTCAGGAAGCCAACAAGTTTTTAAAGAAAATGAAGCAAATATTATTGGGATTTTTGGTGCAGAGGTTGATAAAATCATTGGTATGCCTATAGATAAAAATAATTTAGTCAAAATTCTTAGAAAACTAGGCTTTGAAATAAGTGTGGTAAATGATGAACAATTTAATATTAAAATTCCACTTCACCGTAGTGATATAGTAAATATAGCTGATATTAGTGAAGAAATAGTAAGAATTATCGGTATTGATAATATCCCATCAAAAGCTTTAGAATTTAGAGAAAAAAATCGTTTAAATCAAGTATATTTTGATTATCAAGAGCTTAAAAATTTAAGATTAAAAGCAAGCAACAATGGATATTTTGAAAGTGTGCATTATGTTTTGGATAATGAAGAAGAATTAAGTCAGCTAGGATTTAAATGTATTAAAAACAAACTCATTAATCCTATTACTAACGAACTTAATACTTTAAGAAGTACTTTGATAAATCATCTTTTAAATGCAGTAAGCTTTAATCTAAGAAATTCAAAAAAGAAAATCAAGCTTTTTGAGTGTGGTAGTGTTTTTGATGAGTTTTCAAACGAGCATGCTAAATTTGCAATGATCTTTAGTGGCTATAAAGAAGAAGCTAAAATCACAAATAAGGCCAAACCTGTTTTGGTAGATTTTTATACCTTTTTAGCAGAATTAAAAAGCATTATAGGTGATTTTAGTTTACAAAAATCAGAATATGCATTTTTAAGTCCATATGAACAAGCAAATGTATATAAAAATGGCAAGCGTATAGGTTTTGTAGGTAGAGCGCATTTAAGTATAGAAAATGAAAGGGATTTGGTTAAAACTTATATTTGCGAGCTTGATTTGGAAGGCTTAAAACAAGACTTTAAAACCGCTAAAGCATATTCTAAATTTCCATCTATGAGCAGGGATTTAAGTATAGTAATACCTAAGGGTTTTGAATATGAAAAAATCAAACACACTATTGCTAAATTAAATATCGAAAGATTAGAAAGCTTTAGAGTGGTAGATTTATATACAGATGAAAATTTAGGCGATTTTTATAGCTTGACTATTAATTTGGTATTTAGAGATTTTGAAAAAACCTTAGAAGATAATATTATCCTTGAATATATTGATAAAATCATCAAAGCTTTAGATGATGAGCATGGTTTAAAGCTTCGATGAAGATAAGTCCTATTGATTCTTTTAAAGTAGAGCTTGAAGATATAGCTTCTGATAAGTCTATATCTCATCGCTTTGCTATTTTTTCTTTGCTTACTCAAGGAACTTGTAAGATTAAAAATTATCTAAAAGCACAAGACACTTTACATACTTTAGCAATCATTCAAGCTTTAGGAGCTGAAGTTGAAGAAATTGATGGATTAATTTATATTAAAGCTCCAAAATATATAAAATCTCCAAATTGCGTTTTAGATTGTGGAAATTCAGGTACAGCTATGAGACTTTTAATAGGTTTTTTAAGTGCTATTGAAGATGAATTTTTTGTTCTTAGTGGAGATTGTTATTTAAATGCTAGGCCAATGAAGCGAGTGAGTGGGCCTTTGATGAGTTTAGGAGCTAAGATTTTTGGAAGAGCTAACGCAAATTTAGCGCCTATTTGTATACAAGGGGCTAAGTTAGATGGTTTTGACTTTAGTAGTAATATTGCTTCAGCTCAAGTAAAATCAGCTTTAATTTTAGCAGCTTTATTTGCCAAAAAAGAAAGTTATTTTAAAGAAGTTGAGCTTTCAAGAGATCATAGTGAGATTATGCTTAATAAAATGGGAGCTTGCATTGAGTATTTAAATGAGGATAAAACTTTTATCAAAATCAATCCTTTAAAAGAAAAATTAAAAGCATTTGAAGTATGTGTACCAAATGATCCATCATCAGCCTTTTACTTTGCCTTAGCTGCTTGTATTTTACCTCATTCAAAAGTAGTCTTAAAAAATGTTTTGTTAAATAAAACACGCATTGAAGCCTTTAAAATTTTAGAAAAAATGGGTGCAAAGATCACTTATAATATTACTAATGAAGATTTTGAAAGTATTGGAGAAATTTGTGTTGAAAGTACACCTTTAAAGGCGGTAAATGTGAGTGAAAATATCGCATGGTTGATTGATGAAATTCCAGCTTTGGCTATAGCTTTTGCTTGTGCAAAAGGAAAAAGCATTATAAAAAATGCTAAAGAATTGCGCGTAAAAGAAAGTGATAGAATCAAATCAATTGTATTAAATTTGCAAAAATGTGGCATAAAAGTAAAAGAATTTGAAGATGGCTTTGAAGTAGAAGGCGGCGAAGTTAAAAATGCTAAAATAGAAAGCTTTGGAGATCATAGAATTGCGATGAGTTTTTTAATTTTAGGTTTAAGATGTGGAATGGAAGTAGATGATAGTGAATGCATCAAAACTTCTTTTCCAAATTTTATTGAGATTTTAAAGCAAATAGGAGCTAAGATTGGAGATTGAATTAGCAAAAAGTTATGGATTTTGTTTTGGAGTAAAAAGAGCTATTAAAAAAGCCGAGCAGATTAAAGATGCAGTTACTATAGGACCTTTAATTCATAATAATGAAGAAATCACAAGACTTTGGAAAAATTATAATGTTAAAACATTAAATGATATCAATGAATTAAACGCAGAAAAAAAAGCCATTATTAGAACCCATGGTATTACAAAGCAAGATTTAGAAAAATTAAAGCAAAAGGATATAGAAATTTTTGATGCTACATGTCCTTTTGTGACTAAACCTCAAAAAATTTGTGAACAAATGAGCAATGAAGGTTATGAAGTTGTTATTTTTGGGGATGAAAATCATCCTGAAGTAAAAGGGGTTAGAAGTTATGTAAGTACTAAAGCTTATGTAGTGCTTGATGAAAAAGAATTGCTTGATATTAAATTGCCTTCTAAAATTGCAGTAGTATCACAAACTACAAAAAAGATAGAAAAATTTATGGAAATTGTAAATTTTTTAATGCTTAGGGTTAAGGAAGTGCGTGTTTTTAATACAATATGTGATGCGACTTTTAAAAATCAAGAAGCAATCAATGAACTTGCTAAAAAAAGTGATGTAATGATAATAGTTGGAGGGAAGAACTCAGCCAATACTAAACAGCTTTTTTTGATAGCAAAAAACTATTGTGAAGATAGTTATTTAATCGAAAATGAAAAAGAAATTCAGAAAGAATGGTTTAGCGGTAAAGAAAAATGTGGCATTAGTGCGGGTGCTTCTACACCTGATTGGGTGATTGATTTGGTTTTGGAAAAAATCAAAGAATACGCCAAAATTAACTAAGTTTAAAGAAAACAATACTATAATCAACAATTAAAATTTAAAACAAAGGACCACAATGAGCGAGGTGAACAAAAAAGTTCAAAACAGACTAGAGGATATTATCATAGAAGAAGATTTTGAGCAAATGCTTGAAGAATCTTTTAAGTCTGATGAGGAGGCAACTACACAAGGTATAATTGTCGCGATTAAAGGCGATGAGGTATTTGTAAATGTAGGACAAAAATCAGAAGGTATTTTAGTAGCAGAAGAAATTCAAAACGAAAAAGGCGAATTTATCTTCAAAGAAGGTGATACATTAGAAGTTGCTATAGTAGGTTCTCGCGGTGGCAGATCTTTACTTTCTCATAAAAAAGCTTTAAGAAAACAAAAAGTTAAAGAATTTATTAACAATTATAAAGATGATGAAAGTATATTTGATGTAAAAATCATTGGTAAAAATAGAGGTGGCTTTGTAGCTGTGGATGAAAATGGAGTGGAGTTTTTCCTACCAAAATCACAAAGCAGTTTTAAAGATTCAAATAATATTATCAATAAAACTTTTAAAGTTAAAATTATAAAAATAGATAAAGAAGCTCAGAGTATAGTAGTTTCTAGAAAAAAAATAGTAGATGAGGAAAGAAAAAAACGCAAAGAAATTATTTCAAATGTATTAAATCAAGAAGAAATTATAGAAGGTGTTGTTAAAAAAATCACTACTTACGGTATGTTTGTTGATGTAGGTGGTGTTGATGGTTTAGTTCATTATAGCGAAATTTCTTATAAAGGACCAGTAAATCCCAGTTCGTTGTATAATGAAGGTGATAAAGTTCCTGTAAAAGTGATTAAATATGATAAAGATAAAAAACATCTTTCTTTATCTATAAAACTTGCCATGCCTGATCCTTGGGATGAAATTAAAGATGGTTTAGAAGTTGGTGATACTATTAAAGTTACGGTTTCAAATATAGAACCATATGGTGCTTTTGTAGATTTAGGAAATGATATAGAAGGATTTTTACATATAAGTGAAATTTCTTGGGATAAAAATGCTAAAAATCCAAAAGACTATATTAACGAAGGTCAAGAGCTTGATGTGGAAGTGATTGAAATTAATGCTAAAGAAAGAAGACTTAGAGTTTCTTTAAAAAATTTATTAGCAAAACCTTTTGATGAGTTTTTAAAATCATATAAAGTAGGTGATGTGCTAAAAGGCAGCGTTACCTCCGTGACTAATTTTGGCGCCTTTATAAAAATTGCTAATTTAGAAGGTTTATTGCATAATGAAGATGCTTCTTGGAATAGAAGTGATAAATGTAAAGATATGTATAAAGTTGGTGATGTTGTAGAAGTTAAAATC
This sequence comes from Campylobacter sp. CNRCH_2016_3089, assembly GCF_025772505.1. NCBI lineage: Bacteria > Pseudomonadati > Campylobacterota > Epsilonproteobacteria > Campylobacterales > Campylobacteraceae > Campylobacter > Campylobacter sp. CNRCH_2016_3089. Next base: position 153,587 of record NZ_JAKMSF010000003.1, read on the forward strand.
ATTAAACTAGATAAAGAAAATCAAAAAATTTCTTTAAGCACTAAAGAATTACAAAAAAGTCCTGTTCAAGTTTATGCTCAAAAACACCAAGTAAATGATGTTATTTCTGGTAAAATCAGAGATATTAAAGATTTTGGAGTTTTTGTAGAGCTTGAAGAAGGCGTTGATGCGCTTATTCATAAAGAGGATTTGGGAAATATTGATTTTTCAAGTTTAAAAGTAGGTGATACAATAGAAGCTTTGATTGTTTTCATTGATGAAAAGAAAAATAGAATTCGTTTAAGCGTAAAAAGCCTTGCAAGAATGAAAGAAAGAGAAGCATTAAATGAAATCAATGATAATGACAAAGTAACTTTAGGTGATATTATCAAAGATCAACTTTTATAATAAAAAATGAAAAAATATACCCTTTATGGTATTTTAGGTTTTTTAAGCCTAATTTTATTTATTGCTTTTATTTTTATGGTGAGATATGTAGATATTGGGAATTTACCTATCTCACAAAATGTTAAATATTCTTTTGATGAAATAAAAAAAGAGTTACCACAAACTTGGCAAGATGAACTTTCAAATATTAAAATCAATGATTTTTCTCCAGCAGCAAATGAATTTTATATGAGTTTTAATATGGATGATTCTGTAGTAAAGCCAAAACAAAAATTTTATATGCTCGATGTAAATAAAAATGATGTTTATTCTATGTTTTGTTTAAAGCAAACTCTGCATTCTTTTTTTATCAAATACACTTTAACACAGAGTAAAGATGAAGTGGCAATTTATTTAGATACAAATAATGAAAAAGTATTAAATACACTGATCGACAAATTAAAAATTTACAACATAAATGCAAAATTAAAGGAGGTTTGGTTATGAAAAAAATTATTGTATGTGATGCGATATTAGACAAAGGCGTAGAACTTTTAAGAAAAGCTGATGATGTTGAGCTTATCGAAGCAGCGCATTTGCCTAAAGATAAACTTTTAACAAAATTAAATGATGTAGATGTTGCTATTACTAGAAGTTCAACGGATGTGGATTTGAAATTTATCAATGCATGTTCTAATTTAAAAGCTTTAGTTAGAGCAGGCGTTGGGGTTGATAATGTTGATATAGATGAATGCTCTAAAAAAGGCATTATAGTAATGAATGTACCAACGGCTAATACCATAGCAGCAGTTGAGCTTACTATGAATCATTTATTATGCTCTGCAAGATCTTTTGTAAATGCTCATAATTTTTTAAAAATACAAAGAAAATGGGAAAGAGAAAAGTGGTATGGTGTTGAACTTATGAATAAAACTTTAGGAGTTATAGGTTTTGGTAATATAGGTTCAAGAGTGGCTGTATGTGCAAAAGCTTTTGGTATGAAAGTTATAGCTTATGATCCTTATGTGGTAGCTTCTAAAATGACTGATTTGGGTATAGAGTGTGTGAATTCTTTAGATGTAATCTTAACTCAAAGTGATTTTATTACCATACATACGCCAAAAACAAAAGAAACAACAGATATGATTTCTTTTGAAGAAATTTCTAAAATGAAAGATGGGGTAAGATTGATAAATTGTGCCAGAGGTGGTCTTTATAATGAAGATGCATTGTGTGAAGGTTTAAAAAGTGGTAAAATAGCTTGGCTTGGTATTGATGTGTTTAATAAAGAACCGGCAACTAATCATCCATTTTTAGACTTTGAAAATGTTTCTGTTACTTCTCATCTTGGTGCAAACACTTTAGAAAGTCAAGAAAATATCGCTATCCAAGCATGCGAGCAAGCTTTAAATGCTGCAAGAGGAATTTCTTATCCTAATGCTTTAAATTTACCGATTAAAACTGAAGATTTACCAAGTTTTGTAGCACCTTATATTGAGCTTATTTCCAAAATGGGCTTTTTGGCTGCTCAGCTTGATAAAACTCCTATTAAGGCTATTAAACTTGAGAGCGAAGGACAAATTAGCGAGTATAATGAGTCTTTACTAACTTTTGCAACAGTGAGTGTTTTAAGAGGAATTTTAGGTGAGAATATTAATTATATTAACGCACATTTTGTAGCTAAAGATAAGGGCGTAGAACTTTCTTCTTGTATTCTACCAAGTAGTGGTTATAGTAATAAAATCACTATAAAAGTAATTACAGATAATTCTAACCTTTCTATCTCAGGGACTATTTTTGGTGAAAATGAACAAAGGATAGTAGAGTTAAATGGTTTTGATGTAGATTTTAAACCAAAAGGGAAAATGATAATTTTAAACAATAATGACATACCAGGAGTTATTGCTAATGTTAGCGGAATTTTAGCCAAAAATAATGTCAATATAGCTGATTTTAGACTTGGTAGAAATGGCTTTGGAAAAGCTTTGGCTGTAATTTTGCTTGATACAAAAATTTCAAAAGCTTTGCTTGAGGAATTAAGAGCTATTGATGCTTGTATTTTTGCAGAATATGCAGAAATTTAAGGCTTTTTATAAGCCTTAATTGTTACAATTATTTTTTAATTTTAAAATTAAGGAAAATATATGGCTTCTTATGGAATGGGAGATTTAAAAAAAGGTTTAAAAATAGAAATTGATGGTATTCCTTTTAAAATCGTAGAATATCAACATGTAAAACCAGGAAAAGGTCCTGCTTTTGTTCGTATTAAAATTAAATCTTTTATCGATGGTAAGGTTTTGGAAAAAACTTTCCATGCAGGGGATAAATGTGAATCTCCAAATTTAGAAGAAAAACAAATGCAATATCTATACGATGATGGTGAAAATTGTCAATTTATGGATACCCAAACTTATGAGCAAGTTGCAATTAGCGATGAAGATGTGGGTGAAGCTAAAAAATGGATGCTTGATGGAACCATGGTAGATGTTTTATTTCACAATGGAAAAGCAATTGGTGTGGAAGTACCTCAAGTAATGGAACTTAAAATTATTGAAACAGCACCAAATTTTAAAGGTGATACTCAAGGCTCAAACAAAAAACCAGCTACTTTAGAAACAGGCGCAGTAGTGCAAATTCCTTTCCATGTATTAGAAGGGGAAGTAATCCGCGTTGATACTGTGCGTGGAGAGTATATAGAAAGAGCAAATAAATAATCCCTTATTTAAGGGATTATAAAGTTCTTAATTTATTAATTTCATCTCTAAGCATTGCCGCTTTCTCAAACTCAAGATTTTTAGCTGCTTCTAGCATTTGTTTTCTTAATTCTTTTACTATTTTAGCGCGTTCTTTCGCAGGCATTTTTTCAAGTTCTTTGCCTTTACGATAAATTTCTCCTTGTTCAAGCTCATGTTTTAAACTTTCTTCTATGTTTCTTTTTACTGAGGTTGGTGTGATGTTGTACTTTTTATTATAAGCTTCTTGTAGGGTTCTTCTTTCATTGGTAGTATCGATAGCTTCTTGCATAGATTTTGTGATTTTTTTAGCAAAAAGTAATACTTTTCCATTGACATTTCTAGCCGCGCGTCCCATCGTTTGAATGAGTGCGGTGGTGCTTCTTAAAAAGCCTTCCTTGTCTGCATCCATAATCGCTATAAGCGAAACTTCAGGTAAATCAAGTCCTTCTCTTAAAAGATTAATCCCGATTAAAATATCAAAAGCGCCACTTCTTAAGCCACGGATGATTTCATTGCGCTCAATTGCATCAATTTCTGAGTGCATGTATTTTACTTTTAAGCCAAGTTCCAAGTAGTATTTACTAAGCTCTTCAGCCATTTTTTTAGTTAAAACGGTTATTAAAACTCTTTCATTACGCTCTATAACTTTTTTAGCTTCATCGTATAAAATTTCTACTTGATTTTCACTATCTTTGATTTCTATTTTAGGATCTAAAAGCCCTGTTGGACGCATGATTTGATAAAAAATATTTTCTTTGCTTAATTCTAGTTCTAAAGGTGCAGGTGTGGCTGAAACAAATAAAAATTTACAATTTTTATTAATAAATTCATCAAACATCAAAGGTCTATTATCTAAGGCACTTGGCAAGCGAAAACCATAATCAACCAAAGTTTGCTTTCTGCTTCTATCCCCTGCAAACATTCCGCGAAATTGTGGTAAAGATACATGAGATTCATCTACAATGACTAAAAAATCTTGATTTTTAATGGCAAAATAATCAAAAAGCGTATAAGGTGTATCGCCGCTCTTAAGCCCTGTTAAATGCAAGGCATAATTTTCAACTCCTTTGCACATGCCAGTACTTTGAAGCATTTCAAGGTCAAATTCTACCCTTTGTTTTAGTCTTTGTGCTTCTACGAGTTTATTTTCATTTTCAAAATAAGCAAGGCGTTTATTTAATTCAGCTTTTATACCTTTTATAGCCTCTTTAAGTCTAGCTTCACCTACGCTAAATTGACTAGTTGGATAAAGTATAAATTTTTTTAAGTCTTTACCTTTTTTATTTTCTAAGATATTATAATAATACATCGCCTCAAGTTCATCGCCAAAAAATTCAAGTCTAATAGCTTCATCCTCATAATAAGCTGGATATATATCTACTATATCTCCATTGACTCTAAAATCAGCTCTGTCAAAGAAATTATCATTGCGTTTATAACCCATATCTACAAGTTTTTTTAAAAGTTCTTTTTGATTTATTTGCATATTAAGCTCTAAAATCAAAACCATACCCACATACTCACTTGGATTTCCCAAACCATAATTTGCTGAAACACTAGCTATGCAAATAACATCATCATAACTTAAAAGCGAAGCACTTGCGCTTAGTCTTAATCTTTCTAAGTCTTCATTAGTAGAGCTGTCTTTTTCTATAAAAACATCGGTTCTTGGTATATAAGCCTCGGGTTGATAATAATCATAATAGCTTATAAAATACTCCACATGATTATTTGCAAAAAAGCCTTTAAATTCACTATAAAGTTGCGCGCATAAGCTTTTATTGTGGCTCATGATAAGAGTAGGCATGTTTAAGTTTTTAATGATATTTGCCATAGTGAAAGTTTTTCCACTACCTGTAACACCTAGCAAGGTTTGGTATTTATTGCCTGCTTTAATGCTTTTTACTATACCATCAATAGCTTGCTTTTGATCAGGACTTGGCTTAAATTCGCTAGTAAGTTCAAACATAATTTTTCCTAACTTGTATTTTTACTAATTTTACACAAAATTTTTTCTAAAAATTTAAATTTTAAAACAAAAAGCTATGCAAAATTAAATTTTTTTTTGTTACAATATGTGTTTAAAATACTCTAAAATATAAAATCAATAAAGGCAAAAAATTATGTATGATGAAAGAATAATCAACACAATGACAGATAAAGTAAATGAGCTTTTGGCTAAATATAATGAAGTATGTGAAATAAATGAAAATTTAAGAAATGAATTAGTAAGCGTAAAAGCACAAAATGAAGCTAAAAACAATCAAATTGCGCGTTTGGAAGAAGAGCTTAAAAATAAAAATATTGAAAGTGAAGATGTGATCAAAAAAATAGAGGCAGTTCTTGGCAAACAATAATCAAAGAAAAGTTACAATCAATGTCTATGCGAAAGACTTTGTTGTAACATGCAGTAATGAATTTGCAAATCATCTTGAAGATGAGATTGCTTTAATTTCTGGAGGCACAGGTAAGATAGAACTTGCAAATTTCATTAATGCTTTTGTAAAACTTAGCTATGAAAATTATATCTTAAAAAAAGAACTCAACAAACTTATAAACACTATCGATGAAGAAATACAATAAATGCAAGTAAAAAAAGCTTTTACTTTAGTAGAGCTTATTTTTTGTATGATGATTATTGCTATTCTTAGCACAATTGCTTATCCGTATTTTTCTTTTGGAAAAAATGATGCTAAACTTATCCAAGCAAAAAGTGAGGTAGAGCTCATCAATGCTTCTTTGGCTTTACTCAAAAATCAGTTTTTATTTAAAGAAAGTAAGGATTTTCCAGCCATTTTAGATGAAGCTTTGATAAATAGTGAAAATCAAAAATTATTTTTTTGTGATAGTTTGCAAAATTACAAAAAAACAAATCATTGTTCATATAGTGTATTAGATAAGCCAATTGTTTCAAGTAAAAAATCATGGATGAAAATAGCAAGTACCCAATATAGATTTTTTATAAATGCTAAAAATTACATAGATTTTTCTTATAATAGTGAAAAAGTTTTTTTAGAATGTGTGAGTTTAAATTGTAAGGATTATGGGTTTTGAATTTTTATCAACTTGCTATAAAAGGATATTATTTAGATACCTTAATTTATGAAAGTGAAGAAGAAATTGAAATTTTAGATGAAGTGATAGTTGATCTTGCGAGGAAAAAAAATCTCAAAGCTATAATTTTACAAAAATGTTCAAAGCCTGATTTTAAAACCCAAGCTATAAAAGAAAAAATAGGTTTTAAACTAACGCAATACCAATACGAACTTGCTCAATTTATTGCTTATTATTATGCTAGTAAAATAGCTTTTGTTTTGGGTATGTTTGAAAGCATTAAAGAGTATAAAAATGAAAAAATTCATATAGAAAAAGCACCTAGTTTAAGTAAAAACCAGCAAGAGGCTTTGGAATTTATAAAAACTAAACAAACTAGTTTATTATTTGGCGATACAGGAAGTGGTAAAACTGAAATTTATATTAGCTTGATAAAAGAATATCTAGAGCAAGGAAAGCAAGTTTTGCTTTTAATGCCAGAAATCGCTCTAACTCCGCAAATGCAAAAAAGATTAAAAGTGTATTTTGGCGAGCATTTTTTCTTGTGGCATTCTAAAATTACTAAGAAAAAAAAGCAAGAATACTTGCAAGATTTAACAAATTCAAAAGCTCTTTTAGTGGTGGGAGCTAGATCGGCTTTGTTTTTACCTTTTAAGAATTTGGGTTTGATTATTATTGATGAAGAGCATGATAATTCTTATAAAGCTTCTAATAATCCAAAAATCAATGCAAGAGATTTGGCTTTATTTGTAGCAAAAAAAATGCATATAAAAGTTCTTTTAGGTTCGGCTACTCCAAGTGTTGTAAGTTATTATAAACATCCTTGTTTTAGACTTAAAGGAACCTTTTTTGAAAGCAAAAAGCAGTTTTTATATGATGAGAGCGAGCTTAGTGTCTCGTCAAAATTACTTTTAGAATTAAAAATTAGTTTAAGAAATAAAAAGCAAGCTGTGGTATTTTTACCTACAAGGGCAAATTTTAGACAAATTTTATGCAAAGAATGCGCTAATACCATTAAATGTCCTTTTTGTTCTATTGCTTTGAGTTTGCATAAAAATAAAAATGCATTAAAATGTCATTATTGCAATTTTACTAAAGAAATTGATCAAACTTGTCCAACCTGCAATGGAGTTATGCTTGAAGCTAAAAAAATGGGCACAGCAGAGCTTTGTGAGCTTTTAGAAAAAGAATTAGCCGAGTTTAATCCTATCATAAAAAGATTTGATAGTGATGAGATTAGCAGTGTAAAAAAGCTTGATATGATTTTAAAAGATTTTAACCAAGAAAAAATTGATATTTTAGTAGGCACTTCTATGCTTGCTAAAGGGCATGATTATCATAATGTGGATTTGAGTGTGATTTTGGGGCTTGATGAGTATTTATTTAGACCTAATTTTAAAGCTTTAGAAGAGACTTTGGCTCTTGCTATGCAAGTAGCAGGTCGTGCAGGTCGTAAGGGTGAGGGTAGGGTGCTTTTACAAACTAAGAATAGATCTTTTTTTGAAAAATATATACAAGATTATGATAGCTTTTTAAAAGATGAATTAAATTCTAGAAGTGAGCTTTACCCTCCATTTAAAAGACTTTTAAGGCTAATTATTGAAGATGAGGATAAAAACAAAGCTTTAAATTTATGTGAATTTATAGCTAATAAAGTTCAAGAATTAAAACAAGTGCAATTAGTAGGCCATGGTGCTTGTGGTATTGAAATGCTAAATAAAAAATGGCGTTTTTATGTATTATTGCGTGCTAATACTCACCAAGAGCTTGTAAAGTTTGAGCATTTTGCTTTAAATTTTAAAAATATTACTTGTGATATAGATCCGGTTGATTTTAGTTAAAGAATTTTTCAAATTCTTGGTAATATTTCCATGATTTCACAATATCAGGGCGGAAATTTTTAATATGTATCAGTTCTTTATCTAATATATCTTTGAGTTTTAGCCTTGCTGTTTTGTTTTTCTTGAGATAGTCTAATACTTCATCTTCTTTCATAAGATTTGTTTCTGTGTAGTCAACAATTTCTTTGATTGCATCTAAAAAATTGGATAAATATTGTTTGATTCTTGCATAATTTTTATGATTTAAAAATTTAGATATTTTATTTTTATCGATATAAATGCCAATGTTATTTTTAAGATCATTATTGCTAATGTAGGAAAAAATATTTATTTGTTCGTTGCTTATATGATATCTATTAATAATTAATTTTATTTCATAATCTACTTGAAAAATTAAAGGAAGCAAATATCTTATATAACCTCTAAATTCTTTTCTTTTAAAAAGATTTTCATCATTATGGGGGGGGGGTAAAATCAAATTTATCTGCCAAGTTAATAAAAGTATTATAAGCTTTCTTTTCGTTTAAATCGCACATATCTATATAAGTAATATTGTTTGTGTTAATTTTATTAAGTAGAGTATGCATTATAAAAGTATTTTCTAGTAAATTTTCAAAATCATCTTTCATGTAAGTTTTGTTTGGTTTTAAAAAATTAATATATTCTTGGTAGTTAAAATTTAAGTTAAAATTTTGATTATAGTTTCTTTGAACTTTACTCCAATCTCTTCCATATGAATGTTTTAATAAAGATATGGGATCTCGTGTTTGAATTAGTATAGGTATATCACAACTAATTAAATTTAAATATTTATCCAAATTTAAAATATTTGTCTCGGATATATTAATAGCTGTTTGAGAGTATTGAAGAAGTGATTTAAAATTTAAATTATATCTGTAATATCCGTTGTTTGGAGATACCCAAGAAGCAGAGCAATAAACATTGCATGCTTCATTGAGTAGTGTTAAAAAAGCAGCAGCGCCAACACCATGAGGGGAAATATAGATAAATTTAGCATTTTCTAGAGGTATGTTTAGTTTCCAAGCAAGTTTTGTGCAATAATCACTAGGTTCTATATCGATATTTTTTGGATTTACTAATGGTGGATAAGTCTTATTTTCATATTGTTTAAAATCGTCACTATTAAGCCAAGCTGTAATATGATTTATATTATCTAGTATAAATTTTTGAAAAAAATAATCTTGATTGGTTTTGAGTGAATTTAATAAAAAATTTGCTTTTTTGCTATCTAAATGAGCTGATAAAAAATTAAGTAAATTTTTCATATTAAATCCTTGATATTTTTAGATTAAATTATTAAAATTATATAAAAATATTTTTAGAGTGATTTTAATGACAAGATATAAAACAAGACAAATAAAAGTAGGTGATGTTTTAATAGGTGGTGATGCACCTATTTCTGTGCAATCCATGCTTTTTACTAAAACAAGAGATATTGAAGGTTGTTTAGAGCAACTTAATAGGCTTTATTTTGCCGGTGCAAATATAGTGCGTTTAGCTTGTTTGGACATGGCAGATGCAAGAGCTTTAAAAGAAATCAAAGCAAAAAGTCCCTTGCCTTTAATAGTGGATATACATTTTAATCATAAGCTAGCAGTTTTTTGTGCTGAATTTATCGATGGGGTGAGAATTAATCCGGGAAATATAGGCTCAAAAGAAAATATAAAAGAAGTGGTGCAAGCTTGTAAACAAAGAAAAATTCCTATTAGAATAGGGGTAAATCATGGCTCTATAGAAAAGCAATTTAGCGATAAATATGGTTATAATATAGAGGCTATGCTTGAGAGCGCTTTATATAATATAAAATTACTAGAAGATTTAGACTTTTTTGACATTAAAATTTCTATGAAAACTTCAGATGTGCAAAATACCATAAAAGCTTATGAAGCTCTAAGACCACTTTGTGATTATCCGTTTCATTTAGGGGTTACTGAAGCAGGAACTAAATTTCATAGTACGGTTAAAAGTTCGATTGCTTTAGGAAATTTGCTTTTAAAAGGTATAGGCGATACAATGAGAGTTTCTATGACAGGGGAACTTGAAGAAGAGATTAAGGTAGCAAGGGCTATTTTACAAGATAGTGGAGTGCAAAAGAGTGGAGTAAATATCATCTCATGCCCAACTTGTGGAAGAATTCAAAGTGATTTGATTAAAGCGATTAAGATAGTAGAAGAAAAAACTAAACATATAAAAGAACCATTAAATATAAGTGTTATGGGTTGTGTTGTAAATGCCTTGGGTGAGGCTAAAGGTGCTGATGTGGCTATTGCTTTTGGAAAAAATCAAGGTTTAGTTATAAGACATGGTGAAGTGGTGGCAAAATTAAAAGAAGATGAGCTTGTTGATAGATTTTTACTTGAAGTAGAAGATGAAGTAAAACTTAGAGAAAAAGATTAATTTTTTTCTAAGTAAGTTTTTTGCATATTTTGTAATTTTTTAGAAATTTTTACTTTATAAATACTTGGATTTTGAAGTTTTTTTAGTTTAAAATCCAAACTATCAACACTTTTTTTATGATACTCTTGAATATTTTTCAAGTTAGGAAGCCCATAGATTAATTTTCCATCTTTAAAAACAAGCTCATGTAAATTTTTATATGTATAACCTTGATAATTTTTGATACTCTCATCATGTGTATATAAAATATCAAAACTTGCTTTATTGTTTTTATAATACCTTATGAGTTTTTTAAAATGTGGCAAGGTTGTTTTGCTTGAGCTTGCGCTGATTTTTATTTTAGGGATGATTTGATTGTTTTTTTCTAATGCAACAAGCTTATAAACAGCTCCAAAAATAGGCGAGCTTGCTGAAGTAATAAGCTTTTCTCCAATACCAAAAGCATCGATTGGAGCTTTGTTTTTTAGTAATTTTTCTATGATGAACTCATCTAAGGCATTGCTAGCTATGATTTTGCATTTTGTTAAGTTAGCAAGATCTAGTTTTTTTCTAATATATTTAGAGATTTTCAGCAAATCTCCTGAATCAATACGGATGGAATAATTTTGCATAGAATCTTGCGCATTTAACTCATTAAAAACTAAAATAGCATTTTCAATACCTTTTTTATAATCATATGTATCAATCAAAAGACTTATATTATCTTTATAAATTTGACAATATGCTCTAAAAGCACTTAGCTCATCATCAAACATTTGTACCCAAGCATGAGACATAGTTCCGCTAATAGGAATATTAAATTTTTTCCCAGCTAAAGTACAAGCACTTGCATGAAAACCACCTATAAAAGCAGCTCTAGCACCATTTAAAGCTGCGCTTTCTCCATGGGCTCTGCGAGAGCCAAATTCTAAGAGTAATTTTTCTTTTGCAATTTGAGCAATTCTGTTAGCTTTAGTGGCAATTAGACATTGATGATTTAGAGTTAAAAGTATGAAAGTTTCTAATAATAAAGCTTCTATTATAGGTGCTTTGATGATCATTAAAGGTGTATTAGCAAAAATACATTCACCTTCTTTAACACTTAGTATATCTCCACTAAATTTTAAAGTTGAAAGGTAGTTTACAAAATCATCATCAAATTTTTTAGTATTTTTCAAAAAATCTATGTCATCTTTAGAGAAAGAAAAATGATTAATATGATTTATGATTTGTTCTAATCCACAAAAAATAGCATAAGAAGCACTATCAGGAGCTTTTCTAAAAAAAACTTCAAAATAAACAATCTGCTTATGCATATTTTGTTTAAAATAAGCATAAGCCATACTTAGTTCGTAAAAATCACATAATAATGAAGAATTCATATAAGGATTTTTACTTACTAATTAATCCATTTGACGACGCAAGAAAGCAGGAACATCAAGTTGAGAAATCACTTCCTCATCAAACCCACCGCTAGCTTTGCGCAAATTCATATAGCTATTTTTTTTACTTTCTTCTTGTTCTTTAGCACTTTCTATTTCAGCTTTATCTTCAAAACCTGTAGCAATGATAGTTACTTCAACACGATCGCCCATGCTTTCATCAGTAGTTGCGCCAAAGATTACTTTTGCATTTTCATCTGCTATATCGCTAATGCTTTGAGTAGCTTGTGAAATTTCTATCAATGAGCATTCAGGTCCAATTTTATAATGGATAATCACGCCCTTAACACCTTTCATAGTCATACCATCTAACAATGGAGATTCTATAGCGCTTGATAATGCGTCCATGATAGCATTTTCACCTTCTCCATGACCCACACCCATTAAAGCTAAACCTCTATGGCTCATAACAGTTCTAACATCTGCAAAGTCAACATTGATATCGCCATCTTCTAAAAGAATAGACACCATACCTCTAACAGCTCTAGCTAAGATATCATCAACTAGTTTGAATGCTTCTTTTATACCTGCTTTTTTTGGAAGTATGCTAAGAAGTTTTTCATTTTGGATTACAATGATAGAATCACTTTCTTTTTTTAATTCAGCCAAGCCAGCTTCAGCTAATTTTTTTCTTTGTTTTCCTTCAAAAGCAAAAGGCATAGTTACAACCGAAACAGTTAATGCGCCTACTTCTTTAGCAGCTTGTGCTACAACAGGAGCTGCACCTGTACCAGTTCCACCACCAAGTCCTGCTGAAATGAATACTATATCACTTTGACTTAAAGCTGCTTTTACTTCTTCAAAGCTTTCTCTTGCACTTTCTGCTCCAATTTCTGGTTGCATTCCAGCACCTAAACCTTTAGTTTTTTTCTCACCTAGTTGAATTCTAGTTTTTGCTAAAGATTTTGCTATAGCTTGTGCATCAGTATTTGCCGAGATAAGATCAAGATCATGTAAGCCCATATTTACCATATGATCTATCATATTACCGCCACCGCCACCGCAGCCTATGACTTTTATTTTTGCACCTTTTGCGTGTTGCATTTCTTCTACTAGATATTCGCTCATTGTATCTCCTATTAGAACTGGTTTATTAATTTATTCCAAAAATTATGCATAAAACTTGATTTTTTATCTTTTTTGGTTTCAACTTTTGTTAATTCTGTTTTTTCATCTTCAAAATCTCTCTGTTCTTGAAAAATTTCTTCAAAATTTTTATTTTCTTCTTCATGTTCTTCTATGGTGAGATTTTGTTTTATCTGTTTGTTGATAAATTCAGGCTCTCCTTTGTATCTTAGTTTTTCATTAGAATCTAATTCATAAGGAGTAAAATGTCCACCACCATATAAACAAAGACCTATAGCGCAGCTATTTTCTGCATCTTCAAAAATTTCTTTAAAGCCATCCATAGTATCTTTTTTTGCGGTCGCTATTCTAACAGCTTTATTATCAAAATAAGCTGAAGCAAGTTTGTCAAGTCCTGCAAATTTTGTCATTCCACCTGTTAATACTATGCCTGCTCCTGCTTGATTTGCACAAGCATTATCACTTAGCATTTTAGCCAAAATAATAATAGTTTCTTCAATTCTTGCATAAATAACATTAGATATAACTTCTACTGAAACTTCATTTTTTCTTTTTTCATCACCCATATATGGAATTTGTATAATTGAGTTTTCATTTTGTGCTAAAGATGCATAATTTAATTTTAGTTTTTCTGCTTCTTTTGGTGGGGTATGCAAAGCTATGGATAAATCATTAGTGATATTTACTGAACCAATTTGTAAGCATTCATTATATCGTATAGAATTACCCGCATGAATGACCATATCGCAAACTGCTCCACCCATATCGATTAAAATAGCACCTAATTCTTTTTCACTATCATCAAAGCATGCGATAGAAGAAGCATATCCTGAAAGAACGATATTATCTACTCTAAGATCAGCAAGCTCAACTGCTTTTTTTAGATTTTTAATATGCACTTCTTGCGAGATTACAATATGTGTAGAAACTTCAAGACGATTTCCACTCATTCCCAAAGGATCTTCTACATGCTCAAGATCATTTACTTTAAAATTATAAGGCAATACATGAATGATTTCATATCCACTAGGTATATTTGCGGTATGTTTTGCTGTGCTTACTGCTCTGTGAATTTCTTTAATACCTATTTCATGATTTGGTATATTAACTACACCTATACTGTCTACACTTTTTGCATAAGCACCTGAAATAGATACAATTACTTTATCATAATGCACACCTGACATCATTTGTGCATCGGCTACTGCCTCTTCTATAGATTTTGAAGCAAGCTCTATATTGGTAATTGCTCCTTTTTTTATACCATTTGATTTTGATTTTCCAAAACCAATGATTTTAAGTCCTTCTTCGCTTTTTTGTGCCAAAATAGCACAAGTTTGTATTGAGCCTAAATCAATTCCTAAAATATTCAATTTGTATTTCCTTTATAATAGCGTTGGATTGGATATAATTCTATAAGTTTTTTTAATAATTCTTCCTTAAGTAAAGCTTGTTTAGTTTGTTTGGCGCTTTGTTCTATGATAAATTTATAAATTTCTTCTTTATCTTTGTTTTCTAGAGTTTGCTTTGTAATTTCATAAACTATTGCTTTATCATCAAATAAAACATAAGATTTAGCTTTATTTGAGTCAAATACATGCATTAAAAACTCACTAAATTCGGCATCATTTATCATTTCACCTACTTTTGCTCCTTTACTTGAGTCGCGACTATAAGTTCCTATATCTATGCCTTGGAAATTATTTAGGGCAAGCTTTGCTTTTTCTTCTAATAAAGTTTTAGTTTTTTCTCTGATGTAAAGTTTGCTCACTTCATTTTTGGCTTGCTCAAAAGTCATAGTCTGTATAGGATTTATTTTTATAAGTTTTGCGACCATATAGCCATTTTCAAATTTAAAAGGCTTAATAAAATCATTTTCTTTAGCTTTTTGTATGTTTTCTAAAGGGTAATAAATATCAGCATCGCTTATTGTGATGTTTTTGTCAAAACTAAGCTCGTTTTTTCTCAAAGCAACATAGCTTTCATTAGCTTTAAGTTTAAGTTTGGAAAGTTTTAAATCTTTTATAACTTTATCTTTGCTTTGTTCTAAGCTTAGAATTTTTCCTGCAAAATCTTTATAGTCGTTTTTATTTTCTTCATAGTAAGCTTGAATTTCTTTATCAACAACTGTGATTGTATTAGGATCTAAAAAATAAGTTGCAAGCTCATAGCTTTTTTGTGTTTTATATAGGTTTTTGTTTTTTTCCCAAGTTTGTTTTAGTTCTTTTTCATCAATAGGAATATTTTTATTATCAAGTTTTATTATTTGAATTTTTAAATTATCTTGCATTAAAAAACTTGCACCAAACATATCAAGCTCATTTTGTTTGATTTGTAAATTTAAAATAGCATTGATTTTTTTAAGCAATAATTCATCATGGATAATTTTTTCATAAGCTTTTGGTGTATAGTTGTTTCTTGCAAGTAAATTATAATATAAATCTTTATCAAAAACACCTGAAGCATTATGAAAGATTTTTTGATGCGCTAAATCATAAGCAATTTCTTCTTCGCTTACATTTAAACCTAAAGTTTTGGCATAAGAAAGCAGAAGTTTTTCTTGTATAAGTTCATTGATAGCTTGAGTATCTAAGCCATCTTTTTGTGCTTGTTCTTGTGTATAATTGCCATTGTTTAATTGTGAGTAGTAGTTAAATAATTGAGAATATTTTAGATTAAATTCATCATAGCTTATTTTTTCATCGCCTACTTTTGCAACAGAATTTGATCTATCGGTGTTAAAATCATAACTTCCCCAGCCAACAAAACCTGCTCCAACAAAAGCAATAACACTAATCCAAATAGTAATAACTAAATATTTTTTATGATGCTGCATCCAAGTGAGCATTTTTACCCCAATCCATAATTAATTAAATTAAACCATAAATTATAGGTAATTTGTGATTAATAAAAAATTAATTTTATGATTTTATGATAAATTTGTCTCTGCTAAATGGATAATTTTACAAGAATTTTCGATTAAATCTATTATTTTTCCAAGTTCATAGCTTGTTCTTCCATAAGCAAATATTCCATATCCTTTCACAACGACAAAATTTTGTTTTTGTTCTAACATATAACGATAAATTTCAGTTTGTGATCTATCATCCCAATCCTCATAACTTTTAGGATTGTAAACTCGAATTTCTTCTAAAAAAATTTCTCCAAAATAATCTTGAGGTGTTATGAAATCATGATTTAAACTCATGGATAAGGTATAAGCTGGATAAGCAAAACATACGAATTTAGCTTCAGGTATATTTTCATATATGCTTTTATGTATTTCACTATCGCTGCTTGCTTCATCCCAGCTATAATCTTTTGCAAATTTTAAGATACTTAAATTTTTTTCATCTAATTGATTCAAAAAAGCATTGCTTTTGTTGATAATAAATGAGCCTTGTGAAAGTTTTGCTGAAACAGAACCATGGCAAATTCCAAAAAAATTTTTTTTAAACATTGATGAGGATAGAATTTGAATTTGGGAAATAATATTTTCTTTATTCATTAAAAACCTTGTTTTAAACTTAGCTAAGGTATTATACTAAAAAATATTAAAAGGTATATTTTGCAAAGTCCACATATTCCTGTTTTATTACAAGAAGTTTTAAATACTTTTGATGATTTTGATAGCGGAGATTTTTTAGATTGTACTTTGGGTTATGGAGGGCATTCTAAAGCATTATTGCAAGCTCATGAAAAATTAAGATTAATTGCTTGCGATAAAGATTTAGAGGCTTTAAGTTTTTCCAAAGAGTTTTTAAAAAATTTTCAAGATAGAATAAGTTTTAATCATATAGGTTTTAAAGATATTTTAACTCAAATTTCAACGCAAAACATAAGAGGAATTTTAGCCGATATTGGTGTATCTTCTTTGCAGCTTGATAAAAATGATAGGGGTTTTTCACTAAATTCTGATTTTTTAGATATGAGAATGGATCAAAATAATCCTTTAAGTGCTAAAGAAGTAGTAAATTCTTACAACAAGGAAGCTTTAGAACGAATTTTTAAAGACTATGGAGATCTGACGCCGGTTGCTTCAATGCTTGCTCAAAAAATTATCAATGCAAGAAGTCAAAAAGAGATTACAAGTGCAAAAGAATTAAGTCAAATTATAGGAAATGCTAAGTTAAAAGGACGCAATGTATCTTTAGTTTTGCTCGTATTTCAAGCTTTGCGTATAGAAGTAAATAATGAACTTGGTGAGTTAAAATCCTTACTTGAAAATATAGAAAAAGCAAAATTAAAAGATTGTAAATTAGCTATTATTAGCTTTCATTCTTTAGAGGATAGAATAGTAAAAAATACTTTTAAAAGATGGGAAAAAGACTGCATTTGTGATGAAAGAGCTATAAAATGCGAATGCGGTAAAGGACATAGTCTTGGTAAAATTTTAAGTAAAAAAGCTATAAGTGCCTCCAAAGAAGAAATAAGCTATAATAGTAGATCAAGTTGTGCAAAAATGAGAATTTTTTATTTTAGGTAAATAATGATTGAAGATGATTTTTTAAAAGAAAAACAAAATATACGCGAAAAAATGTTGAAATATTCTAGGGCTATTAAAGAAGGTAGACCTTATGAAGAGTATGAGCACAATTTCAATGAAAGCGATCGCATATTAAAAAATAGAATACAGCGTAAAAAAAGACCTAAATTTACAGACTTTGATGAAGAATATAAAGAAAAACCTAAAAAACAATCCGCTATTTATTTAAAAGAAGATTTGATAAATGTTAAATTAGAAGAAAAAAAGCCTTTTAAATTACAACTCAATTTTTTCAAAAAGCAAAAAGAAAAATTTGATAAAAAAAATGATAAAAATCTTAAGTCATCTAAAAATGTTAAAACTTTGCAGGAAGTAAAAAAAGTAGAAAAAATACAACAAGAAAAAAAAGATTCTATTCAAATATCTAAAATTCTTACTCAAAGTAATGTCTTTGTCGCTTCAAAATTTCAAGATTTAAAAGAAAAAAGAAAAGAAAAAGTCAAACTCAAACAAGAATTAAAAGAGCAAAAAAAAATCGAACAAGAAAAAATAAAAAAAGCTCAAGAAGAATTAAAAGAAAAAGAAAAATTAGCTAAGCAAGAGCAAAAAATTTTAGAAGAAAAAGTAAGGCTTGAAGAAAACCAAGAATATAATCAAGAAGATAAATACGAACTTTTAGATAGCATAGTAAGTGAGGAAAATAAAAATTTAACCCCTAAAAATTTATTATACGCAGGTTTGATGATAGCATTTGCTTTATTGATATTTTTCCCACAAATTTATATTAGAAATCAAATTTATTATGTAAGTAGAGAAATAGCAGATTTAAGATCGCAAGAATTAGTTTTAGATGAAGAAAACAAAGAACTTCAAAGACAGCTTGAAGCATTGTATTTTCAAAATCAAGTTTTAGACTTTTTAGATTAATCTTGTGTTTGAATGATTTTCTCCAAAACATATTGTTCAAGTTGATTTTTTGGAATTTCTTCTTTAATGGCTTGGTTATAAATATTTTCTGCTATTTTTGAATATTTTTCATAAGCAAAATATGGAAAATGTAAAGTCCAGGCTTTTTTCAATAATCTTTTGCTTATTACTTTTCTAGTATAAATTTTAAAAATATCATAGCCAACAAAAACACAAGCGGTAACAAAAATAGCACTCAAGATGCTAATATGAAAATCAATAATTGTTAAAAAATAATGGCTGATGATAAGCATAGGAACTAAAATGGCTATACAAAAAAGGGTATATATAAGATAAGAATTAAATACCTTAAATTTAAAATTTAATTTCGCAGGATCTATCATCATACCTTCATTTAACAAGGCATTTGCTTCTAATAAATCTTTTAAATTAACAGGTTGATTTGAAACTTTAAAAATAAAGTTTAAAATAAATTCTTGTATTTTCATTGTTTTACCTAGTAAGTATGTGATTTTTGTGATTTTAGCATTTTTGTTTTTAAATAAGATAAATTTTAAGTCTTGTAAATGAAATCTTGTGTTAAAATTTACATTATTTTTGCATATAAAGAAAGAAAAAGATGGCAGATTCTAGATTTATGATGAATGTAAAAGGCATAGGCGGAGCTTTTATTCCAAGAATTTTATTTCAGAGTAAGTTAAAAAATATTTTTTCTGATATCTTATTACTGAACACAGAAAAAAAGGAGTGTGTAAAAAAGAGAATAAATTATTACAATAAACTAAATTTTGATAGAGCAAAGCATATTACATTATCACAAGCTGCTGAAAAAATAGGAAAATTCCCTTTTAAGAAAACCTCATTGGCTTATGATGCTTATACAATTAGTAAATATTTTAATGATGATTTTTTATGGATTAAAGCTTTTGGTGATATTTCTTATATTTTAAAAGAAGCTTCAATTTGCAAAGATAGACCTATTTGCAATAATAACTATAATAATATAATTATGAAGTTAGATAAAAATAGACATTTTGTTTTTTTAAAGGATAAATATGTTTTTGAAGATAAAAAAAACATTGCTATTTTTAGAGGTGCTGCCTATCAAAACAATAGAGTGAAGTTTTTTGAAAAAAATATTTCAAATAAAAAATGTGATATTGGTCACACAGGAAAAGGTTGTAATGAGTGGAAAAAAACATTTTTAAGCAAGCAAGATCAATTGCAGTATAAATTTTTAATATCACTTGAAGGTAACACTTTTGCTAGTAATTTGATTTGGTCGTTAAGTTCTAATTCTTTAGTTTTAGCCCCAAAAATGCGTTATGAAACTTGGTTTATGGAAGGAAAGTTAGTTCCAAATGAGCATTTTGCTTTGATTGATGATGATTATGAAAATGTAGAAGCTTTGCTTGATTATTATTTAGCTAATCCACATAGAGCAAAAGAAATCATACAAAATGCTCATGCTTATATAGAGCAATTTTTAGATGAAAAGATAGAATTTTATATAGGAATTTTAGTTTTAGCTAAGTATTTTTATTATTCTAATCAGCTTGATTTACCAAAAGATATTATTGATTTATTTGATTAAAAGGAGAGTTTATGCAAGAGATGGAAATAGTATTTTTAAATGATGAATTTATAAAAGCTAGCGAAGCTAAAGTGAGTATTTTTGATAGAGGTTTTATCTTTGGAGATGGAATTTATGAAGTAGTTCCTGTGGTAAATGCAAAAATAGCTGATAAAGAAGAATTTTGGGAGCGTTTTGAGCGTAGTTTAGCCCAAATTGATCTACAAATTCCTTATACAAAAGAAGAATTTGAAAATATTTTAAAGCAATTAATCATTAAAAATTCTCTCAAAGAAGGCGGGCTTTATATGCAAATTACTAGAGGGGTTGCTAGTAGAAATTTTGCTCTTTTAAAGGGGTTAAAACCTACTATTATGGCCTTTGCTTTTGAATGCAAGGTGATTGGGCATGAGTTTGCTAAAAATGGGGTGAGTGTTATTTCAACAGCTGATTTAAGGTGGAAAAGAAGGGATATAAAATCAATTTCTTTATTAGCTCAATGTCTTGCAAAAGAAGAAGCCGTTAAAGCTAAGGTTTTTGAAGCTTTTATGGTAGAAAATGCTTTAGTAACGGAAGCTTCTAGTAGTTCAGCTTTTATTATAAAAGATAAAACTTTAATCACTAAGCCATTTTCTAATGAAATCTTACCAGGAATTCGCCGTAAAAATATCTTAAAATTTGCAAAAGAACTTGATCTTAAAGTAGATCAAAGAGCTTTTAGTATGAAAGAAGTGTATGAGGCTGATGAGGTGTTTATTTCTGCGGCTACTTTTTTGATTTTAGGTGTTATAAAAGCAGATAGTAAGGTAATTAATGATGGTAAGGTGGGTTTTTATACCCAAAAACTAAGAGAAAAATATGTAGAAAAAATTCAAAAAGAGGTTTTTTAATCAAAACCCGCATTAGTAAATTCTTTAGGATTATCTAGAGCGTAGCGAAACTTTTCCCAGTCTATTTGTTTATCCCAAATAGCTACGATTAAAGCTGCTACGCTATTACCACATAAATTTCCCACAGCACGAATTTCAGACATAAATTTATCCACGCCCAAAAGTATAGAAATGGCAGCCACAGGTAAAACCTCGCCCAAACTTGCTCCTAAGCCATTGTTAGCTTCTGCAATATGCATATTAGATAAAGCCGCAAGTGTACTTCCTAGTATAATAAAACCTGATCCAGTCACACCAACAGCACCTTTTGAGGCTATCATAAGCACTATTAAAATGCTAATTTCATGAGTTAAAGAAAGTTCTACATTAAAAGCTTGAGCAAGGAAAATTAAACTCATAGCTAAATAAATATTAGTACAATCAAGATTAAAACTATATCCAGTTGGTAATACCAAGCCCACAGTGGCTTTTGAAATTCCTGCTTTTTCAAGTTTTCTCATAAGCGGAGCTAATGCTGATTCGCTAGAACTCGTGGCAAAAACTATTAAAACTTCTCTTGAGATAAAACGCATAAATTTAAAAATATTGACTTTGGCAATAAAACAAATAAGCCCTAAAACTCCAAAGATAAAAAGCAAAGAAGCAAGCAACATAACAATAAGCAAATAACCCAAATTTAATAAAGAATCAAGTCCATATTTTGCCACTAAAAAAGCCATTGCAGAAAAAGCAGCGATGGGAGAAAAATACATAATGATTTCTAAGATTTTAAAAACAAAACTTTGCATAATTTCTAAGGTTTTTTGTATAGCTTTTCTCTCATCAATTCTCATAAGTGAAATAATAAAAGCACAAGCTAGAGCTATAACTAAGATTTGCAAAGTTTTTCCCTCGCTAAAAGCAGCTATGATATCAGTAGGTATAGCGTCTTTTAAAATATGCAAAATTTCATTTTGCGCACTTATTTCTATATTTTTATTAACAAATTGAGCCACACTTTCTTGATCTAGAGTGCTTGGATCAAGGTTCATTCCTTTACCAGGTCCCATAATGTTTGCCATAAAAATGCCAATAGCTAAAGCAAAAGTGCTTACTATTTCAAAATAAAGCAAAGCTTTAGCTCCTATGCTTCCAACTTGTTTTAAGCTTTCAAGACTAATAACACCTAAAACAATAGTTAAAAATATAATAGGACCTATGAGAATTTTTAAAGCTTGTATAAAATAATCTACACCGATTTTACTAGCTAATGCAAATTCCTTATCTAATAAGCCAAGGCAAATGCCAGCTATAATTCCTATAATCACCCAAAAACCTAAATTTTTTAACATTTTTTTGAGTTTGCTTGGTTTTTCATGAGTAATAACTAGCATAAAAAACTCCTTGTAATTTTAAAAAACGATACATATTAGCAAATAAAAACTTATTTTTATTGTTAAAATAAATAAAAAATAAATATAAAAGCTAAAAATAATAATTTTTTATCTTATTTTGTAGATAAAAGTAGCATTTTGTAGTATTTTTGTATGATTTATTATGAAATAAATAATGATAATGTTTATCTAAATTTAAGAAAGCTAGTACTATACTTGTGACTATGATTTTAAAAATGAATATCATTTCGGAGTAAAATAGTGTTTAAAAAAATAAGTTTATTAATGATTTTTTTATTTTGTTCTTTAACACTTGCTAGAGATATTGATTATCAAAAAGAAAGTCAAAATATTAAGCAAATTTTGAATGAAAGTATGGTGTTATATAAAGATAATAAAAATTTAGAAGCTAAGAAAAAAGCTGAAGATGCATATTTTCAGCATTTTGAAACCATGGAAGGCTCTATTGGTCGCAATGTCGGTAGAAAAGTCATTGTGATGGAGCGTAAATTTATTAATTTAAGAAAAATGTATAAAGATAAAGAAGATATTTCTAAGATAGAAGCTTTAATTAGTAGCTTGTATTTTGATTTAGATGAGGTCGTTCCTATATTAGAAAAAGGATTTCAATTAAAAGCCGAAGCTAGTGATATAAATTATGATAAAAAAGCAGCTGAAAGCTCATCTTTAAAAGCAGAAAAAGAGCGTCAAGCGCAAGCTGAAGCTATGTTTGCATCTTTACTTGGAGAGGATGTTAAAGGACAAACATCATCAAATTTGACTCAAAATTCAACTACTCAAGAGCAAAATATCCAAAAAGACGAAACATTATTAGCCTTACAAGAAGCTTCAGCTATGGATGCAAGATTGCAATTTTTAATGGATTCAATGATTTCAAAACTTGATCAAGCAGCATTGGCTTTTGTAAATAAAGATTACCAAAAAGCTAAAGATTTAATCCAATCAGCATTATTCGAAGATTATAGAAATTCAAAGGTAGAAGTTTTAGTAGCAAGATACACAAAAGCGGGTATGGATAAAAAAATTCAAACAAAACTTAGAACTATAATAAGAAAAATCAACAATAACACTTTGGATGAAAAAGCTATAAGAGATGAAATTTCAGACATATCAGATTTATTATATGAAGCATTCCTAGCTTTACCTAAAGAAGAATTAGCTTTACTTCAGGTTAAAGGCTTTGATGAAAGTGTTATGAGTACTAAAAACTATACTAAAGTATATGATGATATAAAAATTGCACTTAATAATATTTTACAAAATTATGATGGTTTTAATTTAAATAGCATAGATGCTTTACAAAATGTTTATTTGGATATTTTTGAAGCAAGTGGTATGGAAAGTAAAATTGGTGCTATTGATAGTGCTTTAAAATTAAAAATAGAAAGTTATTTTTCAAAAGGTGTTGCACTTATTAAAGCAAGTGCTTCTAAAGAAGAATTAAAACGGAATTTTGATGAGCTTGGTGCATTAATTGAAAATTCTTTGGATAAAATTCAAGAATCTTCACCTATGTCTTTATTTATATGGGCTTTGGGTATTATCTTAAGAGAAGGTTTAGAGGCTTTAATCATTGTTGTAGCCATAGTTTCATATTTAGTTCAAAGTGGCAATAAAAAGCGTTTAAGTATAGTATATTCAGCACTTTGGAGTGGAGTATTTTTAAGTTTTGTAACTGCATTTTTTATTTCATGGATTTTTAAAGAACAAGCAGGGCAAAGTAGAGAATTTTTAGAGGGCATTACTATGCTTGTGGCTGTTGCATTACTATTTTATGTCGGTTTTTGGCTTTTATCAAATGCGCAAAATAAAAAATGGGCAAATTATGTAAAAACTCAAGCAGTTGAAGCTATCTCAAATAATTCAGCAAAAACTTTATGGTTTAGTGTGTTTTTAGCTGTATACAGAGAAGGTGCTGAAACTATTCTTTTTTATCAAGCTTTATTATTTGATGCAAAAACAAGCACAGATTATAGTTTTATATTTATAGGATTAGCTAGTGGATTAATTATACTTATAATACTTTATTATTTATTAAAAGCTGGTGCTTTAAAAATACCAGTAAAACAATTTTTCTATATAACTTCATACATTATTTTTTATATGGTCTTTGTCTTTACAGGCAAAGGCATTGGTGAGCTCATAGAAGCCAAGGTTATTACACCAAGCTTACTTCCTTTTGATTTTGAAGGAATTTTATGGCTTGGAATTTATCCTTACTATGAGAGCATCATACCTCAGTTTATGGTTTTAATCTTACTCATTATGGGTATTTTTATAACAAAGCAAATTTCAAATAAAAGGGAAAAAATATGAAAAAAACTTTATTAAGTTTAGGTGCAGCAGCTAGTATTTTAGCTAGTTCAGTTTTTGCAGCAGAGGTACCAATTGGCGATCCTTATGAGTTAAATGGTATGGAAATAGCAGCTGTTTATTTGCAGCCAATCGAAATGGAGCCAAGAGGGATTGATCTTGCAGCAAGTTTAGCAGATATTCACCTTGAAGCAGATATTCATGCATTAAAGGGTAATAAAAACGGCTTTCCAGAAGGTTTTTGGATTCCTTATTTAACTATAGCTTATAAGCTAACTAATCTTGACAATGGTAAAGTAAAAACAGGAACTCTTATGCCTATGGTAGCAGATGATGGCCCTCACTATGGTGCAAATTTAAAAATGGATACAGGTATTGGAAATTACGAGTTAGTATTTTTAATAGAAAGCCCAGAAAAACAAGGTTTTGGACGCCATGTTGATAAAGAAACGGGTGTTGGTAAATGGTTTGAGCCATTTTCAGTTAAATACAACTTTAAATACACAGGAAAACCTAAGTGATTTTTTCCCTAGCTTTTTGCTAGGGTTTATTTATAAAATTATTGATTTTATAAATAAATTCTATCAAAGAAGAGCCCATGTCGATTTATTTTGTACATTTTTTTGGAGTATTTTTTTCTTACGCACTTTTAAGTGCTTTATTTTTTTATAATCTAAAAAATTCTTTAGTGTTTAAACTTGCTTTTGTGGGTTTTGTTTTTTCTTATTTTGCTTTTTTTATTAGCGCTAAAACACTAAGTTATGATTTGTTGTATTTTTCTAATGATGTTTTATTTGTTTTATTGTTTTTAAGTGTTATCATTTTTTCTTTTATAAAAAATAATTTTTTAAAAGAAAAAATTCAAACTATTTTGCTTTTTTTATTATCTTTTGCTTTTGGTATAAAATATTTACATATTTCTATCGACTTTCCTATATTAAGCACTAATTTTTTAGATTCTTTAGCGATTAGTTCTTTTGGGCTTATTTTGCTTGCTTTTGTTATGTGTTTTGGGGTTTATCTTTTTACAAGATGGCTAAGGGAATTTAAATTTAAATTTTTAAATTTATTTTTACTCATTATCGTGATTTTTTATCTAAATGAAGCTTTAGCACAAATTTTATTGCACCTTATGAGAGAAGGTGTGATAGAAACAGAAAGTTTATATTTAAGCTATGTGGCAAAAAGTGTATATTATGCTAAATTCTATACATATATATGGTTTTTATTGCTAGGAATTTGTATAGTTTTAGCTTTAAAGCAAAGAGTGAGTGAAAACAGCAAGAAAAAAGATTTTGATATAGAATTTAGAAAAAATCAAGCAAAAAATTCAACTATAACTAATTTTAGTGCAAGTATTTTTAGTGCTATGATTTTAAGTCTTTGTATTTTTCTCTTTTATGACTTGCATGCTTCAAGACCAATCACCATAGACGAGCCAACCTATGTAGAGCCAAATGAAAATAATGAATTTGTTTTTGATGTGGCAATATTAAGAGATAATAACTTACACCGCTTTGCTTATATTAGCGATGAGGGTAAAGTGGTAAGATTTTTCTTGATTAACAAAAGAGAAGATAAAGACTCTCCAGTAGCAGTTTTTGATGCTTGTAGTATATGTGGAGATATGGGGTATGTTAAAAAAGGTGGAGAGCTAATTTGTATTTCATGTAATGTTAGAATTTTCTTACCAAGTGTGGGTAAGGCAGGTGGGTGCAATCCTATCCCTATGAAATATAAATTTGAAAATGGTAAAGTTATCATACCTTTTTCAGAAATTTTAGATGGGGTAAATTTTTTCACTCAAGTAGTAGAAAAGAAAGTTTATGATCCTATTGATCATACCGAGCTTATTAACTTAAAAGCACCAAGATCTTATGTTTATAAAGGAAGAACATATTTTTTTGCTAATGAAAAAAATTATGAAGAGTTTAAAAACGATCCTTTAAAATACATTGATATGAATAAATCTTCAAAATATAGAATTCATAATTTATTAGGAAATGACTATGCAAGTTAAGATTGTAAAAAACTCTATTTTTCAAAATAAAATCCAAAAATCTCTAGCCTTACTAACGATTTTTTTAGCTACTTTACTTATGGCTACTATGTTAAATCTTACTTTGGGTATAGGTAATGAAATTACAAAAGAATTAAGAAGTTATGGATCAAACATTTTAGTTTTACCTAAAGGTGCAAGTTTGAGTGTAGAAGTGGGTAATAAAATTTATGAGCCTTTGAAAAATCAAAATTTTTTAGAAGAAAACAAGCTCCATACTATAAAAGAAATTTTTTGGAGAAATAATATCAATGCCTTTGCGCCATTTTTAGATACTCAGGTAAAAATTCAAACTCCAAATGCAAATTATGAAAATATCTCTTTAGTGGGAACTTATTTTGATAAGGCTATAAAGATTCAAGATGATGATGATTTTTATGCAGGTATTAAAGAATTATACAAATATAGTCAAATCAAAGGAAATTACCCAAAAGATGATAGTTTAGATGAAATAATGCTAGGAATAGATTTAGCACAAAAGTACGATTTAAAAATAGATGATGAAATTACCCTTGTGCAAAATGATCAAATTTTTAAAGTAAAAATTGTTGGTATTATGGATTTAACTCAAGCTTTTTCAAATAAAATCATCACTTCTTTGCTTTTAGCACAAAAGCTTTCTAAAAAAGAAGGTTTATTCTCAAAAGCAGAAGTTTCAGCTTTGACTATACCTGAAAATGATTTAGCACAAAAAGCAAGACGCGATGTAGATAGTCTTGATCAGCTTGAGTATGATCAGTGGTATTGCACTGCTTATGTAAGTTCTATTGCCTATCAAATTGCAGAAGATTTTAAAGGTGCAAGCACAAAAGTAGTGAGTGCGATTTCAGATGCAGAAAGTTTGATAGTATCTAAAATTCAATCTTTAATGGCAGTAGTTAGCATTATATGCTTAATCGTAGCTTCCATAGCCATATCATCTTTAATGAGTGCGGATATTTTTAGAAGAAAAAGTGAAATAGGGCTTTTAAAAGCTTTAGGTGCTAGCACTTTGCAAATTTATATGATTTTTGCGTTAGAAGGGGTTGTGGTAGCTTTAGTTGGGGCTGTTTTGGGCTTTGCTTTTGGTATAGGTATGTCAGAGATTATCGCCTTGAGTATATTTGAACATATCATTGAAATTTCTTGGATTATCCTACCAATTTGTTTATTTTTTGCAGTGCTTATAGTATTTTTAGGGTGTTTGTTTTCTATCAAAGGAATTTCTAAACTTTCTACTTCAGAGGTTTTATATGGGAAATAATTTTTTTATGCAAGAGGTTTTTAAATCTCTTATTTTTTCTTATAAAAGAGTTTGTATTATTTTTATAGCTGTGTTTATGGGTGCTATGGTAAGTGCTTCGTTTTTTAATATTTATTTTGATATTGACACAAAATTGTCCAAAGAATTAAAAGCTTATGGAGCTAATTTTATCATCACACCAAAAGATGATGAGTTTTTAAGCATGGATGAATTTAATCAAGCCAAAGAAAACTTGAAAGCAAAAGCTTTAACCCCATTTTTATATGGTTTTTATAATCTTGAAAGTTCAAGTGCGGTAGTTGTTGGGGTTGATTTTGCAAATTTAAAGCTTACCAAGCCTTTTATGGAGGTTTTAAAAGGAAGCTTTTCTTTGAGTGATTTTAGTGAAGATAGTGCCTTTGTGGGGGCTGATTTAGCTAAACAATTAGAGCTTAAAATAGGACAAGAATTGCAAATTTATAACCCAAGTATATCTAAAATAGTCAAAGTAAAAATCAAAGCTATTTTAAGAAGCAATGATGAGCAAGATGGGGTTTTAATCATCTCTTTAAAAAAAGCTCAAGAATTAGCAGCTAAAGAAGTGATAAATTATGCTCAAGCTATTTTACTAGGTGATTATGAAAGCTTAGATCAAAAAGCAAAAGAACTTAGCAAGGCTAATGTAGAAGCCAAAGTCATAGCTTCAGTATCCATTAGTGAAGGTGTGATTTTAGAAAAGATCAAGGCTTTGATGGCTTTGATTAGTTTAACTATTTTGCTCATTAGTTCTTTGAGTGTAAATACCACTCTTAGTGCAGTGATTTTTTCAAGAAAAAAAGAAATAGCCTTGCACCTTGCACTAGGAGCTAAACATAAAGAAGTTATTAAACTTTTTGGAGCTGAAGTGTTTATTTTAAGCTTGAGTGCGAGTTTGTTTGGCGCTTTTTGCGGATATTTTTTAGCAAATATTTTTGGATATTTGATTTTTAATGCAAGTATAGATTTTAGATTGCTTTCAGTGTTTTTTGCGGTGCTTGTTTCTTTAGTATTTGCATTTTTTGCAAGTATCTTACCGCTAAAAAAAGCTTTAAAAATCAATGTTTGTGAAAATTTAAAGGGTGAGTGATGAAAAATATTATAAAAATTTCAAATTTAAATCGTAATTTTAATGAAGTTAAAGCTTTGCAAAATATCAACCTAGAAGTAAAGCAAGGCGAATGGCTAGCCATTATGGGCCCATCAGGTTCAGGTAAATCAACACTTTTAAATATACTTTCTTTAATGGATACTCAAAGTAGCGGGGAGTATTTTTTAGATGATAAAGAAGTTGGAAATTTAAGTGAAGAAGAAAAAAGCGTAATTAGAAGAGAAAAAATAGGTTTGATTTTTCAACAATTTCATTTAATACCTTATTTAAATGCTTTAGAAAATGTCATGCTAGCTCAGTTTTATCACTCAAGTATAGAACAAAAAGACGCTATAATGGCACTAGAAAAAGTAGGGCTTTCACACAGACTTACGCATTTACCTAGCCAATTAAGTGGCGGGGAGCAACAAAGGCTATGTATAGCAAGAGCTTTAGTGAATGATCCTGAAATTTTATTAGCAGATGAGCCAACTGGAAATTTAGATGAGGCAAATGAAAAAAATATTCTAGAGCTTTTTTGTAAATTAAAACAAGATGGTAAAACCATAGTTTTAATCACTCACAATCCAGACTTAGCTACTTTTGCTGATAGAACTATCATTTTAAGCCATGGAGTGATGAAAAGTGAAAATTAAAAGTATAATTTTAGCTTGTTTATGTTTAGTTTTTTTAAGTGCATGTTTTGAAAACAACAATAAAAATGGCGGCAAAGTAGGCTTAAAAGCACCAGAAATCGCAGCTAAAAATTTAGAAGGTGAGAAAATCAAACTAGCTGATTTTGATAATCTTATTGTTTTAACCTTTGTAGAGCAAGGTTGTGCATCTTGTTTAAAAGACTTACCACTCTTGGAAAAACTAGCTAACGAATATCCTAAAAAAATCACTATTTTAGCGCTTGATTCTGTGGATAAGGGGAAAGATTTTGAAGAATTTGCTACAAAATATGATTATAAAAATATTATATTTTTGCAAGATGATTTAGATATATCATGGCAAAGATTTAACATTTTTGCAGTACCAACAACTTTTGTCATTAAAGATGGAGTTGTGCAAGATAAAATCATAGGAGAAAAACCATGGTCACAACTAAAAGCTTCTATTGCTTCTTGGCTTTAATAAGTGTTTTTTTCTTTAGTGCATGCTCAAATAATGAATTTCAAACCTTAAATTCAAGTCAAAACTATACTTTTAAATACGATGGTTTTGAAAAAACCTTAAAAACACAAAATGCAAATCAAGCTTATGCTTTATTTTTTTTCACGCAAGATTGCGGTGCGTGTAATGCACAAATTCCGATGCTAAATGAACTTTATAGAGAAAGAAATTTTCCTATTTTAGCGGTGTTAAATGGAGCTAAATCAAAAGAAGAAGCTCAAAAAATTCTTTTGGAAAAAAAGTTAGATTTACCACTTATGTATGAAGCTAAAGCAAGCTCATTTTTGTCTAAGGCTGTGGGTGGAATTTATGGTGTGCCTGTGATAGTTTTTTATGATGAAAAAGGCAAAATAAATGAAAAATTCATCGGACTTACTCCAAAAAGTGTTTTAGAAAATAAAATTAAAGTTTTACAATAACTACTGCTAACTTTTTTAAGTTTATTTTTAATTAAAAAATAAAATTTGCAATTATTTTTTTTAAGTGATTTTTTATGTACTCAAAATGCAAATATATTGTTAATGTTATTGATAGGCTGTATGTTGATTGTTTGGTATGTTACAAAAATACCCAATTAAAATAATTAACCTAAAAGCCTATAAACAAGCATTTTGATAATTTTTTTCAAAATGAGATATTTTATATCTTATTCTTAATTTAAGCTTAAATTTATATGCATAGCAGTAGTATAACTTTTTTATGAAAATATAAAATTTCTAGGAGGTATTTTAAATACCATGAAAAGATTATTTTTTAATTTAAACCTTAGGGGGGGGGGGATATTGTTCAGTCATATTTTGAGAAAATATTGCATGATATTAAAATTTTTCTTACTCACTATATTTTCCTTAAACTCTTTAGAAGCTGCCACCCAGGCAAATTATGATAAAACTTCTAATGCTTATATTATTAAACAGCACAAATTTAATAATAATGATGTTTATGATTATAATCTTGACACATATAAACTCTTAAGTGGTAAAAACTTCTATGGTCAAATGGCTAGCAATAAAAACCTTTCAAATATTACTTTAATTTATGATAATCCTAAAGATAAGGCTCATTTGAATTTAAATAAATTAGCCTTTAGACAGCATATACTTACTCCAAGTATTAAAGAAGATATTTTTGTAGTTAATGGTTTTCATAGTTTTAGTTCGGTTAATACCGCTTTAAATCAATTAAGCTATATACCTTTTTTAGTTTCAGCCTATACCTTTAATGCAAAAGCAAATAATAATACCTTAGTATTAAAAGCAGGGGAATTATCTTCAGTATATTATTTAAAACCTACCGATAAAGAGGTAATTAATCCTAAAGCTAGTGGCTTAGATAATAAATATAATTTTTTAATCACTCCAGCCATAGCAAGAAAA
This sequence comes from Campylobacter sp. CNRCH_2016_3089, assembly GCF_025772505.1. Classification (NCBI taxonomy): domain Bacteria; kingdom Pseudomonadati; phylum Campylobacterota; class Epsilonproteobacteria; order Campylobacterales; family Campylobacteraceae; genus Campylobacter; species Campylobacter sp. CNRCH_2016_3089. The sequence goes on from NZ_JAKMSF010000003.1 coordinate 185,050, forward strand.
GGTGAAGCAAGTAATAATACTTTAAATTTCTTAAAAGATGCCTATGTGGATATGGGTGTTGAAAACACCTATACCTTACCTTTAAATGGTGCTCCTTATATCTTAGGTGCTTTTGGAGTTGATGCTAATACTAATAACAATACTGTTATTTTAAATAGCGGCTCT
>NZ_JAKMSF010000030.1:0-2257 GCF_025772505.1 Campylobacter sp. CNRCH_2016_3089
CTAATGGTAAATTTATAAAAAGTGATGAAAAATATACAGGACAAAGTTACTGATGAACCCTAAAGAACTTATTTCTCAAATCAAAGACTATGCTGATATAGCAGATGCTAGTTATGCTATGCTTGATTTAATCGATGAGAATGATGAAAAAGGTTTTTTTGATAGTGCTTTTACTCCTCCTTTGTGGCTTTATGCAGATGGGATAAAGTTAGGGTATGAGATAGAAGAAAAAGTCAAGTTTCTAGATAAAAATGGAAAATTTCAAGTAGTTAAAGATAAGGGAGATCCTACAGCTTATGCTACCATTATAGAAGCTAGATTTTCTGCTGATCTTGTCTTTAAAAAACCTAGAAAAGACAATGAAGCTTTAGATGAGGATCAAGTTATTGGAAATAAAGCTCAAAGCTTTATTTATAGAAATCAAGAAGACAAAGAAGCAAAAGATCAAAAAAACCTACTGGCTTTAAATTTTGCTAAACACAATAAAGATCCTAGAAAATTCAGACATCATCTTAGCCCACGCACTAAAAACTTTGTATCTCGTTATGAAGTTATAGATCATGTAAAAAATACTAACATCAGTGGTTATTCTCATACTGTTTTTAAAGATACAAGTAAAAATGATAATACTTATATCTTGGCTTTTCGTGGCACTGAAACAGGTGGAACACAGCTATTAAAAGATGCATTTTTTACAGATGGTTTTATTGCTTTGAGGCTTGGAATTCCACAAGTGGTGTCTTTGATGAATTATAGCGATGAAGTTTTAAAAATCATTAGAGAAAAGCATGGGAGTGATAATTTTAAAATAGATGTTGTGGGGCATTCTTTAGGAGGACATTTGGCTCAATGTTTTTGTATCTTTGGGCAAAAAAAATATATTCAAAAACTTTATACTTATAATGGAGCTGGTATAGAAGGTGTTGTAGTAAGTCTTGTAAATATTTTTATTAGAGTTATTAGAGTTGTTTTTAAATTATTAGTTAAAGGAATTAAAAAACTTTTTGGTTTTGGTATGACTAGAAAAACTTTAGATAATTGCTCTAAAGTTTTAAATGTGGAAAATGGAACCGATGGTTTGATCGAAGAATGTAAAAATTCACAAGGACAAATAGATCAAAAAAGACTTGATGAATGTGCTTTAATATAAAACAAGCAAGTAAAGGCAAAACAAGTATAGAAATACATCATATAGAAACTATAGCTAAACCTATCCCTAATAAAGAAGATTTTTCACGAGAATATAGACAAGCACTAGAGTCATCAAGATCTGTGATAGCTGATTTGGGTTATAAATATGGCTTAGATATTAAAGATAAGTTTGATTATAAAAATACAGACAAGTTGCATTTAATTCATATAGGAGAGCTTGAAAAAAATTATTTGCTAACTAGCCATTTTATGTATAATATAGTTTGGGCGAGTTATTTTTATGAGCATTTGATAAAAAATAATGAAAATATCAAAGAATTTAAAAAGGATATTGCTTGTGCTATGGATTATCTAAATTCTTATGCACAAAATTTAATTGACTTAAGTGAGAAAAATAAGCTTTTACCAGGAGATCAAATAGATATCCAAGATGAAAATCAAAATTATATTAGTGTAGTATTGGATAAAATTTTTAATAACTTGTGTAAAAATAGCGTATATAACAAGAAAGAATTTAATCTTATTTATAAAGATATACAAGAGTTGTTTTATGTAGGTGAATATAAAAATGTAAATAAATTTGTTATTCCTGATTCTTTTTTGGTTTTAGAAGCTATGCAAATTTATATAAAAATACTGGATAAACCTATATTAGAAAAACTATCTAATAATGACTTCGAGCAGGATTTAGATCATGCTGAAGCAGTTTATAAGTGGTTGCCTTTCATTGTTAAAGATAAAAATAATCAAAAAATACTTACAGAAGATAATATAGGGAAAATCTTAAATTATAACTCTGAGTGCTTTAAATGTCTTAGCTTGGAAAATGATTTGGATTTTTTTCAAGCTAGAAAAAAGCAAATGATTAATTTGATTTATGAAAATAATTGCACAAGCTATTATCTTAATAAAAACCAACCCATTAAAACAAAAGTAAAATTTAATTCTTCAAGTTCGACTATATTTGTTAATTTGCCAAAAGAAGAAGTTTTTATTTTTGCTAATTGTAGGGATTTGATTGATTGTGATGAGATTTATAAAAGAGTAGCTACTAAAGTAGGTGTTGCAGTTGAAGAACTCCAAAACTATCAGGCTTATATCTTCC
>NZ_JAKMSF010000031.1:0-2190 GCF_025772505.1 Campylobacter sp. CNRCH_2016_3089
CGGTGGATTTGTAAGTTTTATTACTTGTAAAGGAGTCAATTAAATTAAAAGTAAATTTTTTTACTTCTTCTCTAGAGTTTTCAATATTTTTTATGTTATCAAGTGTCATTCCTAAATCCATAATGGTGGAGATGATAATTGTTAAATCAGCCATTCTATCTATTCCTAAATTAGCTATAGCTTTGCTTACGCTTTTTTCTTCATCCCAAACCAAAATAAAATTGATAATATCGCCAGTAATAGGAATTTTTTGCAAATTAATCCGCAAGAATTGAAAGTTTCTAAAATAGTATTTCCATAATCTAAAATAGGTTCTATTTCATTCCAAGCTTGTCTAATCTCTTCGGGTATTATTAAGTCATCTTTATCTGACATATTTATTCCTTATATTTTAAAGCTTCTTTTGTAAGCATTAAAGTTTTTTTTGTTTGATTGTAAATTGCAATGAGTTTTAAAATCTCACTCGTTCTTTTTGGAAAAATTTGAATAAAATCATCTTTAAAATCAAATTTTCTTTTTAGATTGGTGTTAAAATAAGTAAACGCATCGCTTTGAAAAAACCGCCCCATTAAAATAATATATTCTTTTCTTTTGATTATTTTTTTATATTTTTGTTCATTTAATGGTAAATCAATATTTAAGCTTGATATTGCTTTATCGTAAGTAATTAAAGCATTTTGCAAAAGCACGAGTTTATCTTCTTTATTTGAAATTTTATTCATTGTTTTTAAAAGTGTTTCTAAAAGTTTTAATGCTTCATTTTTATCATAAGCAAGAGCTAATCTTTGTGGATAATTTTTAGCTTCATTTATAAGTAAATTTGTATTATAAAGAAAGATTAATTGATTGATATTTTTAAGAGAGAAGATATCTTTATTTGAATTTTCAATATACTTTAAAATTTCTTTATTTTCTAGTTTGCTCTGTTCTATAAGATTGGAAGAAATATCAATATAATCTTTTGCAATTTCGTTTTTATGTAAAATTTGATCTGCTAAAACAAAAAAGTTTTGTAATTCTTTTTTCTGATTCAATGTTAGGATATTTTCTATTTGCTTATAATGAGATTTTCTTAAGTTTTCAAGGTTTGAAATATCGTTTTTTTGTACAGAAAAAAAATTTTTTAAAAAATTCAAATCAAGTTTTAGATAAAAAAGTGCTTCATTAAGATAGATGACATAGCTTAGTGTTTTTAATTCTTCTTTGTTCAGATTAAAATAAATCGCCTTAAGTTCTTCTAAGTTTTGTAAATATTCTTTTCGAGTAAGATTGTTGTAATAGTATGTCTGATTGTTTATATTACATTTAAAATTAACTTGATTTAAATTTGTATTTTGTATAAATTTTAAATCCTCATCGTTCAACTCATCAGTACACAAAGCATAAGCGGTGTTGTAAATAAAAAATGTAAAAAAACATAATTTTAATACCCTTTTTAAAATTTTATCTCTCATTTTCTAGCCTTTTTAATTTACAAAGAAGAAGTAAAACAATATTTATTAGTTTTCTACTAAAAAGAATGATTATTGATAAATAACATATCATTTCAAATAATCCATATTTTGAAAAATATCTACCTAAATATATGAAATTTAAAAATACAATTGGTGGAAAGAGTAATAAGTTTTCACAAAAAATACTATACACCCAATCTATAATTTTACTAGAAACTCCATATTTACTTTTGCAATTTTTGCATTTTATTTCTAATTTGCCTGAGAATATATTCCAAATATTTTGTAATTTATTGATTTTTGTTTTACAAACTTCACATTCTTTATATATAGACATTTATCGTATTCTCTATATCACTTTCTACAATTTCTTGCCCTTCTCTTAAGGCTTCTTTTATACTTTCTTTAATGTTAATAGTGGTATTGTTTTCATTATGAACACTAGTATTATTTTCATTTGCATTCATCTAAGGCCTTTTGGATTTTGTTTATCCAATTATAACTTGCATTAGAAAAATCTTTAAAAGCATTTTTCCAATCATCATTAGCTATACTAGGAATCTCAGAAGTCGAATTTAAATCTAAATTATTAAATACTTTATAACTTATTTTCATTTTTTTAAGTGCTAATTTTTTATCTTCTAGGGGATAAAATTTTTTAAGATTTTTTGGCACATCGTAGATAAAATAATATATTGTAATTTTATATATATTTGCCAAACCTTTATACCAAGCT
>NZ_JAKMSF010000032.1:0-2026 GCF_025772505.1 Campylobacter sp. CNRCH_2016_3089
AAGATAGACTTTCATACTACTCCTTATAAACAAAGCACTTTAGGGGATAATATTTTTGATGAGAGAATGACTCATGTAGTAGGAGCTTATACTTATAATGGCAATGCTAAAAATAATAAGGTTATTATAGATGGAGCTTCTTTATTAGTTCATGGTCCAAGTGGAGCATATTCAACATCAGCTGCTACTCACTTAGGAGGAGCTTTTGTAGATGTAAATAACAATCAAAGCTATGAAGTAAGCAATAATAGTGTAATTATTAATGATTTAAAACTAGATTTAAGAGTAGATACTAAAAATACTCCATTAGCATACAATGCTATTTTAGTAGGAGCAGTTTATGGGGGTAGGATTATAGAAGGTAATGCATATAGAAATGTTATTATTATTAAGGATTTACAAACCTTATTAGCATTAAATACCAATATAGAAGTAAAAGCACTCTTAGACTTTTATGCAGGTATAACTAATAATGGTATGGCTAATGATAATGTTATTTATATGAATTTGAAAAAGCCATTTGAAATCAATTTTAATTTTACCGGTAAAGATGAAATCAATCTTTATGGCGGAGTAGCTACTAAAGGAGCTAGTAGAAATAGTATAAATATAGAAGGAAGTATTACTCAAGGAGTAACAGATAAAAAAAGATATGATAAGATTAATATTATTGCTGCACAAACTCTAAGCTCCAAAGCAAATAATAATAGTATTAATATCAGTAATTCTAATTCTGATATTCCTATGTTTTTATATGCAGTTATGTCTGAAGATGGTAAATATTATGCAAGTAGTGCTAATGCTAATAGTATAGTTTTAGATAATGTAAAATCAGGTAGAAACCTCACTGCTATTATAGAAGCTGATAATTTAGAAAAAAACACTATAAAATATAATATGGTGCAATCTTTATCTAATGCTTCTAATATAGATAAAGGTTCTAAAATCATTTTAAGAGCTAATGAAAATGCTAATGATAATACTTTAAATATTAAAGATTATTCAAGTGCAGCTAGTTCTAATGTATATATTATTAATGCAAAAAATGAAAGTGCTAATAATACTTTTATCTTTGATAACTTAGCCCTAGGTACAGCTTCTGATAAAAGAGAAGGGGAAATAATAATTAGTGCAGGTATAGCCAAGAATACTCATGATAATTATACTCATATAAATAATTTAAATATAGATGAGTATAAAAACAACAAAGCTATATTTATAAGCGCTTCTGGAGTATATAGTGAAAATGATAAAAGCTATAATAATACTTTATACTTAAGTGGTAATACTAATATTTTTAACAATACCAATATAGAAGTATTAGCAGGAAGTTTTTTACAAATTAAAGAAGATAATAACTTTGTATCAAAAGTTCTAACACATAAAAATGGTACTAATAATCATTTAGTATTAAATACAAATATAAAAGCAAATACTATTAATAACTTTGATCATTATAGCTTTATCTTAAAAGATGATACTAAAGCTTATTTAAATGCTAAAGAAGTGATTAATCTTTCTAAAGATAGTTCTATTAATGTATATACAAACAATAATGTAAAAAATAAAAGCTTTATTTTAATGCAAAGTGAAAAAGGCTTTGTAGATGCAAATAATAAACACTTAAATCAAAAAGACTTACAAAGCTTATTAGAAACTATCACTAAAAACAATCAAAGCTTACATAAAAACATCAAAGCAAAAGTTCAAAAAGCTAAATACACTCTAAGTGTAAGTAAAGATGCAAAAAGCATAGTAGTAAATTTATATTAAAAAAATAATACACAAAAAGGAGCCAATATGAAAAAACTATCAAATCACATCATACTCTCAGGCATAACTGTATCAATGCTATTTTCTCCACTAATGGCTTTACCTAGTGGAGGTAAATTTACTCACGGGACTAGTGGAACTATAACTTCTGGTAATGGTCATATGCAAATTAATGGCAAAGAAACAAACTCCGTCATACAATGGGGTGGTGGCTTTAGTATAGGCCAAGGTGAAAGTGTAAATTTTAATGGAA
>NZ_JAKMSF010000033.1:0-1742 GCF_025772505.1 Campylobacter sp. CNRCH_2016_3089
AAAAAGTGAAGATGAGTTTTTAGCTTCTTTAAAAGGCGAAGGTGTTTCCAAAGAAGAATTACAGCCTATAGTGGAAGAAATTGTAAGTAATCTACCACAAAAAGATGCAGGTTTTATCACTTCTTATGAGTTGCCAAATCCTGATATAAAAGCTGAAGTTGGAACACTAATAAATTATGTTAACGAGGAAAGCTCTACTATTTATTTATGCATAAGAAATCAAGGAAAAGGTTCAGTATGGCTTGATTTGTTTTCTAAGAAAAAGTTAGCTAATGAAGAATATACAAAAATAAAATTTAAAGTCCGAACTTTATCAGGGCAATATGGTGGTTGTTTGAGTGATGTGTTATTTGCTTTTTCTAACGGCTTTGCTCATACTGTAAAACTTGATGAGAGTTTAAGCACAAATTATGATGAAGGTAATTTTATTATACAAAAAAGTGGTTTAGGTGGAACTTCTAATGCCGCACAACCACAAAGAATAGATTGTCTTTCTCAAGTATTAACTAAAGATGAAGTTTTAGGAAAAATTAAAACAACTGGTATTTATAGATCTACTCATAATATCCATCAATCTTTAATGCGTTATTTTAATTTTGACAATACTGCTGCAAGTGGTCAATCTTGGACAACTTGTAGCTTATGGAATTCAAATGGAGAGTATGAGGTAGAAATCATGCTTTTTAACGATGAAGTTCCTAATAAATTTTTTGCAAGAGGCACTGGGTATTATGGACAAGTTTATATACATAGTTTAAGTGTTGAAAAGATTATCGCAAAAGCTGATGTAATTAAAGAGATTATTCCTTATGAAGTTCAAGTTTTACCACCTTTTGGCACTGCCAAAGAAAATGAAAATCACGCTGGATATATTTTTGAAAATGCAACTCAAGCTGAGTTCAATAATCAAACAAATACAAACAATGATAAAAACAATCTTTATAAAGATTATGGGAGATATGCAAATTTGTTTTTAATTACACCAAAAGGAGAATAAATGAAACTAAAATTAACTAGAAAGTATTTAAGAAATACTTGTGTCATAGGAGAGTTTAAAGTCTTAGATGAAAAAGAAAATATTCTTTTTGAGTGTTTTTCTTTGGAAGAAGATAAAGAAGGGATTGAAAGAGAAAAAGACTTAAGAGTTCCTGCTGGAGTTTATAATCTAAAAAGACATACGCTATCTAGTTTTAATGATAAAGGCAAAAGGGTAGTAGCAGGAGTTAAAGTTTTAAATGATGATGATAGTGTTGTAAATATCTACAACGATGATGTGCCTTTTGATAGACACATTTTGTTGCATTGGGGAAACACTGACAAAGATACAGAAGGTTGTATTTTGCTAGGTTTAACTAAGAGTGATGAAAGTATAGGTCAAAGTAGACAAGCTTGTAAAAAATTATATGACTTGTTATATCAGCAAGATTTATCAAATATAAAATTAGAAATCACGAATAAATTTTAGAAAGGAGATAAAAGTTTAAGTAGGCCAAAGGTGGTATTCTAGCTCCCCTTTTTAAAGGGGAAATCAAAGCTAATAAGCCTTGACTATAATTATACAAAGTAGTATAATTATTACTAGAATTTTATGGTTCAATTTAATCACCACCTAACTGAGTGTTGATTAACACCAAAGGCGGCCACCTTTGGTGTTCCACCCTTTGAAATTATACTCAAATCTTACTTAAACTTCTAAAATAAGAAATGATAAATCTTTTATTTAAAAATACAAAGCTTTATAT
>NZ_JAKMSF010000034.1:0-1721 GCF_025772505.1 Campylobacter sp. CNRCH_2016_3089
AAGAACTTTAACTATTTATTCATTCCTAGATGAAGATGAAGAACTTTCAAGAAAAGCTAGTCGAATTGTTTTAAATTTAAATAACGATATTACATCCTATCTTTTATACAATGAAAGAAATATCACAAATCATCAAACTTATTTTTTATTTGATAAGGAAAGATTTAAAGTTTTTGAAGATTTTTTATTTTTTCTAAATACTCGTTTAGAAGAGGATTTTTTGCAAAATAAAATCAAAAGTCATGATTTTTCACATATTGTTTATTATACATCTTCTTTAATTGGAAACAACTGGGGATTTTCCCATATTTATATTGGAGATCTTTCTAAAAAATTCACATGTAAATTTGATAATTCTAAAACTGCAATAATTTTAAATACAATGAGAAAACTAAATAAAATTACAGACAATGTTACAAAAAGAATTCGTAAAGATTTTTTTTTAGATAATCAAACTAAAGAAAAGCTAAAAGAAAATATTAATAAAATTTTAGAAAACTTCAACAAGAAGACATTGACAAATCTTAACACTCTACAATCTAAACTAAAAGAATGCACAAATGAATGAGATAGAACTTAACACTCAAAATAAAACCTTAAACGAAACAGAAAAAGAATTGCAAATTCTTTTAAAAGATGCAGGTGTAGATGAAATAGGAGAAAAACTACTTAAAGAAATAGAAGATGTAAATAAAACAGAAAATTTTATGCATCAAAATGAAGTTCAAGACAAGAAAGAAACAATCGGCTATTTAAACAACATGTTAGATACAGTAAAACAATTCAACAAAGACCTCGAACCCTACCTACTCCCTTTTAAAATCATCATAAAAAGAGCAGATAATACCCTTAGTGGAATTGATGCTTTAATAGAATATCAAAAAACAAAAGATGGTTTAAAAGTTTCTGTAAAAATTGGTTCTGAAATTATTGCTTCACAAATTTTTACAATAGGAATACCGATAATAAGAACAGCAGCCATTACAACTTATAGTGCAATAGCAATTACAAGTAGCACCTTGTTAGGTGTTTTAGCAGCCATTAGTATTGTTGGCACTGGTATGATAATTCTTTGGTGGATTAATTCTAAAATAGAAGATTGGTTAAAAGATAGTGGTATTTCTTTTATTGATTTTATAAGAGAATATGAAACTCATTTAAGTTTTGAAGAAAAATATTATCATAACTTAGCACATTGTCATCAAACACAAATTAAAAATATGCAAAGAATTCAATTATATTATAATGGCAAAATTTCAAAAGATTTAAAAAATTATTACTATCCTTTTTATGATGTTAAAAAAACTCCATCTTTGCTTAATGAAAAAAGTTTACTCAAAACTATATCAAAAGATTATAAAGCATTAAAACTAAAAGATACAATAGATAACATCCACATTAACTCAGAATTTTATTTATTAAAAGCTTTATATTTTTGTGAAAGTTTTACAAGTTTTAATCAAAACAATCAAACCTTATTTAACGAAGAAAAATTTCCTTATCATTCTAGCTTTTATACTATATTCTTATTACACAAAGATAAAATCACAAATACTTATTTAAATGCAAGAAAAGAACTTTATAAAAGCGTTATAGAATTTAATTATTCTCAAAATAAAACCTTACTTGAGAATTTAGAGAAAAACGACACCAAAGAAGATTCTAAGCTATTACGCTTTTATAATCTTTCTTTTAGCCACTTCATCTTAGAAAACAAAGAA
>NZ_JAKMSF010000035.1:0-1652 GCF_025772505.1 Campylobacter sp. CNRCH_2016_3089
CCCTCAGTTTCCAAACATTAACTATCAAAGAGCATAATTACACTTGTAAAAGCAAACATTCATAGATAACTCCTTAGTTTTTAAAGATCTAGTTTCAAACTAGATCTTTAAAGATAATTCAATCTATAAATACAACCCTTTAATATATTTTTATCGTTTTTATTTACTTTAAGAATTCTTATATAAAACTATGCTATAATACAAGCCATAGTTTTAATTTTAATAAGGAGAATTCTCATGAAACTAGTTAAACTTAGTTTAGTAGCAGCTTTAGCTGCAGGTGCTTTTTCAGCAGCTAATGCTGTTTCACTTGAAGAAGCTATAAAAGATGTTGATGTATCAGGAATGTTCAGATATAGATTTGAATCTGATAGAAGAGATATTGGTAACACAATTGTAGATGGTTATAACAACTCTAAAGAAAACAAACACAGATTTAAATCTCAATTAAATTTCAAAGCAGCTTTAGATGATAACTTCAAAGCTTTTGTTCAATTCCAATACAGCACAAATGAAGCTGGCTTTGGTACAGGCAATGGAACAAACACTCACGATACTTTCGCTGTTCAACAAGCTTACTTAGAATACACTAATGAAGCTTATGCTACAAGCGTAACTTTTGGTAAAATGGAAGTTGGTTCTATTTGGACTGATGATTTAGTAGGAACAGGAGCTAAAGTAGTAAACACTTCTATTGAAGGTTTAACTTTTGCAGGTTACTGGTTTGATAGCTTTAATGCTGAAGATGATGGTGACACTGCTGCTACTTTGAACGATAGAACAAATAACAACGGACAAAGTTTCCCTGTTATCAACATGGCTAAATCTTCATTATATGGTGCTGCTATATTAGGTGATTTTGATCCATTTGCGTTCCAATTATGGGCTGCTTATTCAAATAACTATGCATTCTTATACGCAGTAGATGCTAGCTATAAATTTGCATTCAATGATGCTAATTTCAAAATCCAAGCTCAATACTTAGGAAATAGTGTAGATAGTGACACAGAAAAACGCTTAAATGCTGATAACGCTAACTTCTATGCTGCTCAATTACAAGGACAAATTTCTGCTTTTGATTTCCAAGCAGGTATTGTTGGCTATGGTGAAAAAGATAAAAATACTATTGTTGTATTAGAAGATAAAGGTAGAATAATCGCTCCAGGTGAACAAATTTTCTATTCTCACGGTAGTAGATTAACCGGAGATATGGGTGAAAACTTCTTCTATTTTGCAGGTTTAGGTTATACTTTTGCTGAAACTGTTAGAGTAGGATTTGACTATATCGGTGGTAAAACTGAATATGCAGCAGGTGCTGAAACAGATAAAAATGAATATATCGCAAGAGTATCTTATGCATATAGCCCAAAACTTACATTTAGTGGCTTCTATTCTTACTTAACTGAAGATTTCAATAAAGCTGGTGTTCATGATAGCGATGATCAATTCATCAGACTTGAAGCTCTATACAAATTCTAATTATAAAAGCTAAGCCAAAAGGCTTAGCTTACTATATCTAAAATTATCTCTTCTTTTAATCCTTGTATCTTGATTTCTTTTATTTTTAAATCATTAGGTAGATTTTCAAGCAAAGCTTCTTTATTATGTATATTTTTACTTGCTAATACTCTTAGCATTTTACCCCTATAAGC
>NZ_JAKMSF010000036.1:0-1540 GCF_025772505.1 Campylobacter sp. CNRCH_2016_3089
ATTCACCCCATTATACAAACTCCCACTAATAAAAGGCTTGTCTACATCATCATCTAAAAATGAAATAATAACTTCATCTCCTATTCTAGGTGTATGGTAAAAACCTGAATGATTGCTTGCTACATTACTAGCTACTCTTAAGAATGGACTATGGTGATACATGTTTGTTTTATTATCTAATTCTTCTTGATTAGCATAAAGATTAATCCTTACTTTTACTCTTCCATACTCATCAGTATAAATAGTATTTCTTTGATTTTCTATATTAGAATCTTCTCCTATAACTATACCCATGGTATTAATTGGAGGTTTTGGTTTGGATTTAAAACTAGGTGTAAAGGTTAAAAAAGATGGAATAAGGGTTAAATTATTTGTATAAGATTTACTTAGATTTAAGTCTTTAATATTTAAATTATCATTGGTATTGATAGTATTAGCTAAAATAGCATCATCAATTAAAATTTGTTCTTTTGCAATAATGGTATATTCTTTGGTGGTTTCTTCTTGAATATTAATTTTAATACTTTCATTTAAACTAAGATGATAAATATTGCTTTTTGCTTTTAGTATATTATTAAGTATAGTGTTTCTTTTTTCTTTTAGGGTAGGGGATTGTTTTAAATTAATATTTTGTGTAAAGGAATACTCACTTTCATAAGAATGCTCATTATAATGTACATTGGTGTTTTGTGCTTTAGTGCTTAAGGAATATAAACTTAAAGGTTGTTTGGAATTATTACTAGAATGAGTAAAAGCATTAGTTTGTATTTGTTTTTCTTTATTTAGTGCGTAAATACAAGTTTCATTAAGATGGTTGTTGATATTAGGATTAAAAACTATATCTTTTATTTTGCCTTTATGAGTATAAAAATCATAAAAATAAATATTATCTTTATCTTCATAAAAATAAATACCATGATTGTGTGCTAATCTTGTGATAAATTCTAAATCACTTTCATTGTATTGAGAAATCAATTCTTTAGTTTCATATATATGATGAATATTAGAAAAATCAATGTTTTTATTTAGCTTGGTGTTGTAATAGGCTAAGGTTTGTTTAATTACTTCTATTATGTTTGTATGAGTATAAATACGATTTGCTTTATTAAAATCAAGTCTTATTAAAGGAGAATGCAAGTTAAACTTAAAAAAATGTTTATGGTTTAATTGTTTAAAATTTTCTTTTACAATATTGCTAGCACTGCCTTGATTAACACCTAAATAGTCAACATAAGATATTATTCCCCGATAAATCATATCAATATTAGTTGAAAAGTCTATCTTTTTGTTTTCATAAGGATTTTTAATTATAAGTGAAGCTTCTTTATCAATAAGCATATTAGGATTAAATTCAATATTGTCATCACTAAAAATATCATTATTGATATTTTCATAAAAACCTTCACATTCACATAAAAAGATCTGATCCAAGCTTTCTTTTATAATGGCTTTTGTGATTTTAAAATCAAGTTTGTTAATTTTTAAATTAAGATAAGAGTTGTTTGTATTCATTAAAAAAACCTTTGTTGGTATTGGGATT
>NZ_JAKMSF010000037.1:0-1525 GCF_025772505.1 Campylobacter sp. CNRCH_2016_3089
CATAGCTAAAAATGATATAGAAAAGGTTATAGAATTATCTCCTGATAGAAATCTCCCTCAAAACAAAGCTATCAAAGAAAATCTAAAAACTAAAGATGATTATAAAAAAGCTCAAGAAGCTAAAAAAGACTTTGAAGAAAAAAAGAAAGCCTTAAAAGAAAAATTTAATCAAGAAGATAAAACTAATGAGGAAGCTAACAATCAAACTAATAATAACACTACCAACCCAAATAACCAAACTAACACTAATACAAACAATGACAAAGCTAACATTAACTCTAGTATAAATAATCAAACAAACAATAATTTTAATTCAACTAATAATAGCTTTAATACCAATAATGCTTCAAACAATCATAGTTTTAATAACAACACTACCAAATTAAACAATCAAACCAATACCAACAATAATACAAGTAATCCAAATAATCAAACAAACAATAGTTCTAACACTAACTCTACTAACTCAAGTAATCAAACTAATACTACCACCACTAAAGAAGTAATAACCAAATACAAATTCATCATCACTAATGAAAACACTAGCTTTGAAAAGCTAGGTATTAAAGAAGAAGATTTACAAATACTCATTAGTGAGTTTAGCACTAGAAAATTTAGTTTGCAAGATTTACAAGATATATCTAATATTATTGCTTATTATTTCCAAGTTAATGGCTATCCTGCTGCAACAGCTTATGTACCCCAACAAGAATTTGAAGATAGTGTGCAAATAAACATAGCCTTAGGAACATTAGGTAAGTATATAATAAAGAATAAAACTACTATAAAAGATTATTTTATTGAAAGTAAGCTTAATGAAAGAATCAAAGGTAAAATCATCTCTACTAAATTAATAGAAGATAGTGTATATAAAGTCAATGAAATGTATGGCATTCAAACCCTAGCAGGTTTACAAGCAGGAGAGAATGTAGGTGAAACTGATATAGTTATAGAAGTAGTTCCTGATACTAAGGCTAATGTATTATTATATGCTGATAATTATGGTATTAAAAGTGCAGGGGATATTAGAGCTGGTATTAGTATGGGATTTAATTCTATACTTAATATGGGAGATTATTATAATTTTTACCTACAATCAAGCAATGAAAAACAAATTAACTATGGAGCAAGTTATACTTTCTTTTTAGGAAATTTAAAAATTACTCCAAGTGTATCAAAAGGAAATTATTCTTTAGGTGGAGATTATCAAGAAGTTGGCTTTAGTGGAATTTCAAAAAGTATAGGTATAGACTTTTCTTATCCTGTATGGATTAATACTAATTCATCTTTATACTTTACTTCTAGTATTTATCATAAAACTTTAAATGATAAAGCTTTCGCTTATACACCATTTTCATATATAGCAAATAAAAATTCTAATGTAGGTAGTATAGGTTTAGAAGGTTTATTTAGAGGATTTGAGAATAATACCTTAAGTTATAGTGCTAAGATAAGTATAGGTAAGGTTAATGATGATGGACTTTTTATAGAAGATAATTATTTTAAAAATGAAAGTAAAGGCTTT
>NZ_JAKMSF010000038.1:0-1354 GCF_025772505.1 Campylobacter sp. CNRCH_2016_3089
CCAAGAACTTCGTATATATTGTTGAATATTTCATCTATATTTTTATCATTTTTATAATATTGTCCATTGCCCAGATGGATAGTTTGTGGAAAATATTGTATTTTTGGATTTAAAAAATTTATTATTATTTCTTTAGCTTTTTGTGATATATAGTAACTCAGCTCCTCTCCTTGAGTGAATATTACAAAGGCACCAAATGCTACCAAAGGTGCTGAATCTGGACATAATATACCAACCAAACTCACAATTCCAGCTGCAATTGCAGTCGCAGAAATACCAACTGTATAAACAATAGTTTCAACCCCTTCAGCTATAGCTTTAATAACTACCGACCTTTCGCCATTAAGGACATATTCTAAAGAATAATCCATAATTTTTAAAGTGTTTTCTGTTGGTTTGGTTATTATTCTTATTTTTCTTGCTATTGGTTCTAAAGTAGGATATTGCTTGGAGTAGGAATTTACGGTGTTTTTTAATCTATCTACAGTATCCCGCAAATATTGAGTTTTATCTTGTATGTCTTCTATATCTTGTCTATTAAAATTTGCTATCCAATTCGGTATTATATCTTTTTTAGCAAGCACAGCATTTTCTATACCTTGTCTATCTTCAGGACTTAAATTATTTTCCGCATGCATTTAATCTTCCTTTAGCAATATTTATGAAATAATTAAGTTTTTTTGTTACATATATTGTTTCGTATAATTCTTGATCTTGAAATTTTAAATCTGCATCATGAAATAAATTCATTTTTTTATAAGAATTAATCATATTTTCTAATAACTGTTCTTTTTGAGGTATAGAACACATAAAGTTTTTATCTAAAGTAAAACCAAAAAACAAGATATTATAAGTCATAAAATTAATTTCAAACATTATTTTACCTGGATTATACTTAGATGGTAATTTTTCAATTTCACTCATAAAGACAAGAAACTCATCCACAACATTTAAATAATTATTAATTTCTTTTAAATCAGTGCTATTGGAAATAAAATAAAAATAATTAAGATTATTTTGCATTTGCAAACCAAATAATACATCCTTATTTTTAAGAGCTACCAAATAAGCATTGTCTAAACCTAAAATTTGCATAAATTTAAAATCTTTTTTAAAGTTATGCATATAATTTAATAATTCTTTTTGATTAAGTTTTAATTCTTGATTTAAGTTTTGTTCTACAAAAACTTTTTTAAATTCTTCTTCGTTGCTCTTAAATAGTTTGTATATATCTTTAGCATTTTGATATTCTTTTTCATGATTATACTTATCCCAAAAGATAAGCTCTAAAGGGCGATAAGCTAAGCTTATAAAAATAATCAAAGCTATAAGCAAACCGCAGGGTATATAAAAT
>NZ_JAKMSF010000039.1:0-1354 GCF_025772505.1 Campylobacter sp. CNRCH_2016_3089
AAAACAAGTAAATAAACAACAAGTATTTTTAAAAGAAGTTCAAGCACAACAAAAAGAAGCTAAAAAAGTTTTAGCAAATATGGAAAAAAAGATACAAAAATTAAATGGCATTGATAAATTAAGCAATAAACAAAAAGGAAATTATGGCGAAGCTAAAATGCATTTGCATTATTTAAATCAAGGCTATAAAAGAATTAGCTTAAACAAAGTTCAAGGACTTGATGATAAAATTCATCAAGGAATTGATGGAATTTATTATAACCCCAATAAAAATCCAAAATATATCATCGCAGAAGCTAAGTTTGGAACAAGCAAGTTAAATAGAAAAACTAAGCAAATGAGTGATGATTGGATAACAGAAAAGGATAAAAATAGACTTGGTATTGTAGGGGAAAAACAAGCAAAGGAAATAAAAAAACTTCTTAAGGAAAATAGCAATGATGAAATCAGAAAAGATTTATTTCATGTTGATGAAGGAGGCAAAGAAACCATTCATTATTTAGATAAAGATGCAAATAAAATTAAAAAACCTAAAGGATAGAAAATGTTAAGAAATACTAAGAAAGATGAAGCGTATTTTACTGAACGTATATTAGAATGGGAAGAAGAAGTTAAAGAAGATGAAAAAAGACTCTTAGAACTTCCACTAGGAGATGAAAGAAGGGAAAATTATTTTTTTTCTATAACAGATGGAAAAAAATGTATTGCTTTAGATAAATACTCTCGCGGTGATGATATAAACATAGTTAAAAAAGATTTAGAAGCACTTATGCTATTAAAAGAAAAAAATCGTTTAGAATTTGCAATTGATATTGGCTATTACAGGGGAAATGCTATTGAACTTTGCGTTAGAGTATTATTAGATATGGATACTACTTGTTTGCTAGAATTAATAGAAGAAGATGAGAGAAAAAGAAGGGATATACTCAATAGAGATTGGTTTTTACATTTTATAGGTTCTAAGGGTAAGAATTTAAATTTAGAACGCAAATGTGTTTGCAAAGAACATGAACTGATTAAAGAATTTATAGCCACACAAGATATTGAGTTTTTACATAAATATATGAAAAAACATACAAGGTTAAGGGATCCTTTAGATACCTGGGATCTTGAAGGTGCTGCAATTGTAAAACTAATGAATTTGGATAAAGAAGAATTTAAACAGTATAAATACTTTCCTTATGATTTAATATAATCTTAGTGGGTTTAAAAACCCACAAGGCTTTTTATGGCTAAAAAAAGAAAAATAACTCTTCCTAGAATAAAAGATATTGATATAAGTCCTGATACTTCTTGTTTGCATCCTATATTAGAAGATAATACTTTATTATGCATACATGGAGGTAAGGTTAAT
>NZ_JAKMSF010000004.1:0-175704 GCF_025772505.1 Campylobacter sp. CNRCH_2016_3089
TTAAACTAAACCCTTAATGGGTTTAGTTTGAGTGATATAAGATTTTAAGTGTTAAGATGATAGCTTATAATCAAATTATCTAAAAAATGATACCCATTACAATCATAACTTCAACAAATACTTCAAAAAAATATACAAAAAATAAATATAATTAATATCATTATAAATAAAATTATTCATAAAATATCCACTATTTAGAAAATGAATATCAATACTTTATATTATTTTATATATTTTTATTAAAATTAGAAAAAATTGGAAAATTTTATGAAACTTTTATAAAAAATTGTTATATAATACCTATTAAGTTCATAAACGAAACTTAAATAAAACCCACAAGGAGTACATCATGGGAACAAGAAAAGAACACGACTTTATTGGTGAGTTAGAAATTTCTGATGAAGTTTATTATGGAGTGCAAACTTTTAGAGCACTAGAAAACTTCAATATGAGTGGTAGAAGACTACAAGATTATCCTTATTTTGTAAAAGCTTTTGCTCAAGTTAAAAAAGCAGCTGCTCTAGCTAACAAAGAAGTTGGAGTTCTTGATGCAGATAAAGCTGATGCTATTGCTAAAGCTTGCGATAGATTGATTGCTGGTGAATTTTTAGATCAATTTGTTGTGGATATGATCCAAGGTGGTGCTGGTACTAGCACAAATATGAACACTAACGAAGTTATCACAAATATTGCTCTTGAAAGTATGGGTCATAAAAAAGGAGAATATCAATACCTTCACCCAAATGATCATACAAATTTAGGTCAATCTACAAACGATACCTATCCAAGCTCAATCAAAGTAGCAACCTATGCAAAACTTAGTGATCTTTTAAAAGCTATGGAAGGTTTAAAAGCTGAATTAGAAGCTAAAGCTAAAGAATACAAAGATATCATCAAAATGGGTAGAACAGAACTTGAAGATGCGGTTCCTACAACCTTAGGAAACACTTTCAATGCTTTTGCTAGCTATATTAAAAGTGATATTGAAAAGATCACAGCAGCTCGTGAGTCAATGAGCTATTTAAATTTAGGTGCTACAGCTATTGGAACAGGAATTAACTGCCACCCTGATTATAAATTTGTGGTTGAAAAAAAATTAAAAGAAATCACTGGTGTTGATTTTAAACCTGCTGAAGATTTCATTGCAGCTACTCAAGATACAGCTGATTTTGTACATGTAAGTGGCGCATTAAAAACTGCAGCTGTAAGATTATCTAAAATCGCAAATGATTTAAGGTTGATGAATTCAGGTCCAAGATGCGGTCTAGCTGAAATTAGTTTGCCTGCTATGCAACCGGGTAGTTCTATTATGCCAGGTAAAGTAAACCCTGTAATTTGTGAAGCAGTTGGCGAAGCTTGCTATGAAGTTATAGGTAATGATGTTACTATTATGCTTTGCTCTGAAAGAGGTGAATTTGAACTTAATGCTTTTGAGCCAGGCATTGCTTATGGGTTATTTAACTCGATCGTATTGCTTGAAAATGCAATGAAAACTTTAGCTGAAAAAGCTATTAAAGGATTAAAAGCAAATCCTGAAAACTGCAAAAAACTTGTATTAAATTCAATCGGAATCGTGACTGCATTTAATCCTGTTTTAGGTTATGAAAAATCTGCAAGTATTGCAAAAGAAGCTCTAGAAACTGGAAAAGCAGTAGGTGATATTTGCCTTGAAAGAGGCTATTTACCAAAAGAAAAAATTGATGAGATTTTAACACCAGAAAATATGTTAAATCCTCATATGACAGAAAAAAGAAAAGCTTAATAACTTAGGAGTTTAATCATGGATATTATGATTATTTTACAACTTGTTGTCTTCCTTGGGGCAATATTCATAGGTATCCGCCTTGGAGGCATAGCAATAGGCTATGCTGGAGGTTTGGGTGTTGTTATTTTAGGTCTTGTTTTAGGCATGAAGCCAGGTAATATTCCTTGGGATGTTATTTTAATCATCGCTGCTGCTATTGCTGCGATTTCTGCAATGCAACAAGCAGGTGGCTTAGACTACATGGTAAAAGTTACTGAAAGAATTTTGCGTAAACACCCAAAATTCATTAATTATCTTGCACCAGCTTGCGGTTGGTTACTTACTATTTTAGCAGGTACTGGTAATGCAGTATTTTCATTAATGCCTGTTGTTATTGATGTTGCAAAATCTCAAAATATTAAGCCATCAGCTCCACTTTCATTAATGGTTGTTGCTTCACAAATTGGTATTACAGCTTCTCCAGTTAGTGCTGCTGTTGTTTATATGACTGGTGTATTAGAGCCACTTGGTTGGAACTATCCTGCATTAATTGGAATTTGGATTGTAACTACTTTTGCTGCTTGTATGATTACAGCTTTTATTGTAAGTTTAATTACTCCAATGGATCTTAGCAAAGACCCTGTATATCAAGAACGCTTAAAAGCTGGTCTTGTAAAAAGTGCTTCAGATGTTTTACATAGTGAAGATAAACCGGGTGCAAAACTTTCAGTTGCTATATTTTTATTTACGGTATTAGCAGTTGTTCTTTATGCTACTGCAATTTCTAATAATATTAAATGGATTGATCCTGTAGTTATCCCAAGAGATGCTGCAATTATGAGCTTTTTATTAACTGCTGCAACTTTAATTACATTCTTATGTAAAGTTGAACCTGCAAAAATTTTAGATACAAGTGTATTTAAATCAGGTATGACGGCTTGTGTATGTGTATTTGGTGTTGCTTGGCTTGGAAATACTTTCGTTGCAGGCCATGAAGCAGGTATTAAAGAAGTAGCGGGTGAATGGGTTAAACAAACTCCTGCTATGCTTGCAGTTGCTTTCTTCTTTGCTAGTATGCTTTTATACTCTCAAGCAGCTACTGCAAAAGCTATTGTTCCAGTTATCGTTGCTGCATTAGGAATTTCAGCTACAAATCCTGCAGATTCTTATATGCTAGTTGCTTGTTTTGCTGCTGTTTCAGCACTTTTTGTACTTCCAACCTATCCTACTTTATTAGGTGCAGTTCAAATGGATGATACAGGTACAACAAGAATTGGAAAATTCATATTTAATCACGCATTCTTTATTCCGGGTGTATTAGCTATTGCTATTGCTGTTTCATTAGGATTTTTAGCAGTAGGAATGCTTTAATGCTCTTACTTTCCGCTTTTAGCGGAAAGTTTTCTTCTTTTACTTATTAACTAATTTTAAGTAGAATATTTTTTTAATTTTTAAAGAAATAAAATGGCAAAATTATCTTTAGATAGAAATAATATAAGAATCTTATTTATAGGTTATATACTTATAGCTCTTTTTGGCACTTTCATCCTTATGCTACCCATTATGCACACTAAACCAATATCTTTTTTAGATGCATTTTTTACCAGTGCTTCAGCTGTAAGTATGACAGGACTCATTGTGCTAAATACTTCATTAGATTTTAGTTTTTATGGACAGCTTGTTATTTTACTACTTATCCAAATAGGTGGTTTAGGTTATATGAGTATAGCCATGGCTTTATATATTTTAGTACGGAAAAAGATGAGTTTTGGAGAAAAAAATCTTTTAAGAGAATCCTTAATTTATCCTGGTGCTGATGGGCTTGTAGGATTTTTGAAAAAGGTTTTATTTTTTGTATTTGCTATTGAAATTGTTGGTGCTGTTTTATTATTTTTAAGATTTAAATTAGATATGAATTTAACTGATGCTCTATGGGCTAGTATTTTTCACTCCATTTCTGCTTTTAATAATGCAGGTTTTAGCATATTTGAAAGTGGTTTAATGCCTTATAGGGATGATTTTTGGATTAACTTTATCATTACCTCTTTGATTATTATTGGCGGTTTGGGCTATTTTGTATTACTAGAATTATACTTTTTTTCAAAAAAACGCTTTGCTAGTCTAAGTCTGCATACAAAGCTTGTTTTAATCTCCACTATTATACTAATCATTTTTGCAAGTTTGATTGTGTTTTTATTTGAATATCATAACCCAAAAAGCATAGGAGAATTTTCTCTTTTTGATAAAATTATGAGTGCATATTTTACAGCGGTAAATTACCGAACTGCAGGATTTAATACTCTTGATCTTAGCACCTTTAAGGATGCAAGCTTATTTTTTGGATCTTTGTTTATGATTGTAGGTGGTGCACCAGGTGGAACTGCAGGGGGCATTAAAGTAACTACTATTGCGGTACTATTAATTTATGCATATTGGAGTATCAAAGATAGTAATACAAGAATTTTTAACTTTGAAATTCCAAGCGAAACTATTAATAAAGCTTTCATTATAGCAGTAAGTTCAATTGTTTATATTATTACCTGCGTGTTACTTTTATCTTTGATTGAAGATGATAAAAGTTTTTTACCTTTGCTTTTTGAAACAAGTTCAGCATTTGCCACAGTAGGTGTTTCAGTTGGCGATGGTGGGACCTTATCACTTAGTGCGCTTTTTAGCTCCGAAAGCAAACTTATTGTTATTTTACTAATGCTTAGCGGTAGAGTGGGCGTGCTTGCGTTTTTATTTAGTATATTTTTTAAAGAAAAAGAAAAATATTTAAATTATCCAAAAGGAAAAATCATACTATGAAAAAAGAAACTTATGGTATTATAGGACTTGGAAGATTTGGCTCTGTTTTAGCAAAAGAACTTATTGACCAAGGCAAAAGAGTTATTGTTTCAGATATTGATGAAGAAGCTGTTAAAGAGTTGCAAGATCATGCAGATTTTGCTTATATCTTAGATTCTACTCACACCATAGCTTTGAAAGAAGCGGGCTATTCAAATGCTGATGTTGTCATACTTAGTATAGGTGAAAATCTAGAATCAAGCATACTTACCTTCATGGCCTTAAAAGAAATAGGGGTAAAAAATATCATAGCTAAAGCAAATTCTTCTACACATGGACAAATTCTTTCAAAACTTGGAGTTAATAAAGTCATCTATCCTGAAAAAGAATCTGCAAAGCGTTTGGCTAAAATTCTTATCACTAATCCAAATTTTGAAATCATAGATCTTTCAGCCAACACCATAAAGGTAGCAAAACTTTTAATCGATGAGAATTTAGCGGGGAAAACTTTGCAATCCATTGGACAAAATTTAAAAGTCATTGCACACAAACAACATGATACTTGGAGCATTATGCCAAATCTAGAAAATACCGCTTATTTAAACGATATATTAATGCTACTTGGCACTCAAGAAGAACTTAATCAATATGATTATTGAAGATTTTAAATGCTACTTTTACTTTGCACTATCAATATGATAAATCTAGAAAAGAAATTCTAACGCACGGCTACACAGACCCGATCCATATTCTAGGTCACTAAATTTTTAATGTCCTTGTAAAATAAGGACATTAAAATAAATTAAATATAATCAAAAAACTATACTTATAAGCATTCTTGAAAGCTAATTTACAAAATATAAAAAATAAATATAACATTAAAGAGATATTTTAAGTGGTGTCAAGGGGGAGACTTGAACTCCCGACCTCCGGCTTATGAGACCAGCGCTCTAGCCAGCTGAGCTACCCTGACATAAAAAGAAGTTAAAATTATACTTTATTTTGCTTAACATTTTATAAAATACTTATTTTATAAATTTTATATATTTTTTAACTTTTTTGTGCTAAAAATATGAAATTATATTTAAAAAGGATTTTAATGCAAATTAGCTCAAGTTATGGCGGTGCCTTTTATACGCAAAATCCTTATCAAAACAAAGACAAAGAACAAACAAAAGAAAATATCTCTGAAAAAGAAAACCCACAGCAAACAAAAGAAAATAAAAACGATCAAGAAAAAGATGAAAAAACTCAAAAAGTTAATGGTAAAGACTTAAGTAGTGAAGAAGTAAAACAGGTACGAGAGCTTGAAAAAATCGACAGAGAAGTAAGGGCTCATGAAGCAGCCCACCAAGCAGCAGGTGGAGCCTTAGCAGGAGCTGCAAGTTTTGGCTATACAAGAGGTCCTGATAATAAAATGTATGCAGTTGAAGGAGAAGTGCCTATAAGAATGCAAAAAGGCAATACTCCTGAAGAAACTATAGCCAATGCTATGCAAGTAATTGCTGCAGCTATGGCACCAGCTGATCCTAGCCCCCAAGATTATAAAGTAGCAGCTAATGCTATGCAAATGCAAAATGATGCACGCACCGAACAAGCTAAAATAAAAGCAGAAGAATCAAAAGCTCAAAATGATAAAAATAAAGACGAAGACGATAAAAAAGCAAATCCAAATTCTAAAGCCATAAAATCATACACACAAAATTCATCACAAGATTACATAGGAAGTCAGTATAACAAAAGTGCATAGTGGCAGAGAGGAAGGGATTCGAACCCTCGGTGAGTTGCCCCACACACGCGTTCCAGGCGTGCTCCTTCGACCACTCGGACACCTCTCTAAAAATGAAAATTATAACTTATTTTTTTAAATTTATACTAAAAAAGGGATATTATGAAGCTTTATTACTCTTGTTTTTATCTTTTTATTTTACTTTTTTTAAGTGCTTGTTCAAATCATGCTAATGTTAATTTATCTTATGAAAAAGCCTTTATAAACAAACAATGTGATGAAAATACTTTAACTTTAAAAAATGCAGACAAAGACACTATATACACAGGGTTAAATTTAGCCTCTTTAGCAAGAGTTTGTAAAGATTATGAAAAAAGTAATGCTTTTTTTGATAAAGCAGAAGAGGCTTACAAATATGATGTAGATTTACAAAACGGGCTTCAGAAAGCCATAAGAAATTTTAGCGAAATTTTACTTAATGACACCATCAATGATTATCAAGGTTATTTTTACGAAAGGATTATGCTAAATACCTACAAAGGTTTAAATTATATGAGCTTGGGAGATTTTAAAAATGCAAGAGTAGAGTTTAATAGAGCTTTATACAGACAAGATAGAATGAAAGAATATTTTTATGATTATATACAAAAAGCTCAAGAAGAATACCAAAAAGAGCTTCAAAAAGATAAAAAAACATATGCGAGTTTTAAGCAAAATTTAAACCCTATCTATAAACAATATGACAATCTTCTTAGCACATTTAACGCAAATAAAAATTATACTAATATCTATGCTAGTTATCTTAGTGCTTTATTTTTCTTTTTTGATAAAGATTATATTAAAGCTTATGATCTTTTAAAAGAAGTAGCATTAAGCGATGTAAAAAACAAACAACTTCAAAAACAATTTCAAGTATTTGAAAAATTCACTCATTTAAAAACATCCTTCCCTCAACAAAAATATATTTTTATCATTTATGAAGATGGTTTTAGTGCTACAAAAGAAGAATTTGATCTTACCCTGCCATTTGTTTTTAATGATAATCTTGCAAATATTAGTGTAGCTTTTGCTTATTTAAAATCAAGAAATGCTTCTTATAAATTCTTGCAAAGTCAAGATGAAAAAACACAAAATCTAATTTATTTTGATGATATTATAGCAAGTGAATTTAAAACTCTTTTACCCTCTATGGTGATGAAAACCCTAGCCTCAAGCGCTCTTAAAACTTCAATTAATTTAGCCATAGCTAATAATGATTCTAGTGGCTTTTTATCATTTATTAGCACTGTTAGCACTGCTTTAATCAATAAAGCAGATCTTAGAATGTGGCAAGCTTTACCAAAAAGTGCTAGTATTTTAATGCTAAAAAATGAAGGTTTAGTTAAAATTTATAATGATAAAGAAAAAATAATCTTTGAAGATGAGCTGGAAAAAGATAAAAATTATATTGTGCTTATAAGATCTTTTGTGCCAAATTCAAATATTATTTACAAAATTAAAGAAAAATAAGGAGATAAAATGAAAAAAAGTTTATTTTTTATGGTTTTTGCGCTTTTGATTTTCAGCGCTTGTTCTTCACAACCAAAATATACTGATGGTAAAGCTTCGCAAAAAGTTCAAGGAAACGCACTTACTTTAGGACTTGATAGAGAAGATTTTGAAAAAACTGCTGAAGGTATGATACAAAGCTTGCTTAGTGATCCTGCTTTTGCAAATTTAAATAGCTCTAATAGAAAAGTTATTGCCATAGGAAAAATCATCAATGACACCCCGCAAAGAATAGACACAGATAAACTCACTTCGAAAATTACCATAGCATTAAGAAAATCTGGTAAATTTATACTAACAACCGCTGTAGCAGCAGGTGGAGCAAAAGATAGTTTATCTCATGATGTAAGAGATTTAAGAGACAATGAAGAATTTAATCAAAATTCCATAGCTAAAAAAGGCACACTTTTGGCCCCAAATTTCTCACTTTCTGGTAAAATCAGACAAGATACCGTTAAACTTTATAATGGCAAAATCCAAACTGAATATTTTTTCCATTTAATTCTTACAGATTTAACTAGCGGTTTAGCTTTTTGGGAAGATGAAAAAACTATTGATAAAACAGGTAAAAGCAAGAGTGTAACATGGTAAAAAAACTACTAATTCTTTTTTTCGCTCTTGTTTGTTTTTGTCAAGCACAAAGCGCTTTAAACAAAGAAAGTTATGGTGAGGGTTTTGGAAATACAAGAAGTGAAGCAATAAAAAATGCCATCAATGAAGCTCTTGGGAAAATGGAGGGCTTAAAACAAGTTAAGCTTAAAAAATTCGAATTTAGTTTTAATGGAAATTTCAATATAGGTTATGATGAAGAAATAGACTTAGTTAGCAATGGAGTTTTTAATAGCTATGATATTAAATCTTTAACTCAAACAAATCAAAATGAATTCCATGCAAAAGTTGTGATTTACAAAAAACTTTATAGTGAAAAAAATCTTGAAGATAAAAGTTCGCTAATTATCATCAATAAAGTTAAAGATGAACTTTCGGCTAAATTTGAACAAGAGCTTTTAAGCGTTTTGCTCCAAAGTAAAAAATTTAGAATTTTAGATAGAGCAAATCTTGATCTTTATAATCAAGAAAAATCTTTACTTATAAAAAATGCAAGCGATGATGAACTTGTTAAGCTTTATAATGTTTTAGGGGCTGATTTTTTACTTATTTTAAACCCTAAAATAACACAAACACAAAATGAAATTAACACTCAAACTTATAATATTAACATTGATTATCGTTTGATAGAATTTGCTACAACTCAAATCAAAGCTTCCAATACCTTAGAATTTAAAATGAGTTCTACAAGCAAATCAAGCAAACAAAAAGCCCTTAGAGGTATAGCTACAAAAATTACCGAAGATATTTTTAAACATTCTAAAGACAATGACAAAGAAGAAGAAATAGAACATGGTTTGGATGCAAACTATCAAATCAACAATGAAGGTGGAGTTAATTTAGGTTTTTAAAATGCAAAAAGCATGGGATATTAATGCAAAATTTTGGGATGTACAAATGGGAGATGATTCTAATGAATTTCATAAAAAAGTTGTGCGTCCTAAAGTTGAAGAATTGCTAAACATACAAGATGATGATTATATTCTAGATATTGCTTGTGGAAATGGAAATTTTTCCGCTTATATGTGCAAAAAATATAATATAAATGTTTATGCATTTGATTATAGTGATCAAATGATAAAATTAGCAAAACAAAGATGGAAAAATTTTTTACACAAAATTCATTTTCAAACCATAGATGCTAGCGATGAATTAACTTTGCAAAATTTAGCTAAAAAACACACCTTTAGCAAAGCTGTTTCAAATATGGCTATCATGGATATGGAAAATATCCAGCCCTTATTTAAAAGTCTTTATTTTCTACTAAAAGAAAATGGAATTTTTGTTTTTGCTACTCAACATCCTTGTTTTGTAACATTAACTAAAAAATATCTTAGTCCGCATAATTATCTTGGGTATGCATTTGAAAAACAACCTGTAAAACATCACTACTACCACCGTTCTTTGGAAGAAATTTTCAACACTTGTTTTAAAAATGGTTTTATTATAGATGGATTTTTTGAAGAACCTTTTTTAGATGAAGAATTTCCTGAAATTATAATTGTCCGAGCAAGGAAAATCAGTTTTTAAATTGCAAAAACTCACATCTTTTGCAAAGATCAGCTTTTAAAATTCCTTGCTTAAAGCCTTCTTTTAATTCTATATATAAAGATGAATTTAAAAGCTCGCTAAAATCTTTTTCAAAACAATTTCCAAGTTTTATATCCCCTTTAGTATCCAAACAACAAGGCACTAAAGTTCCATCGCTTAAAATAGCAATTTGTCCATTTAAAGCATGACAACACCCATTCTCCCTAATAACCTCATCTTTCAAAGAAGGCCATTTAAAAAGCTTAGCTTGGTGTAATATAACATGCCTTTCTAGGCGATTTTTAACTTTTTGCTTTTGAATTTTTACTTTAAAATTTTGCTCTAAAAAATCATAAATTTTCTCATTTTCTAAAGGTGGGTTGAAATTTTTATCTAAATTCCAAAGTCTTAAATTGATAAAAGAATTGTTTTTATTTTCCAAGTGCAAAAAAATAAGTTTTAAAACAGGCTCAAAGTATTCTTTTAAACTCATTCTACTTTGAGATAAAAAAGCACCCAAAGAAATATTGATTTGTCGTATGTTTTTAGAATCTAAAACAAGTTTTATTTTCTCATCATCAAAATAAAACCCGCTTGTAGTAAGTTCTATTTGCATATTAAATTTAAAAGCTATTTTTAGATACTCTTTTAAATTTAAAACCCTTAAAGGATCTCCAAGCACATGAAAAGTAAAAAGCTTGGCATGACTATGCACACTTTTGCAAATTTTTTCAAAATTTTCAAGGCTCATTTGTTTTCTTTGCGCTTTTTGGCTAGGACAAAAATCACATTTTAATCCACAAATATCACTTAATTCTATATAAATTTTCTCAAAATGCATAATCACTCTTTTTAAAAAACTCAAACGCTTTTAAGGCAAGTTTTGAAAGTGCAAGATGTTCTAATTCTTTATAAGAAAATGCTTTTGCCTTGAAATCTTCAAAATCATCATCTTTTAAAAAATACACCTTGGCATTAATTTTATATTTGGTGTAAGAGTGTTTAAATTCACCTATGAATTTTGCATTTTTTTCTTTATTATATTCTAAAAAATTATACATATTAAAATATAGCTTTTCTTTGCTTTTGATAAGCAAAAACTGCTCATTTTTTTGCACTATGAGTATATTTAAAATAATATTTTCATATTGAGTTTTTTTAGATACATGAAATTTTTCATATTCATTTTTTCCACTACAAAAACTCTCTATGGGGCAAAGCTTGCATTTTGCATTTTTAGGTAAACAAATCAAAGCCCCTATATCCAACAAAGCTTGATTATGATCAAATGCATTATCATAGTTTAAAAACTCTTTTGCTTTTTGCATTAAAAGTTTAGAGTTTGGATTTTGCAAACTATAAAATCTACTCAAAACTCTTTTAATATTTGCATCCACAAAAGCTTTAGCTTGTAAAAAACCAAAACAAGCTATAGCACCAGCTGTATATTCTCCAATACCAGGAAGTTTTTGAAGCTCTTTAATGTCAAATGGTAATTTTGCATTAAATTCTTGCACACAAATTTTTGCACATTTATGTATATTCCTAGCTCTAGTATAATACCCAAGTCCTTGCCAAGCTTTTAAAACCTCATCTTCACTTGCCATAGAAAGCGCTTCTAAAGAAGGAAATTTAGCTAAAAACTGAAAATAATAATTTTGCAAAACACTCTTTACTTGAGTTTGTTGTAACATAATCTCGCTAATATAAACAGCATAAGCATTATCAATATTTTTTAGCTTTTTTAAATCATCCTCGCTACCATATTTTCTATATTCTTTATGCAAAATACGCCAAGGAAGGTTTTTTCTACCATTCTCGTTATACCATTTTAAAATACTTTCATGAATTTTTCGCATTAAAACTTTCTTTGTTTTTAAAAATTATACAATCTATTCTTAAAAGCTTTATGTTAAAATTAAAAAAATATTTTTAAAAAGGAGTAAAAATGAAAAGTTTTTTAAAAGGTTTAGGATTAGGATTACTTTGTTTGGTATTGTTTGTACTAGGAGTAGTTTTTAATACTGAATTTTTAGGTTTAAAAAATCATAATAAACAAAATGTAGAATTTTCAAGAAATATAGAAGTATCAAATGAAATCATGCCAAATGTTTTTAATGCTGTTTTAAATTTTAGTGCGAGCGAAGAACTTAGTAAAAAAACTATCATCTCTAGTGATGAAAAAAATCATATTGCTAAAACTTTCAAAGAAATTTCAGATCGTATTGCCAAAGAAGACTATTGTAAAGGTGGAAGTTATACTTTAGAGCCAAGTTATAATTATTATCAAGGAGTAAAAACACTTAATGGGTATAGATTGTATTCTAATTTCACTTGTCAAATCCCACAAAATAAAAATAAAGACTATGAAAATCTTATAAAGGATATAGAAAATATCAGCAATACTAATACTTTAATTTCTTTTAATACTAAAGCCTTGCAAGCAGGATTTGACGAAGCAACCTTAGAAGCAAACAAAGAAGATTTATACGATCTTGCGTTTAAAAAAGCTTTTGAAAAAGCTCAATATTATTCTAAAACTTTAACAAAAACTTGCATAGTAAAAAATGTTCATTTTGATAGTTGTAATATCAAATACAATTCTCCAAGTTTAGCAGCTAGTGCAGATAGTGTAGTGCTTCCTGTTATTAAAAATGAAAAGCAAAGCTTAAAAGCTAATGTGCTTTTTGTTTGTCAATAAATTTTATTTTGGCTTTATCTTGGGTTTTTATAATTTCTCATCATTAATTTAAAGGAGAAAAAATGAAAAAAATTATAGGTTTATTTATTATGGGTTCTTTAGCAGCCTCTTTAGCATTTAGTGCTGATTTTTCCAAAAAAAGCAATGATGAAATTTTAAATCTTGCAAAAAGCGTAAAAGCACAAGATCAAGCTGACTTAATTATAGAAATGAAAAAGAGAATGAATGAGATGAAATACAAAGACGCAAAAGTTTTTCATCAACAATTTAAAAGTAACTTACGCGAAAACATCTCTAAACTTTCTCCTCAAGAAAGAAGTCAAAGAAAGGCTATCGTTCAAGAAGATATGCAAAAACTAACCGATGAAATGAGTGGCAAAGAAATACGAGATTTAAATTTACATCATTATAACAAAAATGAACACAAAACCCATAAAATGAATCATCAAGGGCATGGTGCAAATCATGGAAATTGCTCAATGAGATAAAATGGCAGCAAAAATTCTACTCTTAGAAGATGATTTAAGCTTAAATGAAATCATCAATGAAGCCTTAAGCGATGAAGGTTTTAAAGTCTCTTGTGTATATGATGCACAAGAGGCACTAGAAAAAGCTTATGAAGAAAATTTTGATCTTTGGATTTTTGATGTTAAAGTTCCAAAAGGCAATGGTTTTGAAGTATTAAAGGAATTAAGAGAAAGTGCTAAAAACACTCCTGCTATATTTTTAACTTCTTTATCCATGCTTGATGATGTAAAACAAGGATTTTTATCAGGTTGTGATGATTATATTAAAAAGCCTTTTGATGTTGATGAGTTAATTATCCGTGTAAAAAATATCATTAAAAGAAATTTTAGTCATCAAAAAGAAGACTTAATCTTACTTAGCTCTTCAAAAAATATTTCTTTTGATCCTATCAATAAAACCCTTTATCAAAATGAAGAAATTATCAACCTAACTAATAAAGAAAAAGAACTCCTAGCTTTACTTTTAAAAAAACGCCCTCATTTTGTAAATATAGAAACTATTTTTGACGAAATTTGGAGTTTAGATGAAGAGCCTGTGATTATGAGCCTTAGGGTGTATATCAAAAATTTAAGAAAAATTCTTGGTAAAGACCTTATCATCAATCAAAGAAATATAGGCTATGCCATTAGGCTAGAAAATGAAAAGTGAAAACTTTAATAATACCATTTTTAAAATCCTAGCCCTTTATATCATCACAAGTGGCGTATTTTTAACGATTTTTTTTATTACTTTTTATCAAAAAGAAGCAAATTATATACGACTAAATCAAATCACACACTCATACACTCACTATAATTATATTTTACAAAATATCATCGAAGCAAGACACGATAAAAATTTATTAAACGAAGATGATTTTTCTTATATTTCTAAAAAAATAAATACTCAATTTGCTATTGTTGCAAACAATCAAATCATTTTTAGTAATTTAACTTTTGATGCTTTAAAAATATTAACACAGCTTAAAGAAAACAACTTTATTTACAACGAAAACAAAAGATTATTCATAGATTTTTCAAGGATTAGAAATCTTAATACTTATATAGATACGAGTAATTTAAGAAAGCCAAAACACCATTCTCATTTTTTGAGACATAAAAATATCCATATCATTATAGAAACAGAAGATCTTGGCTTTAAAAAAGAACAATACCGCAAAGATAACTACAATAATTTAGATATTAACGATTATGCTAATGAACTTTGGAAACTAAAATTAAAAACTATTTTTTATACACTTATATGTATTTTACTACTTGCTATAATTGCTTATATACTCATCTTGCTTGTTTTTAAAAATATCAAAGAACAATTTAAAACACTCAATGATTTTATTAAAGATACCACGCATGAAATTAACACACCTTTGAGCGTGATTTTAGCTAGTATTAAAAAATTTGATGATACAAATTTAAATCCAAATAACACTAAAAAACTAAATCATATCAAACTAGCAAGTAAAAATTTAAATCATATCTATCAAAACCTCATAGCCTTAAATTTTTTCTTACAAAAAGAAAATACAAAAGAAGATATAAATTTAAAAGAGCTTTTAGAACAAAGATTAGAATATTTTGACACTTTAATCTCTCAAAAAAATCTCATCATTGAAAAAGAGCTTTTAGAGCAAAATTTCTATGCAAATAAAGAAGAAATGCAAATTTTACTTGACAATCTTTTAAGCAATGCCATAAAATACACCAATACTAATAAAAAAATCTTTATTTGTTTAAAAGAAAAAACACTTAGTATTAAAGATGAAGGTCAAGGTATGAGCGCTAAAGAAATTACTCAAATTTTTACACGCTACAAACGCTTTAATCAAGACCAAGGTGGTTTTGGCATAGGCTTAAATTTAGTCAAACAAATAGCCGATAAAAACAATATCAACATAAAAGTTTTGAGTAAAAAAGATAAAGGAAGTGAATTTATACTTTCTTGGTAGGGATAAAAATGGAAATTTGCTTAGAAAAAATTAAAATAGATAACGCTTGGAAGGAATTTTTAAAAGAAGAGTTTTTAAAGCCTTATTTTTTAGAAATAAAAACTCATTATATCAATGCTTTAAATGAAAGAAAAACTATATATCCACCCGCGAATTTAATCTTTAATGCTTTTAATCTAACCCCTTTACAAGATTTAAAAATCATACTTTTAGGACAAGATCCTTACCACAACCCTCATCAAGCCATGGGTTTGAGCTTTAGCGTGCCAATGGGTGTTAAAATTCCCCCATCTTTACTTAATATCTATAAAGAATTGCAAGATGATTTAAACATCCCTATAGCAAAACATGGTGATTTAAGTAAATGGGCTAAACAAGGAATTTTACTTTTAAATTCTATTTTAAGTGTAGAAGCAAATAAACCTGCTTCACATGCACATTTTGGTTGGCAAAAATTTACCGATGCGGTTATATCAAAACTTAGCAATGAAAAAGAAGGATTGATATTTTTACTTTGGGGAAATTATGCTAAAAATAAAAAAAATTTAATCAACCCTCAAAAACACTTTATCCTAGAAGCAGCACATCCTTCGCCTTTAGCAAGAAATGCTTTTTTAGGTTGCAAGCATTTTTCAAAAAGTAATGAAATTTTATCAAAACTTGGTAAAAGTCTTATTGATTGGAATTTAAACCCTTAATTTACTTAAAACTTATATACTTTCAAAAATTTTCAAAAAAAGGAATACAATGACTTGTCCAGCTTGTGTAAATACTGACTTATTGATGAGCGAAAGAAATGGAGTTGAAATTGATTATTGTCCAAAATGCCGTGGTGTTTGGCTTGATCGTGGTGAGCTTGATAAAATCATAGAAAGAAATTCTTCTCAAAGTACACAACAACCTCAACAACAAAATTATAACCAACAAGCAAACTACCATCATAATAACGGCTATAAATACAAGAAAAAAGAAAGTTGGCTTGGGGAATTATTTGACTTTTAAGCCCAAAGGCTTAAAAGTTTTTATATTTTTACTTTAATTAAAGCATTTTCTGCCATTTTTGGCACCCATAAATACTCACCATCAAAAAACATATCTGCAGGACCTTTTATAGAAGCCAAATCAAGTTTTATTTCTTTGTTATCTTTTAGAGTATAAATATATCCTTGAAGATTTTTACCCCAACTTGACACTAAAAGATTTTTATTTTTATCATACACAATGCCATCAAATTGTTCTATTTTTTTGCTTAATTCTTGAATTTTCTTTGAATTTAAATCAATACTAATGATTTTCCCACCTGCTTTATCACTTGGATCATAACCTGCTACAAATAAAGTATTTTTATCTATTAACAATCCATTTGGGCCACCATATTTTGAATCTAAATGGATAAAGTTTTCATATTTTTTATCCTTTAAAAATACTTTGTGGATGTATCCTGTACCTGTGTCACTAACTAATAATGTGTCATTATTTAACACAGCAATATCATTTAAAAATACCGCATTTTTTATAGGAAGTTTGAAAATTTCTTTTTTATTTTTTATATCAAAGCCATATAAAATATCAATATCAACCACATATAAAACATCACCTATTTTAGACATACCTTTTGGAGCATTAAGACCTTTTATAAATTCTAATTCCAAAATTTTTCCATCTTTATCTAATTTTGAAATAAAACCATCATTGTCTTTATTTAATGGAGTTAGCTCTTTTCCTACATTAGATATATAAACTGCATTTTTATCTACATATACACTTTCAGGATGTGCAAAACCTTTAAATTCTTGAACCTCTAAAGCATTTGCGCTGCAAAATGCAAATAAGGCCAAAGTTAAAATACTTTTTTTCATAATTGTTACCTTTCTTAAATTTTATTAACAAATTCTAATAAAAAA
This sequence comes from Campylobacter sp. CNRCH_2016_3089, assembly GCF_025772505.1. NCBI lineage: Bacteria > Pseudomonadati > Campylobacterota > Epsilonproteobacteria > Campylobacterales > Campylobacteraceae > Campylobacter > Campylobacter sp. CNRCH_2016_3089. Next base: position 17,026 of record NZ_JAKMSF010000004.1, read on the forward strand.
CCAAAATAAAATCTATCATTTTTAAGATAAAAAATATAAGTTTTTTGACTTTTGTTCTTGTTTTGGGGTAATGCCATATCTTTTTTTATATCTTGCTATAAACCAAGCAGGAGAATTAAATCCAAGTTCATAACAAATTTGAGTGATATTTTTCGTAGAAAATTCAAGTAAAAATTTAGCTCTTTCAAAACGCTTATTATCAAGCCATTCTTTAGGAGTAATACCAAAACTTTGTTTAAAATTACGACTAAAACTTGCTATATCCATTTTACTAAATTTGGCCATAGAAGCTACACTTTCAAAGTCATTTTGACAATATGCAAACATCTTATAAAGCTCTAATTTAAAACCACTTAAAATGGCTTTTAAAAAAGCTAAAAACTCTGCATTATCTTCACTATATAATAAAGACAAAAATAATTCTTCAAATTTTAATCTAAGCAGATATTCATTTTTCTCATTAAATTCATTTATACAAGGTAAGAAAGACTCGAAAATACCTTTAGTTATCAGATTAGTTTTTAAACTAAATAAACTTTTAGCATATTTTGGAGAATCTAATTTACAAATTAATTCTTGATATTTAAAAATAAGTTCTATTAAAATACTTTCCTTAAAACACAAAATAATAGATTCATATATATTTTCATCATTTAAATAATCTCTAATGGAAAAAGAATTTTTTGTAAAAAACACAAGCTCATCTTTTTTTACATTAAACTGATTATCCATAGTATAAATACTTTTAGAACCTTTTAAAATAAATACTAAAGCATAATCTTTAAATACAACTTCTTGATTTTTATCATTTGAAAAATCTTTTTGATACCAACATAAAGAAAAAAAAGTATTTTTCAAAACATTTTGACTGATTTTTTCAAGATCTTTTGGAAAAATTAACATATATACCTTTTTATAAGTTTTTTGATTATTTATATAATACAATAAAAAATATTTTTTATTAAGAATTTATGTTACAATATAATTAATTTCAATTAAAAAAGGAGAAAAAATGAAAAAAATCATTCTAGGTTCTTTACTAGCATCAAGCTTTTTATTTGGAGCAAATTTAGAAAATTTTAATCCAAAAGCACAAAAAGATCATTTAGTTATCAAAATGGAAATTCTTGATAAAAAAGCTAATAAAGATGCAGGCGAAGTTGTAGCAGTACAAACTCCTTATGGGGTAGCATTTTATCCAAATCTTAAAGGTTTAGAAAGTGGAATTCATGGCTTTCATGTTCATGCAAATGCTGATTGTGGAGCAACTGATAAAGGTTTAGGTATGAAAGCAGGTGGACACTGGGATCCTGAAAAAACAGATGCTCACTCAAGCCCATGGGATGATAAAGGTCACAAAGGGGATTTACCACCACTTTATGTAGAAAAAGATGGTAAAGCAACTAACCCTGTATTAGCACCAAAAATCAAAACTCTTGATGAGCTTAAAAATCATGCTCTAATGATACATTTTGGAGGAGACAATCACAGCGATCATCCTGCAGCACTTGGCGGTGGCGGTGCTAGAATGGCATGTGGTGTTATAAAATAAAAATCTAAAGGCTTTTTAGCCTTTAGTGTTATTTAAAAAGCTTAGTAAAATCAAAATCACCCATAAAATCATGGCTTGATCCGCCAAAACTTTGACTAGGACTATAAGTAGCAATAGCCACTGCAAGCTCACTAAGCATAGAAGCTATTTCTTCTCTTTTATCGACTATATAAGCTTTCATACCTTCATAATCACTAGTTTCTAAAATTTTTAAAGGATTATAAATTTCAAAAGCAAATGCCTTTGAACCAACATTTACATTATAATTATTATCAAATAAAGCATTACCTAAAAATGAGCAATTATCTACTATTTTCAAACTTTCACTAGCAATTAAAACTTTATCTTGCACATCTTCATAGTTTTTATCTTCTAGAAGTTTTGAAATTTTTTTCAATGAGGAATCTAAAATTTGCAAAGCACCTATAAAGTCATTAGCATCAGTAATATCTTCACTAAATTTTTGCGTTTGATGTTTTAAATTTGCACCATCTATACTTGAACCTACTTGTCCTAAATGTTTTTGTAAGATTTCTAATTCATCTCTCATAATACACCTTCCTTGTTATTGCTATAACAAGAAAAGCATTTTTTATTCCAAATTTTGATCTACCCAAACTCTAAAATCTTTAGCAAAAAGCAAAAAAACCTCATCATAGTTTTGGATTAAAATTTGAGGATTATTATCATTTAATTCTTTTTCATAGTAAAAGTACTTACTCGCTATAAGTTTTTTAGTGTTTATTTGCACTAAATTTAAATTAATACCAAACTTTATTTTAGAATGCATCTCATCATTAAAATCTTGCTCTAAAATATCCACTTTACTTTCTAAAACATAATCAGCACTAGCTAGACTATCTTGATTTAAAACTGCTTTAAATACCCCCAAATCTTGCAAATGAAATTCCAAAAAAGATTTTATCATTAAAGCAGGATTTTCTTTCCAAAAATGATAAGCATAGGTATTGATAGTATAATCTTTTTTATAAAAAATTTCATTAGTATAAGCTAAGCCTTTAGGTAAGGAAACTATAATAGTTGCATTTTTTTTATTTTGACTTTGCTCTAGCTTTTCTAAATTAATACTAAAATATTTATTTGCAGGTAAAGTTTGACTTGGATTAATCAAAGAGCAAGCACTAAAAAAAATAGCTATTAAACTAATATATAAATATCTCATTTTATTCTCCTGGAGCATATTGAGTAGCCTTATCTTTATAAATTATATCTGAAGGATTTTGCTTTAAAATATTTAGTAATTGCGTAAAGTCTAAAAACAAAACTCTTAAAATATCTAAATTTTCATTTAAAAGCATTCTACTTTTATTAAGCTCATTAAGTTGACCATTAGCATTGTTTAAAAAAATTGAAAATTCATCTGCACTTTTGCCAAGTTTAGAGCTTGTTTTATTTAAATTTGCTAAGAATGCTGGTACATTAGCATTTAAATGTGCAGAAAATTCTGATGAATTTTGCAAAATTTGCTCTATGTTTTTTAAATTTTTATCACTTAAGAGTTTTTCTAATTTTATTTTTGAACTTGTGATTAGTTCTAATAAATTTGAAGTTTGCTTATCTATGCTTGCAAAAAAACTTTCTTTTGATTTTATAATAGGATAAACATCATCACCTGCTCTCAAAACACTAGCTTCCTCGCTACCTCCTGCAAGCTGAATAAATTTAAATCCTGTTATGCCTTGAATTTGCAAACTTGCATAAGTATCTGTTTTAACAACCAAACTAGAATCAAGCTTAACTAAAATTTTTACTCTTAGTTGTTTACTTGAGCTATCTATACTGATATTTTCAACACTTCCAACATCTACTCCTAAAAATTTAACCGGAGCTTTTACACTAAGTCCTGCAACTGATTCTTCCATATAAATTTCATAATATTTGAATGATTTTTCATCTTTTAAATTTCCATACCACACTATAAAAAACAAACTGATAAAAAATAACACACAAACAAAAATTCCAATCAAAATATAATTTGCTTTGTTTTCCATTATTGCATAAACCTCTCATAAAGTCTTGGATTTTGCTCTTGCAAAGCCTCGACATTTCCCAAAAAACCAACTTTTTTTTCTTCTATAATCAAAAAGCGGTTTAAAACATTTTTCATACTCTCTTTATCATGAGTAATTAAGACTACACATAATTTAAAGCTTTGTTTTAAACTCAAAAGTAACTCATCAAATTCTCTTGAGCTATAAGGATCAAGCCCTGAAGTTGGCTCATCTAAGAAAAGTAATTTAGAATCAAGTGCCAAAGCTCTAGCTATGGCCACTCTTTTTTTCATACCCCCACTTAACTCACTAGGATAAAGCTTTGCCACGCTCTCATCAAGCCCTACCATCTTAAGCTTCATCATAGCTATTTCTTTAATGTCGTTTTTGTTAAGTTTTGTGTATTCAACCAAAGGTATGCTAATGTTTTCAAGTATATTAAAAAAGCTAAATAATGCTCCATATTGAAAAACAACACCCCATTGTTTTTGCAAAAACAAAGCATCTTCATCGCTTATATTTTTTAATTTCTTACCTAGAATTTCATACTCACCCTTATCAAAATGCTCAAGCATTAACATTTGTCTTAAAAGCACAGATTTGCCGCTACCACTACCACCTAAAATACCAAAAATTTCATCATCTTGCACTTCAAAGCTAATATCTTCATGTACACATTTACTTCCAAAATAAGTGCTGATATTTTTAGCCTTTATAATCAAAATCCAGCCTTTGTCAAAAATACAGAGAAAATCGCATCAAAAGCTATTACCCAAAAAATAGCATTTACCACACTTTTTGTCGTATAAACACCTATGCTTTCGGTAGTTTTTTGCACAAAAAATCCTCTAAAACAAGCAATAGAAGCAATCAAAAATCCAAAAATAGGTGCTTTTATAAGTCCTATGATAATATGTTTTAGCTCCACTGCTTCTTTAAAACGACTCATAAACTCACTCGCACTAATTTCTAAACTAAACCAAGCAACTACAATTCCACCTATAATACTTAAAATATCAGCTACTATTACTACCAAAGGCATAGCAAGTGCTAAAGCTAAAACTCTAGGCAAAATGATAAATTCACTTTCTTTAAAACCCATAGTTTTCATCGCATCAATTTCATCAGTAAGTTTCATTACTCCAATTTGAGCTGTATAAGAACTTGCACTCCTGCCTGCAATAACAATAGCACTAATTAATGGTGCAAGCTCTCTAGTGGCAGAAATTCCCATTAAATCGACAATATAAATATTAGCTCCAAATTGTGCAAGTTGATACGCAGCTTGATAAGCAAGCACCACACCCACAAGCAATGAAGTTAGCATAATAATAGGTAAAGCATTAATAGCGCTATTTTCTACATGATATAAAAATGCCTTAAAGCGAAGTTTTTTAGGGTTTAAAAGTGTTTTAAAACAAGTATAAATAATAAGTCCTATGAAATTTAAAAACTGCACTAAAATTGTAAAAGAATTTGCAACTTTCTTTCCTAAATTTTCAAAAAAATCTTTGATTGTTTTTTTATCTTCATAAGAATCACAAAAGCTTTTGTAGTGTTTTTGACAAAGTTCAAAAAGCTTAGCATGCTCGCTTTTAAGATTTATCCTACTAAGCTCAAAACCTTTTTGCTTAAATTCATTTTCTAAAGCTAGAAAATACCTAATCCCAGCAGTATCTATAAAATCTAAATTTGCAAAATCAAAAATAATATTTTTTTGAGTAGGAAAATCTAATTTTTCCAATTTTCCTACGCTAGTTTTATCCCATATACCAAAGACGCTAAAAATGCATTCTTGATTTTTAACATCTTTGATTATTTTATTTTTCATTACATAGACTTAAAATATATGAGCTTAATTTCTCCTCACTAAATCCAAAATGCTCAAATACATCTTTATCTTTACCACTCTCACCAAAACTTTCTATACCATAAAGCTCATCACAAATTCTATAAAGCTCGTTTGAATTTGCAGCTTCCACGCCTATAACCTTACCTTGTAAAATTCTTTCTTTATAAGATTTTTCTTGAGCGATGAATAACTCATAACAAGGCATAGAAACCACATTAGTAATCACACCTTTTTCTTTTAAAATCTTAGCTGTTTTTACACATAATGACACTTCACTACCACTTGCTAAAAGTGTAAATTGCGCATTTGCGTTTTCTTCTAATAAATAAGCCCCATTTTCAACATCTCCAAAAACAGGCTCGCTTAAAGCACTTAACTTTTGACGCGATAAAACAAAAACACTTGGCATATTAGTTTTAAGTGCAATCTGCCATGCTTTTACATTTTCAACCCCATCAGCTACTCTAAATGTCAATGAATTTGGCATAGCTCTAAAAGTGCTAAGCTGCTCTATAGGTTGGTGTGTTGGTCCATCTTCACCCACACCTATACTATCGTGAGTAAAGATGAAAAAGTGTTTAGCCCTCATCAAAGCTGCTATTCTTGCAGCAGGTTTTAAATACTCACTAAATATAAAAAAGGTAGCACAATAAGGCAAAAACAAACCATATCTTGCAAAAGCATTTGATATAGCAGCCATTGCATGCTCTCTTATACCATAGTGGATATTTTTTCCATTTGGAAAATCGCCCATATCTTTGAGTTCAGTTTTATTTGATGGACCTAAATCTGCACTACCACCTAAAAATCCCGGTAAGGCTTTAGCAATAGCATTTAAAATCACACCATTACTATCTCTAGTAGCTAAATCTTGTCCTTTAAAATCAGGAAATTGTATTTTTGAAAAATCAGGCTCTAAAAGCTCTTTTAGCAATGCTTGCTTCTCTGCATTTAAATTTTGCACTTTTTGATTCCATTTAGCTTGTGCTAAATCCCCAAGTTCTATTGCCCCACTAAAGCGAATTTTAACTTCTTCTGGGATTTCAAAAGTTTTTTGTGGATCAAAACCTAAAGCCTCTTTTGCCTTTTTTATAAGCTCTTCGCCCAAAGGTGCTCCGTGAGAATGATGACTTCCCTCAAGATCTAAAGCTCCTTTAGCTATGGTAGTATGAGCGATAATTAAACAAGGCTTTTTGCTTTCTTTAGCAGTTTTTAATGCTAAATCAATTTGCTCAAAATCATGCCCATCTATCTCAAGTACTTCAAAATTTTGCGCTCTAAAACGCTCTTTTACATTTTCATTAAAAGCAATGGCCACATCACCTTCAATTGAAATATTATTGCTATCATAAATGATGATTAAATTATCAAGATTATGCACACCTGCTAAAGAACAAGCCTCATAAGAAATTCCTTCTTGTAAATCTCCATCACCGCATAAACAATATACTTTATGATTGATAATCTCTTCGCCCAAAAGCAAACTTGCTTTTTTAGCTGCCATAGCAAAACCAACCGCATTTGCAATGCCTTGTCCTAAAGGTCCTGTGGCGATTTCAACACCTGGAGTGAAAATTTCAGGATGACCTGGGGTTTTAGAGTGTAATTGACGGAAATTTTTTAAATCTTCTAAACTTACATCATAACCGCTCAAATGTAAAAAGCTATAAAGCAAAGCACTAGCATGACCACCTGAAAAGACTAATCTATCGCGGTTTAACCATGTAGGATCTTTTGGATTATGCACTAAATGAGTACTTAAAACACTTATAATATCTGCTAAACCCATTGGAGCACCTGGGTGGCCTGAATTTGCTTTTTGCACCATATCCGCACATAAAAATCTTATAGTGTTGGCTTGTTTTTGTAACATTGTTTAACCTTTTAAATATTTATCAATCAAAATTTGAAGCTCATTAGCAAGCTTAGAGTCTAAATTTTTCATTTTTTCTTCACATAAAGCAATTTTATCATCTTTTGCCTTTTTAGCACCTTCTAAACCTAAAAGTTTAACAAAAGAATTTTTATGCAAATCATTATGAGTTGGCTTTCCTGCTTCTTGAGTATCTAAAGTCGCATCGATAATATCATCTTTGATTTGAAAAACTAATCCTATCAAAAGCCCTATTTCATAAATTTGCTCGCATTCTTTTTCATCTAACTCACAAATTTCACAACCCATTTTTAAAGCCGCTGCAATCAATCTTGCAGTTTTATGAATGTGCAAAAACTCAACTTGCTCTAAATTTAAAGGCATATCTTCAAAATAACAATCAATAGCTTGCCCGATAATCATACCGCCAAGCCCTGCATTAAAGGCTAGAGTTTCTATGAGTTTTAATCTAACATTTTCTTTTAAATCAAGCTTAGAAAGGAGTAAAAAAGCTTGGGTATTTAAAGCATCGCCCACTAAAATAGCCGTAGTTTCATCATATTTTTTGTGTAAAGTTTGCTTTCCTCTACGCAAAGAAGCATCATCCATAGCAGGTAAATCATCATGTATTAAAGAGTAAGTGTGGATAAATTCCAAAGCCAAAGCTGCATTTAAAGCCTTTTCAAACAAAGCAGGATTTTTAGCATTAACTATACCCAAAAGCAGTTGGGCTCTAAAATGCTTCCCACCAGCTTCTAACATCCATTTTAATGCTTCATTAAAAAATGGATGAAAACTTTGAGTTTTAGGAAAATTTTGCTCTAAATGCTGTTTGAATTTTTCTAAAATCACTTATTTAGCCTTATAAAAAAGTCAAAGTATCCTTTATTAAAATGCTCAAAGTCATTATTTTTCGCTGAAGGGATATTGCTTGCTTGTCTTGAGACTAGAATATCAAAAGTATTAGCTTGAGCTAAAACAGCTTGAAGTTCATTAAAATTGTTGATTTTTTGATTATTAATTCTTAAAATTTTATCCCCTTTTAAAAATCCAGCCATTTGTGCTTTAGAATTTGGAGTAACTTCTGTAACATTCATTTTCATATCTACGCGTAATCCTAGATTACTATAAAAAGAACTTGGCTTAGTTTGAACCACTTTTTTAGGCTTAGCAAATGCACCCAAGTCTTTATCAAAAACCATAGTGGAGATATTAACATCTTTATTATCTCTTAATACATTAAAGTATAAAGTTGCACCGCGATCAGCAAATAAAATTTTTTCATTTAGTTTTCTTAAATCATCATAAGCTTGTCCATCAACACTCACAAGCTCATCATTAAGTAAAAATTGTCCATTTTTACGCACATTTTTAACATAAATTTTGCCATCACGCATATCAAAATCCACACCTATATCACCCCAATAAGCATCAGGATATTTTGCAAAGTGTTTTAAATAACGATTACCTATAAGTTTGCCATCTTCTAAACTTATACCAAGCATTTTACAACACGGCGAGTTAAGTTCTCCGATTTTAGAAGCAAAGTCAAGTTGATCACGCTCTGTCAAACTTTGCCCAAAATACTTCAAATGTCCTATATAGCTTTTATTGCTATCTAAAATTCCCACCCAACTATTGCGTGTTAAATCTTCTTCATTTCCCATAGGTGCAGGAATTAAACTAAAATCTGTTTTTACTAAATACAAATTTAAAAAGGGATCATATTTAGTATAGCTGTTTAATTTCGCGTTTTTAGTTTTAACTACTGCTAAAGTATTTTCATTTAAAGCAAAGGCAGGTAAGCCCTCATAAATCAACATACTAGCTTTATTTTTTTCATAACAACCCAAAAAATCATTAAAAGTCGGTCTTGGCACAGCAAAAAGTGTGCAAACTACACCCAAAATACAAAGTAAAATTCTCATAGCATTCCCATTCCGCTAAATAAATTACTAGCCATTGATTTTTTATTTTGTTCTACCATTTTCATCACATCATTAATCGCTGCTATTAATAAAATTTGCATAGACTCTTTATCTTCTAACAAAGAATCATCAATGTTTATATCGATGATTTCACCTTTTCCATTAGCACTAACTTTTACTAAACCACCACCGCTTTTTGCACTAAATTCTTTTTTTAAAGCTTCTTGCTCTAATTCATTTGCTTTTTCTTGAGCCTTAGTTAAAAGCTCGCCCATTTTAGAAAAATCCATATTTTCAAACATTTATTTTCCTTCTTTTAATATCTCTAATACTACTTCTTTATCATTAAAAGGATATTTTACACCCTTGATTTCTTGATAAGTCTCATCGCCCTTACCCAAAATTACTACAAAATCATCTTTTGTTTTAAGCTCTAATGCTTTTTTGATCGCTTCTTTTCTATCACATTCTATAAAAACACTCTCATCTTTTTCTATACCATTTAAAATATCATTAATGATATCCATAGGCTCTTCTGAACGCGGATTATCACTTGTGATGATGAGTTTTTTAGCATAGTGTTTGGCAACTTTAGCCATTAACGGACGCTTAGTTTTATCTCTATCTCCCCCTGCTCCAAAAACCACAATCAAATCACGATATTTTAAAGCATCTAAAACTTTTTCTATGCCATCGGGCGTATGAGCAAAATCTACAATCACATCTTTTGCAACCACTTGCATTCTACCCTCAATGCCACCAAAATTACTAATAGCCTTTTCAAGCTCTTTTAAATTTGGCTTAACAAGTTCATTTACACAAGCGCTTGCAGCCAAAAGATTATAAAGATTAAAAAGCCCCACCAAAGAAGAATCAATCATAAAAGTTTCTTTACCAAAATTTACCACAGCTTCAATGCCATTTTTTAAAGCATAAGCTTTAATGTGATAATAACTTGGATTTTCCACTCCATAAGTAAAAGCACCTTTGACATTAAAATTTATAGCTTTTGCATCTTTGTTGATAAATTTCATACACTCATCGGTAAAAAAACTTTCTTTTGCCGCTTGGTAGTTTTGAAAATCCCCATGAAAATCTAAATGATCTTGAGTGATATTAGTAAAAATTTTAGCCTTAAACTCAAGCCCTTCAATGCGATTTTGCACCAAAGCATGCGAGCTTACTTCCATAATCAAAAATTCACATTTTTCCTTACTTGCTAAAGATAAAAGCTCTAAGGTTTGTAAAATAGGAGCAGTAGTTAAGCCTTTTGGAGTGATATTTTTATCATTTATAAAACTACCCCTAGTTCCCATTAAAGCACATTTATAACCTAAATCAAGCAAGATAGAGTAAATAGCCCCCGCAGTAGTTGTCTTGCCATTTGTGCCTGTAATGCCTATGATTTTAATACTTTCATTTATATTTAAAAGCTTCTTGCATTCGCCAATGCCAATAACTTTTGCTTGTTTTTCTAAAGCTTGATGAAGAAATTTTTCATTTTGAGTAGTTTTTAAGAAAAAACAATCTTTTTCGCATTCATTAGAATTATCACAAATGAAAGTATTTTCAATCTTTACTATCATAATTTAATTCCTTGATTTTCTCACTAAGCTTAATAAATCTATAATTAGAATAAAAATGCGCTGAAACATCTTCCATATAAGCTACGAGCATATCTTTATAACCATGTTCTAAAAGCTTTTCTAAAAAATCCACAAAATCTTCTTTATCGTTAATAATAAGTTTATTAGATATTATAACATTTTCTAAGGCTTGTTTAAACCCAACTTTTGCTTCGCTAAGTAAAAAATCTTGATAACTCAAGCCCTCAAAATCTTCGCTATCTTCTTCAAACTGCACACTTTGGCTAAGATTAATGAGTTTTTCTAAGTCTTTATCTACTTTAGTATTTTTATAATTTTGCATAAAAAATTCAAAAAAAACAAAAGCTTCTTCAGGGCTTTTTAAAGCCAAATCACAAATATTAATAAAAGTTAAAAGTCTTTTATTTTTACGCTTTTCATAAGCAAGAGAAAAATACATCTTAGCATTTTTAAAATCTTTTTTGTAAAAACATTCTATGGCTATTTTTTTATAATTTTGCAAATTCGCTTTCCCCGCCTGCTAAATTTACTATAGTAATATCTGGATGTATATCGATTTTAAGTTGTTTTTCCAAGCCATATTTCAAAGTCGTCCCACTAGCTGGGCAGCCATGGCAAGCTCCAGTTAGCTTCACATAAACTACACCATTTTTCACACCCAAAAAATCAAGCCCTCCGCCATCATTTTCTAAAATATGCATAGTTTTAGCTAGACTGGCTTTTACAGGTTCGATTAATTCCTCATCACTAAAAGGCATATTCATAATTTTTCCTTGATTATTTTTAGTTTAATTTTATCTTATTTGCCTTTAAAAAATGTAAATTATTGTTTATTTTAGACTTTTTGCTATACAATGGTAAAAAGACTTTAGGAAATTTTATGCAAAAACACACCCAAATAAAAGGTTTTGAAAAACTCAAACTCATTATCATACTAGGCTTTTTATCTGCCATAGCACCACTTTCAACTGATATGTATTTACCTGCTTTAAATGAAGTAGAAAAAAGCTTTCAAACAAATTCTTTTTACACTCAACTTTCTCTTGCAAGTTTTTTCATCGCCTTTTCTTTAGGTCAGCTTTTATATGGACCATTAAGTGATGTATATGGCAGAAAAAAACCTTTATACATAGGACTTTTTATTTTTATTTCTTCAAGTATTGCTTGTGTTTTAGTTGATTCCATTCATGCTTTTATAGCTTTGCGTTTTTTTGAAGCTTTAGGAGGTTGCGTGGGTGTAGTCGTAGCAAGAGCTATAGTAAATGATGTTTTTGAGCTTAAAGAAGCAGCAGGAGTTTATGCTTTAATGATGGTTTTTACTTCTTTAGCCCCTATGCTTTCTCCTACTTTTGGTGGAATTTTACTTGAATTTTTTTCTTGGCGTAGTATATTTTTAACATTGTTTATCTTAGGCTTTATTTTATTTTTGCTTGTTATTTTTGTTCTAAAAGAAAGCAATCACAACACCAAAGGAAAAAAATTCAATCACAAAGAGGTTACAAAAAGTTACAAAAAAGTTTTAAAAGATCGCCGTTTTGTAGTATATTTGCTTTGTGGAAATTTAATATTTGCAGGTTTTTTTGCTTATTTAACCGGCTCATCTTTTGTTTTTACACGCGTTTTTGGATTAAGCGAGCAACAATACGCAGCCCTTTTTGGAGCTCATGCTCTAAGCTTTGTTATATGTGCAAATATCAATGCAAGATTAGTCCTTAGATTTTCTCCTTATTATATACTCCCTAGAGCGCTTATGGTGATTACTTTTTTAACTTTTTTACTCATTTTGGGTGCAACTTTTGAGCTAGGTTTTTGGGCTTTTGAAATTCCTTTGTGTTTTATCATAGCAAGTTTGGGTTTTATCCTGCCAAATACCACAACCTTAGCTATGGCAAGATCAAAACAAAATGCAGGCAGTGCTTCAGCACTCTTAGGTGCAGCACAATTTGCTATGGCGGGAGTAATGGCATTTTTAGTAAGTCTTTTAAATGCTAATACACCTATATTTTTATCACTTATTTTAGGAACTTGCACATTTTTATCTTTGATTTCTTATCTGAGTTTGATTAATAAAAGAAAGTTAAATAAAATCAAAAAGAAGTTAAGCGTGATTTCTCACGCTTAATTAAGCAATATTTTTGAAAAGATTCACTAACTATATCGAACCTTTTTCAAAAAACTTTATATTTATTTTCAAAACACTTATAAACAATTTATGTTAAAATTTCTCATCAATCAATAAAATAAAGGCTTTATTAATGAAAAAAATAGCTACTATTTTTGCAGGAGCCGAAGGATGTGGAAAAACTACCTTATATTATAATGAACTTGAAAAAAACAAAGACTTTGGACTTAGAATCAACATCGATGAAATCGTAAGTAGCTTTGGTGATTGGAAAAATCAAGAAGATCAATTTAGAGCTTCAAGGATAGCCATTAAAATGCGTGAAAACTATATTAAAAAAGCTTATGATTTTAACCAAGAAACCACACTTTGTGGCACTAGCATTTTATCTTTATTCAAAAAGCTACAAAAAAATTCTTACACTATAAATCTTTACTACATCGGACTAGACTCTCCAAACACGGCAAAACAAAGAGTTAAAATTCGCGTAGCTAAAGGCGGGCATGATATAAAAGAAGAACTTATAGAAAAAAGATACTACGAGTCTTTACAAAATTTTAACACCGTTGCTAAATTCTGTAATCGCATTACTATTTTTGACAATACTCAAAATTATAAAAAACTCTTAGAATTTAAAAACAACAAGCTAGAAGTATTTGAAACTACCAAATGGCTAGAACCATTAATGATAAATTTTAAAAATCCAAGTTTATAAATTTTTATTTTAACTTGTCGATATGCAAATCATGCTACTCACTCCTTAAGGCAAGAAAGAAGTGAGTTAGCAATAGATTGAAGGCTTCAAGGCTATCAAGTATTACAAGGCTACCTCGATAACCTTGTAAAGCTTGATCCCAAGGTTTTTAAAACCTTGGGTTAAGATTATTGTTTTAATTGAAGCAAAGTATTTAAAAGCTGATCACTTGTGGTAATCGTTTTTGAGTTTGCTTGATAACCCCTTTGGATTACGATAAGCTCTGTTAATGCACGACTTAAATCCACATTTGACATTTCTATGGCTGAGCCTTTTAAGCCCCCTCTACCACCTTCGCCCGCATGACCTATAGTAGCTGTTCCTGAGTTTGCTGTCGCTTTATAAAGGTTATTACCCATTTCTTCAAGACCCATATTATTTGGGAAAGTAGCTAGAGCAACCTTAGCTAGCGCTAGAGTTTTACCATTTGTAAATTCTCCATAGATATAACCATTCTCATCAGTTCTTAATGCATCTGGCTTTAGATTACCCCCTGTGTAACCATCTGTTTCTTGTTTAGTAGTAGATGAGTCTTTATCATAGCTTGTTAAACCATCAAAACCACCTGTTGTTCCAAAGTCAAGTTTTATAACTTGATCAGGTTTTGAGCCGTTATTTCCGGTGAAATTTAATACATTTGGTGTATAGCTTTGAAGTGAGCCATCATTACCAAATCTTAAATTTCCTACTACTATATTTCCCGGAGCACCATCACCACTAAAATTAATCTCTGCAGGTTCAGGCACTGAAATGATGATAGACCATTCAGCCCCACCATCTGCTGTTTTAGTTTGTTTAGTAAATTGCACGGTTAGCTCATGTCTAGTTCCTAATGAGTCAAAGATTTCTATACTAGCAGTATGAGCTGATAAATACATATCTTGAGAATATTTTTCATTATTACCTGCGTTGAAATTTCCATCTAAGGCACTAAACATCGCTGTGAATTTATCATTAGTAGCGATTTTATTTACCTCATCTGAAAAACCTGTAACTTTAAAAGTCATGTCTTTCCCGCCTGTAGGATTTGTTATTTTAAATCTACCATCACTTTCTACGACTACTTCTACTAAAGGATTTGCATCTGCTTGTCCTGGAGTTCCATTCTGTCCATCTCCATGGTTTTCCAAAACACCATCTCCATCATAGTCCACACCCCATCTAGCATCTCTTTGTAAAAGCTCTCTTAAATCTTCGGTAGTGTGAAAAACTCTTCTACCATTCATAGTAGGCATATTAGCATTGGCTGGTGGTTGAGCAGCAGGATTAGGATTTTCTCCTATATCTACACTATTTGAACTGTATATATACTCATGTGCTGTTACCACTTGAACATTCAATTTACCTGTTCCATTTGGTTGACCATTATCAGTTCCAAGCCAAACATTTTCTCCTGTCCCATTTGCAACTAGAGATCCTGTAAGATCCCCTGTACTAGCATTATCATTTCTAGATCTAACTTGAACACCTGCTGTAGTTTCACGATTTACAACTATATTTAAATTTTTTGATTTTGCTGTGGTTCCAGTGCTATTATCATTAGTAAAAGTGATTTTACCATCTACTATAGCTGCTACTACTCCGGTTTCTGAAGTCTTAGCATTAATAGCATTGATAAAAGTTTCTTTACCTATACCTTCGGCTACTATATTTACACCATTAATTGTTATATCTAATTTAGCAGGATGTTGATTTTCTCCATCTTTAAATCCCCAAAAAGTATAGTTTGTACCGTTACTCCATTGAGCTCTATCTGTTGGTAAGTCTTGTGCTAAATTTACATTTGAAGTATGTTTAGCATCAGCATAGCTTACCCATATACCTTGTCCATCTCTTAGGTTTAAGCCTTCACCTTGAGCGTTAAATACTACACCCATATCTACACCTTTTTCAGTTACTTGGGCTCCACTTTTTGAAGTAGTATAAAACTCAGTATGTCCGGTATCATTTTCGTCTATCGTTGTTCCGGTATCTTCTCTTCTACCATGAGTAGAATCAAGAGCATATATAGGACGCTTAGCAGAAGCATTCATACCTAAAGTATTACCACTATCTAAATTTGCTGTAAGACTTACTGAAGTACTTGCTCTAGCAGGCATACTCATACCAGGTGGGATAACTATATCTTGCACTGAAGTTGAAGAGTCAATTTGACCTGTTTCTTGATTATAATTCCAGCCTTGAACGGTGTAGCCGTTATTATCTACGAAATTTCCTACTGCGTCTGTTTTAAAGTCCCCTGCACGGGTGAAAAACTGCGTAGTGCCACCATCATTTGAAACGATGAAAAATCCATCACCATTGATAGCCATATCGGTGTTTTTATCTGTAGTTTGGATATTACCTTGAGAGTGAATTCTAGTAGTAGAATTTACACCTGCACCAAGTCCAACTTGCATAGGGTTTTTACCACCTAGGTTGCCATCTGGAGCTGTAGCTATCTTAGAAGTTTGACTCATAAGCGTTGAGAAATCCGCACGAGAATATTTAAAACCAAATGTATTAACATTGGCTATGTTATTACCTTCTACATCCATTGCGTATTGGTGTGCTTGGAGTCCTGAAACCCCAGCCCAAAGAGATCTCATCATAATTAAATCCTTTAAAAAATATTGCTTTGTGATTACTTCACAATCTACTATTGCTTAGCCAAGACAAAGCAATAAGTGTTCCAAAAATGTAAATATTTCTAAAACTTGTATAAATTTATAATGTGAATTGTGTAATTAAGAATTGCTAGTATTTTTAAAGACTGATGAAAGAATATCTATATGCTCTAATAAACCTTTTTTGATTTGAGAATTTGGAACTCTCATAGGATCTAACTGAACAATAACCCCTTCTTTTCTTGCGTGTTTTATAGCCGGTATAAAATCGCTATCTGCAGTGATAAGAATGATTTTTTCAATTTGCTTTTTTATAGATAAAGTAGCAATATCTAGTCCTATTTTCATATCAACACCTTTTTGCCTAATATCTAAAACAAAATCATCCTCAGTTAAACTATCGATTTCTATCTCTTTATATAAAAGTTGTTTAAATTTATCATAATTTTTGATTTTCCATTGGAAGTTATTTTCATCAATCTCGCCCAATCTTACAGCAAAATATGGTTGCTGTCTTAAACAATCTAATAATCTAGTTCTAAATTTAAAAGTATCGGTTTTTCCAAGATTTAATGATTTATCTGTTTTTTCTATGGGCGGTATTGGAACATTTTTATTTAATGGTTCGCAGTCATAAACATAAACTCTATATAAATAATCTCTATTTCTTTTAACAGACTCAAACACATAATCTTTTAATCTTTTAGCTAATTCTTCAGGAGTCATATCTTTGATATGTTTTAAAGTGTTATATCTTTCTATAAAAAAGGATAAATCTACCAAAACAGCAGTTTTTCTAGGCTGTATAACAGAAAAGTTTATATCTTCACTAAAATTATTCATAAAAGCCCTACTATACATAACGAGATGTCAATCTAAAAATAAACGGCTAGACGACTTCTCGCTATGCAATGATGATTTATTATAACATAATAAATTAAAATTGCTATAACTTTTCAAAAAGACATTTGTAAAAATTTTGTAAAGTTTTTTAAAAATTACTCGATATAGTCAGTGAATCTTTTCAAAAATATTGCTTAATTAAGCGTGAGAAATCACGCTTAACTTTTATTTCTTTCTTTTAATTTAGCAATCACATCATTTAAACTCAAATCCGCATCAGCTAATAACACTTCTAAATGATAAAGTAAATCAGCAGCTTCATTTATCAACTCATCTTTATCTTTAATAGTAGCAGCCAAAGCGGTTTCAACGCCTTCTTCACCTACTTTTTGTGCTATGCGTTTAGTGCCTTTTGAAAAAAGTTCAGCCGTGTAAGAAGAGCTTGCACAAGTGTTTTTGCGTGAGTTGATAAGTCTTTCAAGACGCGATAAAAATACAAAATCAGCTTTTTTAGAAAGCGTTTCAAAACAAGAAGTATCGCCTGTATGACAAGTAGCGCCTTGAGCTTTTACAAGGATTAAAATACAATCTCTATCACAATCAAGTCCCATATCTATGATATGCAAGAAATTCCCACTTTGCTCGCCTTTCATCCACAAACGCTCTTTAGTGCGTGAGTAAAATACAACCTTTTGGTGCTTAAAACTCTCTCTTAGAGCTTGTTCATTCATAAAACCTTGCATTAAAACTTCACAAGAATGATAATCTTGGATTATCACGGGGATAAGGTTATTTACCTTTTGCCAATTTATGCTTTTTATAAATTCTTCTTCATTTATACCCATAGTTTTTCCTTTTAAATACGAATTTGTATGCCTTGATCTTTTAAAAATAGTTTTAATTCTTTAATATCTATAAGTTTTTTATGAAACACTGAAGCTGCTAAAGCTCCATCAACACCAAGTTTAAAAGCGTCTAAAAAATGCTCTTTAGCTCCTGCGCCACCGCTTGCTACTAAAGGCACAGGACAAATTTGTCTAACCTTGGTAAGTTGATCTAGATCATAACCCTTTCTCATGCCATCTTGATTCATCATATTTAGCACGATTTCGCCAGCTCCTAGCTCGCATACTTGCTTTACCCACTCTAGTGTTTTTTTACCACTATGATGAGATTTGCTCTCATCTCCGGTGTATTTATAGACTAAAAACTCGTTGTTTTCATCTTTAAAAGTATCTATACCTACGACTACGCATTGCACTCCAAAGCTTTTTGCAAGGCGTGAGATTAAATCAGGATCATTTAAAGCAGGGGAATTAATAGAAATTTTATCAGCACCATTTGCTAAAAGTTCTTTTGCGTCATCTTCGCTTTTTATACCTCCTGCAACGCAAAATGGTATAGAGATATTTTGTGCTACTTTGCTTACCCAAGCTCTATTGATACGCTCATTCTTGGCTGAAGCTGTAATATCATAAAATACAAGCTCATCAATGCCATTTTGTGAGTAAAATTTAGCAAGTTCTATAACATCTCCCATATCTTCATGATTTTTAAACTGCACCCCTTTAACTACTCTACCATCTTTTACATCTAAACATGCGATTATGCGTTTTGTAAGCATTCTTGAGCCTCCTTTATGCTAAATTCTTTATCAAGCAAGGCTTTACCTACGATGATACCACTTACTATGCCATTTAGCTTTTTAAAATCTTCTAAGCTCGCCACACCTCCACTTGCTTGGGTTTGCAAATGTGGAAATTTCTCATGCAAAGCTTTGTATAAAGTGATGTTTGCTCCACTCATCGTGCCATCTTTAGAAATATCTGTGCATAAGATATGTTTTACATCTTTATAAAAATTTAAAAGCCCAAACAAACTCTCATCGCTTGTTTTACTCCATGCATCAACAGCCACAAAAAACTCATCTTTAACGCAAATACTATCAAGCGCTAAGACTATACTTTCTACACCAAATTCACTCAAAAGCTCTTGTGTAAGGGGCTTATTTTTAACCGCTAAAGAGCCTATAACTACGCGTTTAACACCACTATCAAACAAAGCTTTAACCTCATCTTTAGTGCGAATTCCTCCACCTACTTGAAGATTTACTTTGATTTTTGAAGCTAAGTTTTCTATGAGTTTTAGTTGTCTTTTACTAGGATCTTTTGCACCGCTTAAATCCACCAAATGAAGCCAAACAACACCTTGAGCCTCATACTCTTGAAATTTAACTAAAGGATCAAAGCTGTATTCTTGCTTTTTAGCATAATCTCCTTTATAAAGCCTTACTACTTTACCATCTATTAAGTCCAATGCTGGAATGATTTGAGTTTGCATTTTTACCTACATATTTATGAAATTTTTTAATAATACTTCGCCCGCTTCGCCGCTTCTTTCAGGGTGAAACTGCACACCATAAAAATTGTCTTTATTTAAACTTGCACTAAATTTGGTAGAATACTCACACTCTGCGATGGTGTATTCATTTAGCCCCACACAATAACTATGCACAAAATAAAAATAAGCTCCATCTAAGCCTTTAAAAAGCTCATGAGAGCTAAAGACTTGATTCCACCCCATATGTGGGAAAGTAAAATTTGCTTTTTCTTGGAATTTTTGTGTTTCAAAAGGCATAATACCAAGTGTTTTTTGGTGTAATTCTTCTGAAAATTTACCCAAAATTTGCATACCAAGACAAATGCCTAAAAGTGGTTTTGTGGTAGTTTGGATAAAATTTTCTAAATTGAGTGCTTGTAGATTAGCCATTGCTTTAGCTGCTGTGCCAACCCCAGGAAGTAAGAGCTTATCTGCTTGTGAGAGTTCTTTTAAATCATGCGTGATAATACTTTTTTGTCCTAAACGCTCGAGTGCAAAAGCAAGTGAAGCTAAATTCGCACAACCTGTATCTATAATCGCTAGTTTCATATCACTCCTTTAGAGCTTGCTAGGTTTTCATTTTCTATTTTTATAGCCATTTTTAAAGCTCTCGCAAAGGCTTTAAAAAGCCCTTCGGCTTTGTGATGATCGTTTTTGCCTTTAACTTTTAAATGCAAACTCGCACCCATAGCATAGCTTAGTGAGTAGAAAAAATGCTCTATCATTTCTGTGCTTAATTCTCCAAGCTTTTCTTTTTTAAATTTAGCCTTATAAACTAAATGCGGTCTATTACAAAAGTCAATCGCGCAACTTGCCAAGCACTCATCCATAGGTAAAACAAAGCCATATCTTGCAATACCTATTTTTTGATCAAGTGCATTTTTAATAGCCTCGCCCAAAGCAAGTGCGATATCTTCTACGCTGTGATGTTCATCAACTTCTAAATCCCCTTTGCATTTTATCTCTAAAGATATATTTGCATGCGTAGCAATTTGCTCTAACATATGATCAAAAAATGCGATATTTGTTTTTATATTAGCTTTTGCTTTTTCATTAAAAGCTATTTTAACTTGAATTTGAGTTTCTTTGGTATTACGCTCTATACAGGCGCTGCGGTAATTTTGCAAAATAAAATCAGCGATTTGCTCCCAATTAAAGTCGTTTTTGTCATATTTTAAACCTTGAATTTCAAGATTTTGTGCCAAAAGCATATCGCTGTCTCTATCGCCGATAACAAAACTTTTATTTTTGTCATAAAGTTTATTTTTGATGTAGTTTTCAAGCATGGCAGTTTTTGGCTTCCTGCAGGCGCAATTTTCATGCTCAAAATGCGGACATATAAAAATATCTTCAAATTCTATGCCACAACTTTGAAAAACACTTAGCATTTTTTCATGAGCCTTGTCAAAATTTTCCCTAGGAAAAGAATTTGTGCCTAGACCATCTTGATTACTTACCATAACAAATTTAAAACCAAAATTTTTTAACTTTAAAAGCGCATTGATAGCACCTTTTTCAAACTCAAGTTTTTCCAAAGAATCGATTTGAAAATCATCTTTTGGCTCATCAATGAGCGTGCCATCTCTATCGATAAATAAAATTTTTGCACTCATTTTAGACTTTCTAATCTTAAACTCACGGCATTTTTATGCCCATCAAGCCCTTCAGCTGCTGCTAAAATTTCCACCACAGGACCAAGCTTTTTAAAGCCTTCTTTGCTAAGTTCTTGTACAGTCATTCTTTTCATAAAATCAGCAAGCCCTAGTGAAGAATAAGACTTGGTAAAACCATAAGTTGGCAATACATGATTTGTTCCACTTGCATAATCTCCCATAGATTCTGGAGAATACTCACCTAAAAATACCGAACCTGCATGCATAATATCATCAAGCAAGCTAGATGGATTTTGTGTATGAATGATCAAATGCTCGGGTGCATAGTCATTTGAAATACTTATGGCATGTTTTATATCTTTTGCAAGAATGATTTTAGAGTGTGCTAAAGATTTTGAAGCAATTTCTTTACGCGAGAGTTTTTCAAGCTGTAAAGCAACTTCATTATCTACTTCTTTAGCTAATTTTTCACTTGTGCAAACTAAAATCGCTTGAGAATCTGCTCCATGTTCAGCTTGCGAGAGTAAATCTGAAGCTATAAATTTAGCATTAGCAAACTCATCTGCTAAAACTAACACTTCAGAAGGCCCTGCTTGCATATCAATAGCTACTCCATGATTATTAACTTGCTTTTTGGCTTCAGTTACAAAAGCATTTCCTGGGCCAAAAATTTTATCTACTTTTTGCACACTTTGCGTTCCATAAGCAAGCGCTGCTATAGCTCCTGCTCCACCTATTTGATACACTGCATCAACTTCACAAAGTTTTGCCACAAAAGCAATGGCAGGATGTAATGGCGCTGGGGAAGCTAAGGCTATGAATTTACATTTTGCAATTTTAGCAGGGATAGCTAGCATAAGTGCGGTTGAAAAAAGTGGTGCTAAGCCTCCTGGTATATAAAGCCCTACTTTTTCAATGGCTCTTGTTAGCACCTTGCAAGTTACCCCTTCAAAGGTTTGAACCTCTATGGTTTGACTTTCTTGAGCTTTGTGGAATTTATAGATATTTTCATAAGCTATTTTGATAGCTTGTTTTAACTCATCATCAATTTGCTCTGCTAAATTACTAAGCTCTTCATCGCTTAGTTTGATGGAATTTAACTCTACTTTATCAAATTTTACAGCCATTTGCTTTAAAGCTTCATCGCCATTTGTTTTAACATCTTCAATGATTTGTTCTACTATGGTTTTAACCTGTGCATTAGCACTCATAGCAGGACGCTTGAGTGCTAATTCTTGTTCGTTTTGGTTTAATTTTTCAAAATCAAGTATTTGCATTTTTATCCTTTAAGAGAGCATTTTTTCAATAGGTAAAACTAAAATCGCACTTGCACCTTCTTTTTTTAAAGCTTCCATAGTTTCCCAAAATAAATTTTCTTGACTTACCATATGCAGTGCCACTCTAGCTTTATCATTTTCTAAAGGTAAAATCGTAGGTTTTTCAACACCTGGTAATAAAGCTGTGATTTTTTCTAGCTTTTCAATAGGAGCATGTAACATGATGTATTTTGACTCTCTTGCTTGCATAACTCCATGAATTCTAATGAGTAATTTATCGATTAATTCTTGTTTGTGTGAAGCTAAACTTTCTTTTCTTTGGATAATGCAAGCTTTTGACTTATAAATTACCATAACTTCTTTAAGTCCGTTTGCTTTTAAAGTAGCTCCACTTGAAACTAAATCACAAATTCCATCAGCTAAATTTGCACTTGGTGCTACTTCAACTGAGCCTGTTAGCATACAAGTTTTATAAGGGATGTTATTTTCTTCCATAAAACGCTTTAAAAGCTGTGGATAAGAAGTTGCTATGCGTAAATTTTTAAAACTTTCTATACCTTTATACTCACTATTTTCTGGTAATGCTAAAGACAAGCGGCACCCACCAAAATCAAGTTTTTTAAGCATTATAAAATCTGCATTTTCGTTTTTTGATTTTCTTTCTAACTCATTTTCTTCTAAAACATTTTCTCCAACTATGCCAAGATCTACTACTCCATCAAAAATTAACCCTGGTATATCATCATCTCTTACTCTAAGTAAATCAATAGGTAAATTTGTAGAAAAAGCAATTAAACTTTGATCGTGTATGCGAAGTTTTACGCCTATAGACTCAAGCAAGGCAATAGAATCTTTACTTAAACGACCTGATTTTTGTATAGCTATGCGTAATCTTGAATTTTCTTGCATTTTTTTCCTTTTTTGTAGTTAAAAAGATTAATAGTAGCAAAAAATGGATAAAAATACAAAAAATAGTAAGTAAATAAATAAAAATAAGAAGTTTTTAGCCTTTAAAAGGCTAAAAATTAAGCTACGAATTCGATGAAAGCCATTTCTGCAGCATCGCCACGACGAATTCTTGTTTTGATAATTCTTGTATAACCACCATTTCTATCTGCGAATTTAGGTGCAATTTCTGTTACAAGCTTATTTGTAGCTTCTTTATCTTGCAAGCTAGCAAAAACTGCTCTGTGAGCATTGAAATCACCTTTTCTTGCACGAGTGATCAATCTTTCAACATAACCTCTTAATTCTTTTGCTTTAGGTAATGTTGTTTCTATTTTACCTGCTTTAATAATAGCAATGGTAAGGTTTTTTAACAAGGCTGCACGATGAGTAGAAGTGCGACCTAACTTTCTATATCCATGTCTATGTCTCATTGATTATCCTTCATTTTGTGCTTTTAATTCTGTAATTTTTTTCTTTAGCGTTTCTTTTGCACTATCACTGAGTTTTGAATTTCCTATAGGGAAACCTATAGATTCCATTACACTTTTAATCTCATCTAAAGATTTTTTACCAAGATTTTTTAAATCTGCAAGTTCGCTAACACTCATTAAAGCAAGTTCACCAATATAAACTACATTTGCTTTTTCTAAGCAGTTAAAACTTCTTGCACTTAAATTTAACTCAGTTATATTTTGAAGTAATTTTACATGTTCTACTTCATTATTTGGTGTTTGACTTCTTACAACGCTTTGTGCATTAGTGATTTTATCAAACACTGATAATTGTTTATACATTGCTTCTAAAGCATTTTTAAAAGCGTCACTTGGTGAAATTTGACCATCAGTTGTGATTGTAAAAACAACTTTTTCATAATCTGGATTATCTTCAAAAAGCACTTTTTCTATATCATAAACCGCATGTTTTACCGGAGTAAAGAACGCATCAAGTGCTATAAATTCAGGATCTAAGAAATTTTGAATTTCTTCAGAAGGCACATAACCTATACCTTTTTCAATGATTAAAGTAAATTCTAAATCTGCATCTTCATTAATCGTTGCAAGATAGCTATCTGCATTCACAACTTCAACAACTTCATTGTCTAAGTCTTTTCCGCAAATTTCTTTTGGTCCTTTAAAACTAAAAGTTACGATTTCTTTTTCAGAATCTGTTTTTAGTTTAAATCTTAATTTTTTTAGATTGATAATAAACAATGCTACATCTTCAAGCATACCGCGCATACTATCAAATTCATGTGCTACGCCTTTGATTTTAACTCCTGTTGGAGCAAAACCTACTGTGCTTGAATAAAGCAAACGACGCAAAGGATGCGCCAAAGTAATAGCATAACCAATTTCAAAAGGCCATGCACTTACTTTTGCTACTGTATCACTGATATTTTCAATACTAAACTCTGTTGGTGTATAAGCAGAAGTTGTAATATGTCTCATATCAAAAACCTTTATTATTTAGAGTACAACTCAACGATATATCTTTCCTCAACTGGAATGATAACTTCTTCTCTTTCAGGTTTTCTTGTAAAAATTCCAAATCTTTTATCTTTTTCTACATCAACCCAAGCAACTATACCAGTTTGAGCAGTAAGTTCGATCGCTCTTGAAATTTGAGGATTGTTTTTGCTTTTTTCAATCACTTCAACTTTTTGACCTGCTTCTACTCTATAACTAGGAATATCTACTCTTTTACCATTTACTAAAATGTGTCCATGAGTTACAAGTTGTCTAGCAAAACGGCGTGTTGTAGCAAAACCCATTCTATAAACAACATTATCAAGTCTTTGTTCTAAAAGCTGGATCAAAAGCGCACCGGTATTGCCATCTTTTCTAGCAGCTTCACTAAATAATCTTCTAAATTGTTTTTCACTAACACCATACATAAATTTAGCTTTTTGTTTTTCTCTTAATTGAAGTCCATATTCACTAATTTTAGCTTTTCTTTGTCCATGCTGACCTGGTGCGTAAGGGCGTTTATCTAAAGCACTTTTACCTGCTAATCTTCTTTCGCCTTTCATTGCCAAGCTTACGCCAAGTCGTCTTTCTAATTTTTCTACTGGTCCTCTATATCTTGCCATTATAATTCTCCTAAATCTTATATCTTATTCTTAGACACGACGACGTTTTGGTGGTCTACAACCATTATGAGCTAATGGGGTAATATCTTTTAAGAAAGTTACTTTGATACCTTCCATAGCACCTACACTTTTAACTGCTGTTTCACGACCACTTCCTGGCCCTTGTACTTTAATGCCTACTTCTTTAATACCATGTTCTTTTGCTTTATTTAAAGCATCTTCTACTGCTTGTTGCGCCGCATAAGGAGTTGATTTTTTAGAACCTTTAAATCCTAAACCACCTGCACTACTCCATGCAATAGCATTTCCCATTTCATCAGTTACAGTAACCATAGTATTATTAAATGTTGCACTGATATAAACTATACCTTTAGCTATATTTTTTTTAACTATTTTTTTCTTAACAACTTTTCTTTTTGCCATTTTCTATCCTTATGATTTTGCACCAACGGTTTTTCTCTTACCTTTTCTAGTTCTGGCATTTGTTTTTGTTTTTTGACCACGAACCGGTAAGCCTTTTCTATGTCTTAAGCCTCTAAAGCTTCCTAGATCCATTAATGCTTTGATATCCATAGCAACTTGTTTTCTAAGATCACCCTCAACCATATAGTTTTCTTGAATTTCTTTACGGATAGCCGCTGCTTCGTCCTCACTTAACTCATGAACTCTTTTATCATAAGAAATTCCGGTTTTATCTAAGATTTTTCTTGAAGTATGTAAACCTATACCATAAATATAAGTCAAACCATATTCAATTCTTTTTTTCTTTGGTAAATCTACACCTGCAATACGAGCCATAAATTATCCTTGTCTTTGTTTGTGTTTTGGATTTTCGCAAATAATGCGAACTACGCCTTTACGACGAACTACTTTGCATTTGTCACACATCTTTTTAACAGATGGTCTAACTTTCATGCTTTACTCCTGTTATTGTAAATTCCACTTTTTTACAACTGCACCAGGTTTTTAGAGCAACCAACTATTTTCAAAATAAGTGGTGATTTTGAAAATACTTCTTCATACAGTTTTATTGCAATTTCTGCAAAAGTGCTAATTATACTTTACTTTTGCTTTTAAACAACTTAGACTTATTTGTATCTAAATGTAATACGACCCTTATCAAGACTATAAGGCGTTAGCTCTACTTTAACTCTATCGCCAGGCATAATTCTAATATAATGCATACGCATTTTACCTGCAATATGACAAAGTATCACATGTTTATTATCTAATTCGACTTTAAAAGTCGCATTAGGTAAAGCTTCGATTACATTACCATCGATTTCGATAATATCATCTTTTGCCAATATTTCTCTCCTTTCTATAAAATACAAAGCTATTATTTTATCACAATTTTTCTTTTTAAATTTTTAATATTTTTTTACAAACTATAATATTTTTACTATAATTACAAAATTACTACAAAAAGAAAGTATTTATAGATGTCAAAAACTTTAAAAAGAGGTGATTTTAAAACTCTTTCCTTATCTTCTTTGGGTGGAGCTTTAGAATTTTATGATTTTGTTATTTTTGTATTTTTTGCTAATTATATTTCAAGAAATTTTTTTCCTAGTGATTTAAGTGATTTTTGGAAACTTTTAAACACTTATGGAGCTTTCGCGGCAGGATATTTAGCTAGACCAATCGGTGGTATAATTATGGCACATTTTGGAGATAAAATGGGTCGCAAAAAGATGTTTATGCTTAGTATATTACTCATGGTGCTTCCAACTTTCTCTCTAGCTTTTATACCTACTTTTGAAACTATAGGATATTTTGCTCCTATTTTTTTACTACTTGTTAGAATAGCTCAAGGTATAGCTATAGGCGGAGAACTCCCTGGCGCTTGGGTATTTGTAAAAGAACATGCACCCGATGGAAGAGATAGTTTTTATATTAGCGCTATTAATGCTTCTATGGCTTTTGGAATTCTTTTAGGTTGTATTGTTGCCTTAGCGATTAATCATTACTTTGATCAAGAAGCAATTTATGAATATGCTTGGCGTATTCCATTTGCTATAGGTGGATTTTTTGGTATCATTTCTATATATCTTAGAAAATTTTTAGAAGAAACACCTGTTTTTCAAAAAATGCGACAAGAAAATGATTTAGAAAAATTTCCTTTAAAAACACTTTTTAAAGAAAAAAATATTTATTTAGACATCATTGCTTCTATGCTTTTAACTTGGATGCTCACGGCCTGCGTGATAATACTTATTTTACTTATGCCTAATTTTATATCAGAAGTTTTGATTCTTGATAAAACAGATGCGATTTTAATCCAAATGTTTGCAATAGTAATTTTATCTTGTGGAACTTTACTTGCTGGAATTTGGGTTGATAAATTTGGTTTTTTAGCTACCGCTTTAATTTTTACCATAGGATTTAGTTTATCGTGCTTTTTTTATTTTTATTTTTTCTATGCTCAAATTTTGCATTTGAGTATATATTTTTATTTTATAGCGTGTTTTTTTGGTGGTATTAATGCTTTAGCACCTATTTTAATGTGTAAAATTTTTAAGCCAAGCATTCGTTTTAGTGGAATTTCTTTTTCTTATAATATAGCTTATGCAATAGCGGGTGGCTTCACTCCTCAACTTGTATTTGCATTACATTCTTTGGCTATAAAACCTGAAAATCCTTTCGTGTATGGAATTTTTATTTATATTTTGTTCTTATCCCTGATAACACTGATAACTACCATATTTACTTATAAGAGGTTAAGATTTTAATGTTATAATTAAAAAAAATTATTAATTAAAAATTTATAAAATTAAAGGAAAATGATTATGAAAATTTTTATTGTTTTAATACTTTCTTTGTTACCACTTTTAGCATTTGAAATGATTACACCTATACCAGAAGGCATTCCTTATAATAAAGAAAAAGCTATTTTAGGAAAAAAACTCTATATGGATACAAGTTTATCAAAAGATAAAAAAGTATCTTGCAATAGTTGTCATGATATTGCAAATTTTGGAGTAGATAATAAAACTTTTTCAACAGGTATTAATGGCATAATAGATGAGCCATTCCATACTCCTACAAATTTTAATGCCGTTTTTAGCCTAGCACAATTTTGGAGAGGCAATGCAAAAGATTTACAAGAACAAGCCAAACATCCTTTGTTAAACCCTAAAGAAATGGGGTTAAAAGATGCAGATGAAGTGGTGCAAATAGTAAAAACTAACGCAATTTATGAAAAAGAATTTAAAAGACTTTACGGAGAAGTTACCTTTGATAATATAGCAGATGCTTTAGCTGAATTTCAAAAAACCTTACTTACGCCAAATTCCCCATTTGACCGCTACTTAAAGGGAGATAAAAATGCTATAAGCGAACAAGCAAAAAGAGGCTATAATGCCTTTTTATCAAATGGTTGTATAGCGTGCCATCAAGGACAAAATATAGGTGGAAATATGTATCAAAAAATGGGGGTATTTGTTCCTTATGATAATGGAACAAATTGGAAAGGACGCTATGAGATCACTCAAGATCCTCACGATCAATTTGTAGTAAAAGTGCCAAGTCTTAGAAACATAGCCAAAACTGCTCCTTATTTTCATGATGGTTCTATGCCAACACTTGATGCTTGCGTACAATTTATGGCGTATTATCAGCTTGGTAAATTTTTAGAGCAAGATGTAGTTGATGATATAGTTGCATTTTTAAATTCTTTAACAGGAGAATACCATGATCCACTCAAATAAAAAAACTTTCTCTTTTTTAAAACAATTCATCACTTTATCCATAGTGGTTTTGGTATTGCTTTTAACTTTGACTTTATTTATTTTTAATACTTACAATACCACCAAAAGAAATTCACTTATTATGGATTCTTTTCAAAAATTAGAAATTCTAGATACTAAAATAGATGAAATTTTTAAAAATAAACTAAATCTACAAAACTATGACATTAGCGTCAAACTAGTAAGAGATTTTGAAAATACTTTAGCTATTTTAAAAGCCAAT
Source organism: Campylobacter sp. CNRCH_2016_3089 (assembly GCF_025772505.1). Classification (NCBI taxonomy): domain Bacteria; kingdom Pseudomonadati; phylum Campylobacterota; class Epsilonproteobacteria; order Campylobacterales; family Campylobacteraceae; genus Campylobacter; species Campylobacter sp. CNRCH_2016_3089. The sequence continues at coordinate 46,453 of NZ_JAKMSF010000004.1, forward strand.
GAAATAGATACTAAAAAGCTAGAAGCAATTTTTCAGAAAAAAAATACACAACTACAACATTTTAAATCAGCCAATTCTATTGCTATAAATTCAAAGCTTTATCTTTACGAAATTCAACAAGAAATCATCAAACAAACAAATCAATTAACACTCACTACTCAAGAGGCTAAACAAATAGAATATATAGGAAATATTTTAAGCATTATAGGAACTATGGATATATTAGAACCTTTAGCGCAAAATAGATTACAAAATCTTGTCACAAATTTAAACGCAAAAGATTCTCAATTACCACAAGAGTTATTTGAGCTTTTTAATACACATTGTAAGATGATATTAAGTCAAATTAAAATATTAAAAGATAATTCTCAAAGTTTTCTTGATCAAGAACTGCAAAAACAAATTCTAGCACACCAAAATTTAATTGCTAAAAATATCAATCTACAAAATAAATATAATCTTTATACAGCTATAGGAATTTTCCTATTTACCTTAGTTGTATTGATTTTTTTCATACTTTTAACATTAAAAAAAGTAATCATACCTATATCTTTACTTGAAAAACTAAGTGCAAATCTAGCGGGAGAACATGCGAATTTAAGTGCAAGATTAGACATTGATAAAAAAAGTGAATTAGCTACAAGTGCTGGCTATATTAATTCTTTCATACAGATAGTGCAAAATTCAGTTTTAGAAGCCATACAAACTGCAAATTCAAGCCACAAAAGCTCACAAAAACTTTCCCAAAATGCTGAAATTTTACAGCAAAGTTCACTTTTACAGCATGAGCAAATTTCTAATGTCCATGAAATAAGTTCTGTTTTAGAAAGTCATATAGACTTAACTCAAAATCTAGCTAAAAATACTATAAAAGATATGCATGATATGCAAGAAGTTATGGGAGAAGTTGAAAAAACACTTAAAGAGTTAGTAGAGCTTATATTACTAAGTGGAGAAAAAGAACAAAGTGTTTTAAGTGCTATGGATATACTAGTACAAAGTGCTGATAGTATTGTAGAAGTTACAGCAGCTATTAAAGATATAGCCGATCAAACTAACTTGCTAGCTTTAAATGCAGCTATTGAAGCAGCTCGTGCAGGAGAACATGGTAGAGGCTTTGCTGTTGTTGCTGATGAAGTTAGAAACTTAGCTGATAAAACTACAAAATCTTTAGTCGCTATAGAAACTACTGTAAGAACTATAGTACAACAAATCAATGACAACAAAAGCTTGATGGATGGAATTCATCAATCCATGAGTGATACTTCCAACAAAGCTAATATCTTACAAGGTGAAGTCGGTGCTTCTATAGAAAAATTAAAAACAAGTATCCATTCTACTAAAATTATGGAAGAAAAAAGTGATGAGTCAAAAGCTAAAATGAATGAGTTAGAACAAAATGTAGAAAAAGTGACTGAACTTGCAAATTGTGTTAAAAACTATTCACTCGAGCTAACACAAATTTCACAAGATGTTTTAGAAAATGCCTCTAAACTTTCAGAAAAACTAAAAACATTTGAGTAAGAAAGTTTAAACTTTCTTACTTAGATAAAATATCTGCTTTGCCATTTATAATTGCAACACAATGCTCATAATGAGCAGCATTTAATCCATCTTTGCTTCCTGCTTCCCAATTACCTTTTAAATGTATTGGTGTGCCATCTTTTTGACATACCATAGGCTCTATGCAAAATACCATGCCATTTTTGATTTTAGGTCCACTTTTTGCACTAGCACCTGGTTCTAAATAATTTGGAATTTCAGGCTCACCGTGTGGCTTTTTACCTATACCATGACCACAATAACCTTTCAAAGGTACAAATCCTCTTTTAGCGATAAACTCGCCAAGCTCATATGAAAGCTCTTTAAAACGCATACCTTCTTTGATAATATCTATAGCATAATACAAAGCATCTTTAGCACAAGCAATCAAAACCTCATCAGTGGCTGAAATTTGACCTATAGGTATAGTCCTTGCTGCATCTCCATAATATCCATCTATGCAAGTACCCACATCAAGCCCTAAAATATCGCCTTCTTTTAAAATACGCTCATCCCCTACACCATGAATGCAAGCTTGATTAAGCGAGATACAAATACTGCCTGGAAAACCATATAAGCCTTTAAAAGATGGTTTTGCACCATGATCAAGTATAAATTCTTCTGCTTTAATGTCAATTTCTTTTAAGCTCATACCCGGAACTATAATGCCCTCTAGATAGTCAAGCGTTCTAGCTACAAGTTCATTTGCCTTGCGTAGTTTTTCTATTTCTGCTGGTTTTTTGATTTCTATCATTTATATTTTCCTTAAAATTTTTAAAAATTTAGCATTTATGCGCTTTTAAAAGCTTTAAGGAAAAACCTTAAGTTTTAAAACTTAAGGTTTTAACATACACTTGTAAGATTAGTAGCTAGACCACCTAAAGAAGTTTCTTTGTATTTTGAGTTCATGTCTTTGCCGGTTTCATACATAGTTTTTATAACCTCATCAAGACTTACTTTTGGAGTTGATTTTCTACTCATTGCCATTCTAGCAGCTGAAATTGCTTTAATCGCTCCAAAGGCATTTCTTTCTATACAAGGAATTTGCACTAAACCACTTACTGGATCACAAGTTAAACCTAAATGATGCTCCATTGCAATTTCAGCAGCATTACAAGCTATCTTTGCATCAAAACCCATTACAGTAGCCATAGCTCCTGCTGCCATAGAACTTGCACTACCAATTTCAGCTTGACAGCCAGCTTCAGCACCACTTATACTTGCATTTTTCTTATAAAAAGAGCCTATTAACATAGCAGTAAGTAAAAAATTAATGGCTTTTTCATCGTTAAAACCAATAGTATGATTTTTAAGATAAAGCATTACAGCAGGCACAACAGCACATGCGCCATTAGTTGGTGCAGTTACCACTCTAGCTCCACTTGCATTTTCCTCTGCAATAGCAATAGCATATAAAGAAATAAAATCAATAATTCCTAAAGGATCACTTGTCATAGCCAAACGCTCATTAAGTCCTTTGGCGCGGCGTTTTAAATGTAAATTCCCTGGAAGAAAATCTGAGCTTGGATGAATACCATTATAATAAACTTCTTGCATTACTTCCCAAATTTCTAAACAATAAGCTCTAATTTCTTCTTTAGTGTGAAATTGAAGCTCATATTCATAAGAGAGTTTTGCTAGATCCCATGAATTTTCTTCGCAAATTCTTAAAGCATCGCTTGCGTTATTAATATCAAGTTCTAATTTAGTATGTTTTTGCTCACAAGCTCCGTCTTTGTGTTTTTGAAGTTCAGCTTCACTCATAACAAAACCACCACCTACTGAATAATAAATTTCTTCAGCAATGATTTCTCCATTTTCATTATAAGCACTTATTTTCAATCCATTTTCATGCAAAGGTAAAAAGTCTTTTTCAAAAATCAAATCTTTATCATAATCAAAATTTAATTCTTTTTGAGCATCTAAAACCAAAATTTTATCTTGCAAAATTTTATTAAACACACGATCTTGCAAAGCAACATTTAATTCTTTTGCTCTTAAGCCACTCAACCCCCATATAATAGCTTTATCACTTAAATGGCCTTTACCAGTAAGCGATAAAGAGCCATAAAGTTTGATTTGAATTTTTGTAATTTGTGTGATTTTATCTTTGATTTTTTCACAAAACATATTCCCTGCTAGCATTGGTCCTAAAGTATGAGAAGATGAAGGACCGACACCAACTTTAAATATACTTAAATTACTACTCATTCATCAGCACCTTAAAAAGTATAAATTACAGTGATGATTGTCAAAATACCTGTGATAAACACAAATGCATCTAAAGCTTTGTTTTGGAATTTTTTCATTTTAGATACAGTGTAAATTGCAATCATAGGCATTAAAAACAAGATTGCGGCAATGATTGGACCACCTAAGCTTTCAATAAAACCTAAAATACTTGGATTTACATAAGCAGTAATTAACATAACAATATACATTACCAAAGTTGAATAAACTGCGATTTTTTTCAAATCCGGATTATCATTACCTGCTAATTTGCAACATTTTCTAACTATACCATAAGCACCTTCCCTAGCACCAAAATAATGCCCAAAGAATGAACTAGAAATTGCTAAAAATGCGATTAGTGGACCACCATAAGAAATAAATGGATTATCAAGTTTATTAGCAAAATAAGAAAGTACAGGTATGTTTTGTGCTCTAGCTTCAGCAAGTTCTGCAGGAGTTAAAGAAAGCACACAAGATACCACAAAAAACATTACAAAAGCAAGTAACATTACAGAAGTTCTAAATAACACTTGATTTGCTTTTTGTACTGAATTTTCAGGATACTGTCTTTTTACACTTAAAGAAAAAGTAGAAATCGCTGGTGAGTGATTAAATGAAAACACTAAAACCGGTAAAGTTAGCCATACTATAGTAATAAATTCTTTTGTTCCAGGAATAGCACTAAAACTTTCAAACGACCATTGCGGGATAAGATATAAAGAAAATAAAAATAAAATAGCACATAAAGGATATACAAGCCACTCACATACTTTGGTAATTAATTCTTCACTAAAAAGCATAATAAGCATAAAAATACTTACCAAAACAAAAGCAAAAAGCGCCCTATAAAAAGGAAGTAAATTAGCTATAGTTTTTCCTTGCTCATTTACACTTGTTTGATACATAGCACTAATTGCGTTTGCGAAAGAACCATTTGGATCTAAAAGTGGTAAGAATTGGTTATAAATAAAACTCTCAAAAGTATTAGTTATACCTACACAATATGCTAAACAAATTGGGAAAATTGCAAAGAAATAAAGCACAGAAATAAAAATACTTACTTTTCTACCAAAATACTCTTCAGCCGCATGAGTAATATCTTTATCATTACCATTTGCTTGACATACAAAACGACTTAAGGCTCTATGGCTTAAATACACCATTGGAAAAATAATCAAAGCCATTACAACAACTGGCCAAAAACCACCAACACCTGCTTTAATAGGTAAAAATAAAATCCCCGCACCAACTGCAGTCCCAAAAAGAGAAAGCATCCAACGCGTATCAAAAGAATTCCACTTAAGATTATCCACATTTTCTCCTTGTAAAAAATAATAAAAAAAGCTTTTACCTAAAAACTTTTTGTATTATTTTACAAATATGCTCTTGAGTAGTTTGGCGTGATTTTTTCCCTTTCATTTAAAGCAACTGCGGCTTCATTTGCAAAATTTGGATTTCTTAATAATTTTCTACCATAACAAACTAAATCACACACCTCACCCAAAAGCAAAGCCTCACCTTCGCTAGCACTATTTATAAGACCCACGCAAGATATAGGAATTTTAACAACTTCTTTTAAAGCCTTAGCATAAGGAGCTTGGTAAAGTGGTGCTATATTTGGCACTAAAGAAGGTTTGTTGATATTTCCACCTGCTGAAATATCTAACATATCAACGCTTAAATTTTCTAAAATCAAGGCAAGTTTTTTACTATCTTCCAAATTCCAACCACCCTCTTGCCACTCTGTAGCTGAAATTCTTACAAATAAAGTAATATCAACTTCTTTTTTTATACGCTTAATGATATCACACAAAAGACGCGCTCTATTTTCAAAACTACCACCATATTCATCATCTCTTTGATTTGATAAAGGAGATAAAAATGAACTAAGCAAATACCCATGAGCACTATGAAGTTCTATCGCATCATAGCCTGCTTCTTTAGCTCTTTTAGCACTTTGGATAAATTCTTGCTCTATTTGTAAAATTTCATCTTTACTTAAAACATGAAGTTTAGAAAATTTTTCACTAAAAGCGATATTACTTGGGGCTTTTGATATAGCTTGTTTGCATGAATTTTTACGACCACTATGATTTAGTTGGATAGCAACTTTAGCACCAAAATGATGACAAAGATCGACAAGCTCCTTATGTCCTCGAATTTGAAAATCTCCCCAAAGGCCTATATCATTATCAGCAATTTTTGCATTTTCATTAATCGCACAAGCTTGAACTATGATAAGCCCAACACCACCCAAAGCTCTAGCTCCATAATGTATCAAGTGAAATTGATTAATCTTACCATCTAAAACTTGTGTTTCATACATATCCATAGGAGGCATTACGATGCGATTTTTTACATAAAAATTTCCAATCTTTAGCTCACTCAAAAGTAAAGACATAATACCCCTTAAAATATTTTTTATATTACTATAATAGAAAAAAATTAATTTTTCTTAAAACATAGAGTATTTTAGACCAATATTATAATTTTTAATAGATTATTATTAAAAAAATAGTTTTTAATTATATTTTTTCATTATTAAAACTACAAAACACAATCTAATCAAATAAGCTTTTCTCAAAACACTTTAACATAAAGCTTTTGCGATGCAAAGGTGAATAACCAAATACTTTAATCTTTTCTATATGAGCTTTTGTACCATAACCTTTGTGTTTATCAAAATCATAATGATTATATAATTTAGAAAAATAACACATTTTTTGATCACGACTTACCTTAGCTAATATACTAGCGGCTGAAACTTCTTGCACTTTCATATCAGCTTTAATCATAGTATTAATACCCAAAACACCATAATTTAAATTTCCATCATATAAAATCTCATCTTGGTTAAAATGTTTTTTTATTATCTTTAAGCCCAAATTTAAACACTGACTAAGTCCTAAAATATCAATTTGCAAAGGTGAAAAAGCAAGGATTAAAAAATTTGAATTAGAAAGAATTTGCTCATATAATTCTTCTCTTTTTTTTGCACTTAATTTTTTAGAATCAGCTAAACCATCAATATTTTTTAAAAGCTTGCAAGCTGCCAAGTGCATATCTCCAGCTAAAGCTCCACGCCCAGCCTCATCTACTCCAACTAAAGCCATTATTTTTCCTTTATAGTAGTATATTTTTCTACTAAATTTTCTAAAGAATAATTTATATTGGCAGGTGAGCTTGAAGGAAGTTCAAAAAATTCTTGCTCAGGATAAAATTTAGCAAAATATTTACTTGCAACTTTACCTAATACACAAATTTTTTCTATATTTGCCTTATCTAAAATAATACTTATATCATTTGCTTTGGCATAAGAAATAGTTTTATCATCTGAATTTTTTATCTTACAACTTGCTATAACATCCCAAAGTGCTATATGATTTGCTTTTAAAAAAGCCTTTTGCTCTTGCACTGTTTTTAACTCACACTCAAATAATATTTCAAAAATACGCCAAAAACGATTTTTACTATGTTGATAATAAAAATTTTCTTCTCTTGATTTAATAGATGGAAAAGAACCTAGTATCAAAACTTTTGAGTTTTCATCAAAAAAAGGTTCAAAAGGATGAGTTAGAATTTGCATATTAGGCCTTGATAAAAATAAAATATTTTATCATTTTTATCAAGATTTTTAAAATTATCCTAAAAATTCTCGTTTGAAGTATTCTTTTGGAGCTTTACACAAAGGACAGGCATTTGGTGCTTTTTTACCACGGTGTATATGCCCACAAACTTCACAAACCCATAATTCTTCTACCTCTGAATTAAAGAAATCTTCTTCTTCAAGCATTTTTTTAAGTGCTAAATATTCTCTTTCATGCTCAATTTCTACTTTACCAATAGCAGTAAATAATCTTGCTATGTTTTTCTTGCCTTCATCTTCTGCAATTTGTGCAAAATTTGGATACATGGTAGTATGCTCGTAATTTTCACCCTCTGCTGCACAGATTAAATTTTTAGCAGTTTCTTCTAAAGCTTTACCATCTACTAATTCATGATAAGCTTTAAACTCAGCTCTTGCATGCCATTTTTCATTTTCTGCAGCTTCTCTAAAATGCTTTGCAATAGCATGCCAACCTTCTTCTTGAGCAATATCTGCAAATAAATCATATTTGTTTCTTGCCATAGATTCACCTGCGAAAGCTTTCATCAAATTTATGGCTGTTAAATCTTTAGTAATGCACTCCATTTCTTGACCACAGCAACTAAGCTTTCCACCACCTACATTTTGCACTTCTACTTCATTGCCGCATTTTTGGCATTTATAGCTTTCATATTGTCTCATTTAATATCCTTGTGATTAATTTAAGTAAGATTTTGATTGAAAAACTCACCCAAATGTTATTGTAGCATTTGGGTGCTAAAAGATTTTAGTATTTTAAGAAATATTCTTGAATTTTCTTAGGATCACTTGTTTTAGTTAAAGCAAGCATTAACAATACTCTAGCTTTTTGAGGACTCATATCACCTGTATCAATAAAACCAAGTTTTGCATCAGTATCACTTACTGCAACTCTACCAGCTACTACGCGTGAGCTTACCGCTACATTAAGACCTTTTTTAAGCAATTCTTTTAATACATCTTTTTGATAATCATGAATACTGCCAGCACCTGTTCCAGCTACAACTATACCTTTAGTTCCATTTTCAAACAAAGCTTTTGCTGCAACACCGCTACCATCATTTGCATAACTATAAAGAATATCTACTTTTGGCAATTCTTTTAGCTTGCTAACATCAAATGGAGATTTTTTAGTGTGTAATTTTGTATTAGTATTGTAGAAGAATGCTTTTCCATCTACTATATAACCCATATCACCCATATCCGGTGAACTAAATGCATTTACATTTAAACTATGAGTTTTCATAACGCCTCTAGCGCTTTGAATTCTATCATTCATAGCCACCATTACGCCTTTATTTTTTGCTTGTGGATCTGCTGCTAACGCTACAGCGTTGTAAAGATTTTTAGGACCATCTGCACTAATTGCAGTTGATGGGCGCATTGCACCAACTAAAACAACAGGTTTATCGCTTTTTACGGTTAAATTTAAGAAATATGCAGTTTCTTCCATGGTATCAGTACCATGAGTAATCACAACTCCATCTACATCAGATTTTAAAAGCCTATTGACTTCTTTAGCAAGTTTTAGCCAAATTTCATTTGTCATATCTTTACTATCAATATTTGCAATTTGATCCCCGCTAATTACTGCTAAATCTTGAATTTGAGGCACTGCTTTAATCAAAGCATCAACCCCTAAAACACCAGCTGTATAACCTGTTGTAGCTACCGAACTATCAATCGAGCCTGCAATAGTTCCACCTGTAGCTAAAATTGCAACTTTTGGTTTTGCTTCCAAAATTCCTGCTCCTAAACTTAGTGCCATAGCTGCGCACATTAACATTTTTTTCATGTTAGTCCTTTCATTAGAAATGATAAAAATTATAATGCAACTATGTTTAAATAAAAATAAATTATTAATATAAAAAATACTTTAGTAAATATTCATTAATTAAAGCCATAAATTTGCAATTTTTTTTAGTTTTTCCACATCGCTTGAAGCATAAAATTGAATGTTAGCTTCTTCTTGGATTGATGTTAAGTTAAATTCTTGTTGCAATTGCAAAGCTATAGCCTCGCCTGAATGAATAAGTTTTGTATTTTTGCCAAAATACTCTTCCAAAGAATGGGCGATTAAAGGAAAATGCGTGCATGCTAAGATTAGAGCATTAGGATAAAATTTAAGCTTATTAAAATAATACTCAAAAGCAGCTTTTAAAAAATCTCCTTGAAAAATCCCTTCTTCAACCATAGGTACAAAAAGCCCAGTTGCTTTTTCTTCCACTTTTAAAAAACCTTCTTTGATTAAAGCTTGCTTATAAGCGTGAGAATCCACGGTAGCTTGTGTTGCAATAACTAATATATTAGAGTTTTTATCTTCTAAAGAGTTTTTAACCGCTAAAACCCCTGCTTCTATAACTCCAAGAACCGGAAATGGTGCATTTGCTTTTAGAATTTCTAAAGCATGCGCGCTAACTGTATTACACGCAATAATAAGCATATCGACTTTTTTTTCTTTGAAAAACTCTAAAGCTTCTAGGGAAAATTTAATGATAGTTTCTTTATCTTTAACCCCATAAGGTACCCTTGCGGTATCTCCATAGTAAATATATTCTTTAAAAAGTTTTGCTTGAAGTAAAGATTTTAAAACACTAAGCCCACCTACACCGCTATCAAAAACGCCTAGTCTCATCAAAATCCTTAAAAAGAGAAGAAAGTAGAAAATCTACTTTCTTATAAGCCTACTGCACTTAAGGTTTGGTATTTATTCATATAAATTTGAGCTTCGATTTTTCTCATTGTATCAAGCGCTACTTGAACTACGATCAAAACAGAAGTTCCACCAAAATAAAAAGGCACACCAAACAACTTCACAATAAGCCATGGTAATGTAGCTACAAGCCCTAAATAAATAGAACCTGACAAGGTAAGTCTTGATGCTACTTCATTAAGATAATTTGCAGTTCCTTCACCTGGTCTAATACCTGGTATGAAACCGCCTTGTCTTTTAAGATTTTCAGCTATATCTTTTGCATTAAATACAATTGATGCATAAAAATACGCAAAGAAAATAACAAGTAAGAATGTTAAAAAATGAAAGAAAAATCCATTTGGATTTAAAAAGTCATAAATTTTTAACACATACTCATTTGTACTTGTTTGCAAAATAGTGCTTGGAAACATCAAAATCGCACTTGCAAAAATAGGAGGAATTACTCCACTTAAATTTATTTTAATAGGTATGTAATTCATAATGCGTTTGTTTTGATTTTGCATGATTACTTTTCTTGAGTAAGAAATAGGAATTCTTCTTTCTCCAAGCTCTACTACTATAATAGCCCAAATAGTAAGTAAAATTACAACTAAAATAGCAATGATAGTCAAGAAATTCATCTCACCTGTATTTACCAAATTTACTGTTCCACTAATTGCACCTGGAATTGTAGAAACAATACCGCCAAAGATGATCAAAGAAATACCATTTCCTATACCGCGTTGAGTGATTTGCTCACCTATCCACATTAAAAGCATGGTACCTGCAAGCATAGAAATAGCAGAAAGTGCAATAAAAGTATTCATATCAATCATAATAGCTGACTGACCTGCTTTCCCATGAAGACTTTGCAAGCCTATAGAAACGCCTATACTTTGTATCAAAGTGATAGCTATAGTAGCATAACGGATAATTTGCATATATTTTTGCATACCATCGCGTTCTTTTTTCATCTTTCCTATGTTAGGAAAAGTTGCCGCTAAAAGCTCCATAATAATCGAAGCAGTAATATAAGGCATAATGCCTAGAGAGATGATACTAAGTCTTTCAGCAGCACCCCCACTAAACATATTAAACAAGCCTAATGCATTAGATGCATTAGAATCAAAAAATTCCTTGATAACACTGACATTAACCCCCGGAACTGGAACATAAGCTAATATTCTATAAGCAAATAAAAAAGCTAATGTTATGAGAATTTTATTTGTCAATGCTTTATTCATTATTTTTGTCCGCTAAAAGTGATCTTCTCGTCTTTAATTTTACTAGCAAGATCTTTAGCACTTGCTCCAATAAGCTTAATTTTATTTACATTTTTTGAAAGCTTATGAATACTATTGATTGTTTCAAATGTAATTTCGCTAAGCTCTTTGATTGCTGTGATTTTTTCAACATTAATCACATAAGGTTTTTCAAATTTAGAAGTAAAGCCTACTTTTGGTAAGCGTCTTTGAAGTGGTTGTTGACCCCCTTCAAAACCTCTTTTTTCGTTATAACCTTTTCTAGCAGTTTGGCCTTTTCCACCTTTAGTAGAAGTTTTTCCCATACCACTACCTTGACCACGGCCTATTCTTTTGGTTTTATGTGTTGAACCTGGTGCTTTTGTTAAATTCATTGATTATCCTTTAAGCATTGTAAGTGCTTTGATAGTAGCACGCACAACATTTGCTGAATTATTTGAACCTAAAGACTTAGTTAAAATGTCTTTAATACCTGCAAGTTCCACGATAGGACGTGTTGAACCACCTGCAATAACCCCTGTACCTTCGCTTGCTGGTTTAAGTAAGATTCTACTTGCGTTGTATTTTACTTCTACATCATGAGGTATAGTTGAACCTTTTGTTTTAACTTCAACAATGTTTTTAAAAGCATCATCAACTGCTTTTCTGATAGCATCTGGAACTTCTTTAGCTTTTCCATAGCCCACACCAACTAAACCTTTTCTATTTCCAACGATAACTAAAGCAGTAAATCTAAATCTTCTACCACCTTTAACAACCTTAGTAACCCTGCCGATATCGACGATTACTTCTTCAAATTCTTCTCTATTATATTTTTCCATCGATCTTCCTTTTGGGTTATAGTTTGATTCCGTTTTCTCTTAGTGCTTCAGCTAATGCTGCAATAACACCATGGTATAAATAACCATTTCTATCAAACACTGCTTCTTCTATGTTTTTAGCTTTTAAAACTTTTGCAAATTCAGCTGCTATTTTTTTAGCACCTTCTTTATTTGCTTTAACACCAATTTTTCTTCCATCTACTGCTGCTAAAGTTACTGCTTTAACATCATCGATAGCTTGGATATATAAAGTTCTGTTTGATTTAAAAACAGAAACTCTTGGAAGAGCTTGTGTTCCTGAAATTTTTGCTCTAATTCTTTTTTTTCTTTTAATTCTTAAAGATATTTTTCTTTTTAATACATTTGCTCTCATATTCTATCCTTACTTCTTAGATGTCTTACCAGCTTTGCGGATAATACGCTCATCTGAATATTTAACACCTTTTCCTTTGTAAGGCTCAGGTGGTCTAAATTCACGAATTTGAGCAGCAACTTGACCTACCACTTGTTTATCACTACCTTTGATAATAACATTATTTTTATCAACGGTAATTTCTATGCCTTCTGGAATAGCATAGTTGATAGGATGAGAAAAACCTAAAGCAAGTTCAAGAACTTTACCTTTTAATGCAGCTTTATAACCAACACCATTGATTTCTAAAGTTTTGCTAAAACCATCAGTTAAACCGATGATGATGTTTTGAGCTAAAGCTCTATAAGTTCCCCAATAAGCTCTACTTTGTCTATCTTCACCTTTAGGAGAGAAAAGAATTTGTGCTTCTTTAATCTCAACATTAACATTTGCTTTTGTATCAAGCTCTTTTGCTAAATTTCCTTTTTTGAATTTTAGCAAGTTACCTTCTAATTTTACTTCTACTCCACTTGGAATAGCAACTGGTTGTTTACCTATACGAGACATTCATTTTTCCTTTTTACTTGTCTACGATATGACTACTTTATAAGAATGGATACCGAATACCATAAAAAGTAGAAACTCTTACCAAATAGTACATAAAACTTCGCCGCCAACGCCTGCTTTATAAGCTTCGTCGTTAGCTAAAACACCTTTTGAAGTGCTTACTACGATAGTACCATAACCGTTTTTAAATCTTTTGATCTCATCTTTGCCTTTATAAACACGACGACCAGGTTTAGAAATACGCTTAACTTCATTAATTACGCTTTTGCCTTTTTCATCATATTTTAAAACTACATTGATGAATTTCTTTTTATCCTCTTCAATAACATTAAAGCTTTCAATATAGCCTTTAGCTTGGAAAATTCCAAGTAAAGCTTCGATAACTTTAGAATGCAAAAGTTGAGTAGTCTCTAATCTTCTCATCCCTGCATTTCTAATTCTTGTTAGTGAATCTGAAATTAAATCATTTATCATGGTTCTTTCCTCTTACCAACTTGCTTTTTTAAGACCAGGAATTAAACCTTCATTTGCCATTTTTCTTAAGCAAACTCTACAAATTCCAAAATCTCTATAAACTGAATGTGGTCTTCCACAAATTTGGCATCTAGTATACCCTCTAACACTAAATTTAGGTTTGCGGGCAGCTTTTGCAATCATTGATTTTTTAGCCATATTACTTTCCTTTTGCAAATGGCACGCCAAATAATTCTAATAATTTTTGTGCCTCTTTATCTGATTTTGCTGTTGTAACGATAGAAATGTTCATACCATGAGTTCTTAAGATTTTATCATATTCAACTTCTGGGAACATTAACTGCTCATCTAAACCAAAGTTATAGTTTCCTCTTCCATCAAAACCATCTCTTGGAAGACCTCTAAAGTCTTTAACACGAGGAAGAGCTATAGTAATAAGCTTATCTAAGAAAGCATACATATTGTCTTTTCTTAATGTTACCATTACACCTACTGGGAAGCCTTCTCTTACTTTAAAACCAGCAACTGATTTTTTAGCTTTTGTGATAACTGCTTTTTGCCCAGCGATCAATGAAATAGTATCTGCAACATTTTGTAATACTTTTTGATCTTTTGCCAATTCCCCAGCACCTACACTGATTACAACTTTTTCAATAAAAGGAACAAGCATAGGATTTTTAATATCAAATTCTTTAACTAAAGCAGGTTTGATATTTTGAGTATATTTTTCTTTCAATCTCATCATCTTATTCTCCTGCCTTTGCTACATTTGAAATATCCATTGGCATTTCTTTATTGATAAAACCGCCATTTGGATTTTTATCACTTGGCTTAACAGCTTTTTTAGCGATTTTACAACCCTCAACAATTACTTTATTTGTCTTAGGAAATACTGCTAAAACTTTACCTGTTTTGCCTTTGTCATCGCCTGCGATAACTTTTACCATATCATTCTTTTTAATTTTTAATTTCATTACAACACCTCCGGTGCTAGTGAAACAATTTTCATAAAGCCACCATATCTTACTTCACGACCTACTGGTCCAAAAATACGCGTTCCGATAGGCTCTCTTTTAGCATCAAGAATAACTGCTGCATTTTCATCAAAACGAATTAAAGAACCATTGTCTCTATGAATTTCTTTTTTAGTTCTAACGATAACTGCTTTTACTACTTGACCTTTTTTAACTTTACCATTTGGTAGAGCTTTTTTTACAGATGCAACGATTACATCACCAACAGTAGCGTATCTTCTTTTGCTACCACCTAAAACCTTAATACACATTAATTCTTTTGCACCGCTATTATCAGCAACTGCAAGCCTAGTAAAACTTTGAATCATTACTCAACTCCTGCTGATACTATAGTTTTTAAGCGAAATGATTTTCTCTTAGAAAGTGGTCTACATTCAATAGCAACTACAGTATTTCCCACTTTAAGTTCATTTCTTTCATCATGAATTAAATATTTTTTAAAGCGTTTTACGATTTTTCTGTATTTTGGGTGAACCACTTTTCTTTCAACCAAAATTGTTGCTGTTTTATCTCCAGCAATTTGAACAACAACGCCTTGAATTTCTCTTTTAAATGCCATTTTCTATCCTTATTTTAAAGCGCTAATTGCAGTATTGATTCTAGCGATGTCTTTTTTAACTTCGCTAATCTCTTTAGGATTAGTTAGCTGCATTGTTTTTAGCTTTTGTCTTAAAGTAAATAAAAGCACCTTTTTTTCTTTTAGCATTGTTGCAAGCTCACCTGCTGTTTTATCTTTAATCTCAGTATATTTCATTTTGGCTCTCTCTTGTAACAAACTTAGTTTTAAATGGCAATTTATGCATCGCTAAAGTTAAAGCTTGTCTTGCCATTTCTTCATTAACCCCTGCCATTTCATAAATGATACGACCTGGTTTAATGTTCATTACCCATTCCTCAACTGCACCTTTACCTTTACCCATACGAGTTTCCAAAGGTTTTTTAGTTAGAGGTTTATCTGGGAAAACTCTAATCCAAGTTTTACCTTGTCTTTTTACAAAACGAGTTAAAGCAATACGAGCTGCTTCGATTTGACGTGAATTGATACGGCCAGCTTCAGTTGCTTTTAGGGCAAAATCACCAAAAGTAAATTCAGTCCCTCTGTTGGCATAACCTCTGTTACGCCCTTTCATCATTTTACGATATTTTGTTCTTTTTGGCATTAACATGATTATTTACCTCTTCTTGCTCTTCTAGTTTTTTTAACTGGAGCGTTTTCTTCGGTTTTTTCAGGTTGAACACCCTTTTGTAAAACTTCACCTTTGAAGATCCATACTTTAATACCTATATTTCCATAAGTAGTATGTGCTTCTGCAAAACCGTAATCGATTTTTGCTCTTAAAGTGTGAAGTGGAACACGACCTTCTAGGTACCATTCAGTTCTTGCCATTTCAGCACCACCCAAACGGCCTGAAACTGAAACTTTAATCCCTTTAGCACCTGCTTTTTGCGCTCCTTGAATTACTTTTTTCATTGCTCTTCTAAAAGCAATTCTTTTTTCAAGTTGAGTAGCAACACTTTCAGCTGCAAGCTGAGCTGAAGCACCTGCTTTTCTTTCTTCTTTGATATTGATATTAACTTCTTTTTTGATTAAATCTTGAAGTTCTTTTCTTAAAATATCAACATCACTACCTTTTTTACCAATAATAATCCCTGGTCTTGCAGCTACAACAGTTACTCTTAATTTTTTCGCTGTTCTTTCTACAAGAATTTGGCTAATTCCTGCATAATAAAGTTTTCTTTTTAAAAAAGTTCTGATTTTATAATCTTCACCAATATTTTCTGCTAAATTAGCTTTTGTAGGAAACCATCTTGATTCCCAATTTCTATTAATTCCTAGTCTTAAACCAATCGGATTTACTTTTTGTCCCATATTAGCTTTCCTTTTTCACTGATGCTTTTTTAGCTTTTGTAGTTTTTTCAGCACTTGCTTCTACTTTACTAACTTCTACCAAAATGTGTGAAGTTGGCTTTCTAATACGACTAGCACTTCCTCTAGCTCTTGGTCTAAATCTTTTTAAAACCGCACCAGCATCAACACGACAACTTGAAACAACAACTTCATTTGCTTCAAATCCGCCATTTGCTACAGCACTTGAAATAGCATTTGCTATAAATTTAGCACCTTTATTTGGCATAAATTTCAAACTAGCTAATGCAAGCTCTGCATTCATACCTTGAACTTCTCTAGCAATCAATCTCGCTTTAGTTGGAGATAATCTTATGAATTTAATTAACGCTCTACTCATAAATCTCCCTTACTTACCTATTTTTTTCTGAACAGAGCCTTTATGACCCTTAAATGTTCTAGTAGGTGCAAATTCACCTAATTTGTAACCGATATGATTTTCAGTAATATATACTGGGATAAAGCTTTTTCCATTATGAACATTAAAAGTTAAACCTATCATATCAGGTATAATAGTGCTGCGTCTTGACCAAGTTTTAATTGGCTTACCATCGTTAGCTTTTTTAGCAGCGATGACTTTTTTCATTACATGGTCATCAACAAAAGGACCTTTTTTTAGTGACCTAGCCATCTTACTTTCCTTTTCTTCTTGAAATTATTAGCTTATCGCTAGCTTTTTTACGGCGAGTTTTAGCACCTTTAGTTGGTTTACCCCATGGAGTAACTGGATGACGGCCTGAATTTTTCTTACCTTCACCCCCACCGTGCGGGTGATCAACTGGGTTCATCGCAGAACCTCTTGTTTGAGGACGAATACCTCTATGGCGGTTTCTTCCTGCTTTACCGATAGTCACATTTGACCATTCTTCATTACCAACTTCACCGATACTTGCCATACATTCAGCTAAAACTTGTCTCATTTCACCACTTGCAAGTCTTAAGATAACATATTTTTCTTCTTTACCCATTAATTGAGCATAAGCACCCGCTGAACGGATCATTTGTCCACCTTTGCCCGGTTTTAACTCGATATTGTGTACAATAGTACCCACTGGGATGTTTCTTAATTTCATAGCATTACCTGGTTTAATGTCAAGTCCGCTTTCAGCAGCGCAAATAACATCACCAACGCTTAAACCTTTTGGTTGTAAGATGTATCTTTTTTCACCATCTCTATAAGAGATTAATGCAATACGACAATTTCTGTATGGATCATACTCGATTGCTTCAACTTTACCTTCAATACCAAATTTTCTTCTTTTAAAATCTATAATTCTGTAAAGTTTTTTAGCACCTGCTTCTTTATGACGGCTTGTGATTCTACCATTATTGTTACGACCTGCATGAGCTGGAAGTTTTACAAGTAATGAACGCACACTAGCTTTTGCTGTGATATCATCAGAGCTTACACCTGTGATGTATCTTCTACTTGGAGTATATGGTTTATAAGTTTTAATTGCCATCTTATGCCTCCGAACTTTCTAAGCTCACACCTTCTGGTAGCTTAACATAGAATTTTTTAAAGCTATTTCTTTGACCTTCACGACCTCTAAAACGCTTTACTTTTCCATCCATTTTTAAAGAATTAATTCTTACTGGAGTTACACCAAAATATTCTCTTAAAACTTCTTTTAAACCATTTTTAGTCATTTTTGGAGAAGTTTGAATAACTACAACACCTTGCTCTTGAAGGTTTAAGCTTTTTTCAGTGTAAAGTATTGTTTTTATATCAGTAATATCTGCCATTTTAACCCTCTTTTACGATAGATTCAAGCGCTGCTTTTTCAATGATAACAGCATTAAATACAGATACTAAATAAGCATTTACTTCGCTAATATCAACTACATAGCAATTTGCTAAGTTTCTAAAAGCAAGAAGTGTTTTTTCATCTAGTAAATCTTTTACAATTAAAGCATCTTTTAAACCAAGCTTTTTAATAACTGCATTTGCATCTTTTGTTTTACCGCTTTCAATGCTTAAACTATCTACTGAGAATAATGCATTGTTTTGTGCTTTATCAGCCAATGCTCTTTCAAGCGCTAAGCGTTTTTGTTTTTTATTAACTTTTTGGAAATAATTACGATTGTTTGTAGGGCCAAATGCTACAGCACCACCAACCCAAACATTCGTTCTTGTTGAACCTGCTCTTGCACCACCACGACCTTTTTGTCTCCATGGTTTTTTACCACCACCGCTTACATCGCTTCTACCTTTAGTATGAGCTGTGTTTGCTCTAAGGCTAGCAAGATAAGATTTTACATATAAATAAAGGTTGTGAGGATTAACTTCTGCATATTTTGCTGGAAGATCGAGTTCACTAGCTTTTTCAAATTTATCATTTAAAACAGTTACTTTACTCATTTTGCAATCCTTATTTTACCCATAGCACCATTAAATCCTGGTACCGCACCTTTTACTACTAAGATGCCATTTTCTTCATCAAATGAAACTACTTCATTTTTAACAGTAACTTTTACATTACCATAATGACCTGCCATTTTCATACCTGGTTGAACACGACCTGGCCATTCGCGGTTACCGATTGATCCGTGGCGTCTGTGGAATCTTGAACCGTGACTTGCAGGACCTCCGGCAAATCCGTGTCTTTTAACAACCCCACTATAACCTCTACCTTTAGAATTAAAGCTTACTTTTAAGATAGAAGCTTCTTTTAAAGGATTAAGATCAATATCACCTGCTTCTGTGTTTGCTACTTCTAAAGAAGCAAATCTATTATATTCAGCTGAAAGATTGTATTTTTTTTGCTGACCTGCAATGCATTTATTATTTGCTTTGCCTTTTACATAAGCAACCAAAGCTTTTCCATTTTCTACTTCACATACTTTAGTTTGAACAAGTTTAAGTAAGGTTACAGGAATGCTTGGTGTGCTGATTGTTCTACTCATACCAATTTTTTCTACAATGTATTCCATATTCTATCCTTATTTACCCATAGCTCTTACTTCAACATTGACCTCTGGAGCCAAGTCAAGCTTAGTGAGTGAATCTACTGTATCTGGAGTAGCTGCTACAATATCAAGCATACGAGCATGAATTCTCATCTCAAATTGTTCGCGTGAATCTTTATTGATGTGTGGAGATTTCAAAACTGTGTATCTTTTGATTTTTGTAGGCATTGGCACTGGACCTCTGATGTCAGCACCTGTTCTTTTAACAGCTTCTACAATTGCTGCAACTGTGCGATCTAGAACTCTGTGGTCATAAGCTTTTAGCTTAAGCCTGATTCTTTCCATATTTTTTCCTTTGTAAAGAACTCGTTAGACCCATAAAAATCTAACCACCATATAAAATGATGTTGAGATTATATAAAAAGAGCCTTTGCTATGTCAAGAAATTTATACATTTTTTTTAATTATTTTCCTTTTAAAAAGGATAAAAATTAAATTTTATAAAATTTACAAGATTTTTTATACATTAAGAAAATCTAAGAAAAAATATAGTATGATTTCAAAATCTAAAGGGGCATTAGCTCAGCTGGGAGAGCACAACGCTGGCAGCGTTGGGGTCAGCGGTTCGAACCCGCTATGCTCCACCATTAATTACAAAGAAATTTATGAAATCACTACAATTTTTTTACGATAATTACCCAAAATTTCAAAAATTTGATGAAAGAAAAATTCAAATTCAAACCCATAAAAACATCATTATAAAAGGTGGTTTTGCAAGTGGTAAGAAAAATTTAATTTTAAATTTTTTATCTTTGTACAAAAGTGAAAATATACTTTTTATTGATTGTGATGATTTGAAATTTCAAGCAAGTGCTTTGGTAAATTTAAATTCGTTTTTAACCTATAATCCACAGATTAAATTTTTAGCACTTTGCAACTTTACTCATGATTTTGACTTTGCCAGTTTAAAACACCTTAATTTGCAAATCATAATAAGCGTTTGTGATAGCAATTTTCATTTAGATTATTTTGAAGAACTTCATTTAGATTATTTAGACTTTGAAGAATTTTTAAGCTTAAACAAAAAATACGCTGATACTAAAACCATGGTAAGTTATTTTTTACATACAGGACGCAATGTGATTTTAAATCACAACTTTAACACAAACTCATCATACTTAAGAAGTTTTTACACTCCATTAGAGCTTACCATACTCAAACAAATTGCCTTAGAACTCGGGAATGAATTTAGCGTTAATGAGCTATTAAAAACACTAAAAAATACTATAAAAATTTCCAAAGATACCTTATATAAAAGCATAGAAAAACTAGAATCAAACTACACTTTGTATTTTGTAAAAAATCTTGAAAAAAATTTAAAAAAAGTATATTTTTGGGACTTTTCACTAAAAAATTCTCTAAGCATACAAAAAGACTTTAGTGCTTTGTTTGAAAATTTGATTTTAAGCGAGTTGTTTAAATTTGAACAAGAAATTTTTTATACCAAATATTTTGATTTTTACTTACCAAGTCTTAAAAATGCATTTTTATGCTCGCCCTTTAAAGATAAAGATTTACTTAGTTTAAAAGTCAAAAAAATACTTAGTAAAAACCAACTTGCACTTTCGACTATTTATATCATCACGCTTTCACAAAGAGATGAGTTTTTCATAGAAGGGGTGCGTGTGATGATTTTACCTTTTGATGAGTGGGCTTTAGGAAATTAATCTAACTCATCAAGCTTATGTTGATTTATGATAGAAATAATAAGCTTAGTATAATTACTTTTAATCTCTGAATATTTTTCCAAATGACTTGCCGCTTCTTTACCATCAAGTTTTTCATTTTGATTTATAGCATCCCACCGCCAAGCTCTAAATTCCTTATAAGCATCATGACGATTTAAATTTAGCAAGTATGAATCCACGCTTTCTTGCAAGGTATCAAATATACGAATTTTATGAGTTTTACCTTCACTTCTTTCTTTTGGAATCAAACCTTTCTCGCCCCAAGTCCATTCTCCAAATAAATTATTTGCTTCTTTAGCAAAACGACTTGTACCAGTTGCGCTTTCAATAATAGCTTGAGCTATAGCTAAAGACTTTGGCACCTTTTGGATACGCATTTGGTATTCTTTATGATCGTATAAATTTTTAACACGGTATTTTTCTTTTAAAGACCATAGTTTTTGCACAGCATTAGTATTTAGCTTTCTAAAATTATTCTTTATAGCTTCCTCAAAAAAAATATCTATAAATTCTTTTTCATTTTCAATTTCTTTGAAAGAAACATCTAACAAAGCATTGATTTTTTTGATAAAAACTTCACGCTTTTCTTTTATACTTAAAGCATAATAATGTTTATCAAAACCTGCTATAAATTCAGCTTTTAAAAATAAAAAACTACTAAGTAAAATTATAATCAGCTTCAAAACAGCACTTTACCTTTCCTCTGAAAAATATTTGATCATCCTCTAATCTAAAATATAAATTTTCTTTGCTTTTTGGCTTTACTAAAATATCATCTTTAACTTTTTGATTTAAATAAGCAAGATAAAAACAAGCTCCCATACCTGTACCACAAGCTAAAGTCTCATCTTCTACCCCGCGTTCATAGGTTCTAACTCTTATAAATTCTTCATTTTCTATTTTAGCAAAATTAACATTTGCGTTATATTTTTTACGCACTTCTTTGCATAAATTTACATCAAATTCATTTAAATCATCAACAAAAGTCACCATATGTGGCACACCTGTATTACATCCTTGCCAAATTCTATCTTTATGTTTAAAAGCTTCTTTAATATCCTTCACTCCACTTAATTTAATCTCTACCATGTCATCATCAACAAATGATTTTATAAGTCCTGCTCCGGTTAAAAAATTTAAATATTGTGATTTTTTTAGATAATGATGAGCAAAATGAGCTGCTGCACGCGATCCATTACCACACATATTTGCTTTACTACCATCGCAATTATAAAATTCCCATTCAAAATCATATCTATCATGAGGCACAACTACTATAAGTCCATCAGCACCTATGCCCTCATAACGATTACAAAGAATTCTAGCTAACTCGCTACGATCTTTTTTTTCACCATCTGCAAATACTACAAAATCATTTCCGCTTGCACAATATTTATAAAATTTCATTTTTAACCTTTAAAGTATGTTTTAAAAAATTTAGCACATTTTCTTCAAATTTTTCATAACTTGAAATATTTTTTATCACAAAATCTGCTTTTTTTAGTTTTTCTTCTATATCAAGTTGCAAATTAATTCTTTTTAAGGCTTCATTTTCATCTAAATTATCTCTTTGTATTAATCTTTTTAATAAAATTTCTTTTGGAGCATAAATCAATATACTTTTTCCTAGATCTTGATAATGATTATTTTCAAAAAATAAAGGTAATTCTATAAAAAAAGCCTTATTTTTTTTATCTAAAATTAGTGCTTTTTGTAAAATTTCTTCTTTGATTTTAGGATGTAAAAAACCTTCTAACTTTTTTTTGGCGTTTAAATCATTAAATACAATAGCACCAAGCTTTTTTCTATCTATTTTTCCTGCTATGATTAAATCATTATTATCAAAAAGTTTAGCTATGGAATTAGCATTTTCATTTAAAAGCTCATGAGCTATCACATCTGCACTTAAAGTATCAAAACCCAAATTTTGAACTATTTTTATAAAGCTTGACTTTCCACCTGCTATACTTGAAGTCACAAAATAAGCATTTTGCATAATTTAACCTTAAAATATTTTTAGTTAAAATACCTTTTAAATTCTTAAAGGAAGATAAATGAATATAAGCTATGAAGATGCGGGCGTAAGTATAGAT
Organism: Campylobacter sp. CNRCH_2016_3089; assembly: GCF_025772505.1. NCBI lineage: Bacteria > Pseudomonadati > Campylobacterota > Epsilonproteobacteria > Campylobacterales > Campylobacteraceae > Campylobacter > Campylobacter sp. CNRCH_2016_3089. The sequence goes on from NZ_JAKMSF010000004.1 coordinate 69,714, forward strand.
AATGGTAATACTTTTGTAGAAGCAATCAAGCCTTTAGTAAAAGAAACTTTTAATGAAAATGTTTTAGGTGGCATAGGTTCTTTTTCAGGCGCTTTTGCCATGCCAAGTGGTTTTAAAAATCCTGTTATGCTAGCAGCAACAGATGGGGTAGGCACAAAGTTGCGTCTTGCTATTGATAGTCAAAAATTTGACACCATAGGCGAAGATTTAGTAGCAATGTGCGTGAATGATTTAATTTGTAATTTTGCTACGCCTTTGTTTTTTCTAGACTATTATGCAAGTGCAAAGTTAGATGTAGAAGTAGCTAAAAAGGTTGTAGCAGGGATTGCTAATGGTTGTAAAAAAGCAAATTGTGCCTTAATAGGCGGAGAAACTGCTGAAATGCCTGGAATGTATCATAACAATGACTTTGACTTAGCAGGTTTTTCAGTGGGCATGGCTGAAAAAGATGAAATAGATAGAAGAAATTTTGTAAAAAATGGAGATATTTTACTAGCTTTGCCTAGTAGTGGGCTTCATTCTAATGGATATTCTTTAGCTAGAAAAGTATTATTTGAAGTACAAAAGCTTAAATTTGATGATAAAATAGATGGTAAAAATTTAATCGATATTTTACTTGAACCTACAAGAATTTATGTAAAAGACTTTTTAAAATTAAAACCCTTCATCAATGCACTAGCTCATATAACAGGTGGTGGTTTAGTAGAAAATTTACCTAGAGTTTTCCCAAGAGGAATAGGTGCTATTATTAGAAAACATCATCTAAAAACTCCTGAAATTTTTTATCAAATAGGCCAAAGCGTAGAAGAAGCTGAAATGTATAGAAGCTTTAACATGGGTGTGGGCTTAGTTATGGTGGTAGATCCATCTAATGTAGGAAAAGTTTTAGAGAATTCAGATGCTTATGTAATAGGCGAAGTTGTGCTAAATGAAGGGGTTGTTTTAGAGTAATTAACTCCCTAGAGTTTGCTAATAAATCACATTGAGCTTAAAAATAAGCTTAATGTGATAGAGTGTATTTAATAAGGAGTTTATTGTTTTTAAATTATTTATAATACTAAAAATTTTTATAGTTTTTATATTCAACATTGGCACATTCTTAACTTTATTGTACCAATTGTGCTTTTTTTAAATTTTTATTTTGTCATTTTATAATCTGTTTTAAGCAAACTCTGGGCAATTAATTAAACACTAAGCCTTAAAAGGCTTAGTTAATCATTATTAAAATATAAAGTCAAACTGTAAAAATCCCGTATGCGAATGAGAATTATTTGCAAAAGTTCCATTATAATTAAATGACATTTCTAAATCTTCTGCCAAAGAAAAAATCAAAGACGCACTTGCATATTGATAAGTTCTTGGCAAATCTAAGGTTTCACTTGCTTTTAAGTTTGCAAAATTTACTCTTGATTCTACTTCAGGATTAAAATTAATTCTTGCACCTGCTTCAAATGAAGTGCTAATTTGTGGATGCCATTTATTAAGCCATTTAAGAGATGCCGTACTTGAAAAGAGATTTAATTCACTCTTATAATATCTTTCATGATTTAATGCTCCATCTCCATGCATGCTGAAAGCTTTTGTGAAACCACCTTCATAGTTTAAAGACACCTCAGGAGTAATTATATTATCTGCCCCATCTAAATAAAAATTCATACCAGTTCCAATACTTGCTCCATAACCATAGGTATCTGTATTACCATTAGCCTCTCTTTTTCCTTTATCAACAAATTTTTGCACATCATTTTTGGTATATGCTGCTTTGGTATGGAATTTAAAAAAGGCTTCTTTTATCTCATCTTCTAATAAAATATTAGAATACTTCAAACCAGCATACACTGTTTGCATTTTTAAAGAAAAGTAATCTTTAGTATCCATATTAGCTTCTTCGGTTCCTACATAAGCTCCTAGCATACCTATATCTTTTAAGGTATGAAAACCTGCTACTACACCTTTAGTATTTCCTTTAGAATAATCATTTGTTCCTAAAAGCTTAATGCTATTAGATGAAAAATAAGGCAATACAAAGCCGTGATAATGCTCATCTGTATCAAAACCTACTAAGTCTTTATTTGTTTTATGATTATTGTGTATTCTTGCATGTTTGTAAGCCATTCTTGATGCATCATCTAAAACAGTATCAAGGAAGAATGATCTCATCATATAAGTGTTAATTACTGTTTGAGCCATAACAGAACCCACACCAGCACTTACATCTGCTAAGGTTTTATATTGTCCTGTTATAGGATCATAAACTAAATTTAATAAATCATTGTTTGAACCAACATTACCTACTCCTATGTTACCACCACTGCCAGTATTATTAACTATATTGTCAGGATTGATAGGTTTGCTTGCATCAAAATTTGGATCTGAAGTATCTACTGTGATATTATCTATATTTGTAGAACCACTACCACTACCGCCTACATTAATAGCTCCATCAAAGCTACCATCTTCATTTGGTTTTACTATCCAATCATCTACAACAACATTACCATTACCATTATTAGTAATGTGATTACCATCTTTATCAGGTTTAACTGTACCTTGGTTATCTATATTAACATCATTATTACCATTATTAACTATACCACCGCCGATATTACCATTGGAACCATTTGAAATAGAAGTATTACCGCCGCCACTACCTACAGTGATAGAGCCACCTAAATCTCCATCATTTTTGATTTCTAAATCACCGTTGTTATTCTCAATAGAACCGCTGATAGAACCACTATTGTTAATTGAGCCTAAATTACCATTGTTTGTAATATTTCCACCTATACTACCATGACCGCTATTGATAATCTTATCTACAGAAGATTTTTCACCTATAGATACATCCCCTGTAATTTTTCCATAATCATCATTAATGATATTACCTACTTTTGAGCCATTATCAACGCTAACATTACTGCTAATAAGCCCATTACCAGAATTAGAAATATTAGTAACTTCGCTACTATTATCAACTTTAATACCACCAGTAATCTCTCCTTGCCCAGCATTGATGATGCTTCCAACTATACTCTCATTATCAACGCTAACATCTCCTGAGATTTTACCAGTAGAAACTCCATTATTATAAAAAGAACTTGCCAAAGCACCATTGATAATATTCTCAACTTTAGAGTGATTATCTACTTTTACACTACCGCTAATCTCCCCACTTCCAGCATTGATGATACTATCTATCTGTCCTTTATTATTAACCTCTATAGAACCCTCTATTTTACCATTATCTTGATTTATTATACCACCTACTATAGAAGAGCCTTCTCCATCCACTTTTATAGTTCCGGTAATCTTGGCATTATCTTTATTTAAAATACCAGTAACCACACCGCCACTACTGATTAAAATAGATCCGCCTATATTAGCATTATCAGCATTTATAATACCAAATCCATTCTCACCACCTGAGATCATACCTTTATCTTTAACCTCTATAGTTCCTTTTAAAGCAGATCCTCTGCTTAAATAAATTCCAGCAATTCCACCATGTATTGCAGAATTTTTTCCAGCTATAGTTGTGTTTTGATTTAAATATGCGTGATCAAAATACATCCCATAATCACCTCCATATACCACGCCACCATTTTTTATAGATATATCGCTTGTAGTAGAACCTGTACTTAATAAAATACCACTTTCTCCTCCATAAATACTAGCATTATCAACATATAAATCTCCTAATGTTTGCCATTGACTTATATTTATACCATATCTTTTAGCTTTTATTATTCCACCATCTTTTATGTCTAGAGTTTCAAATTTACCATAAGATACAGCAATTCCATCATGATTTGATTCTATAGTGCCCGTATTAGTAATATTTTCTATTTTACCACCGCCTTCTAGCTTAATAGCTGCACTCCAATCATTAGTTCCTGTAGAAGTTATATTACCAGAATTGTTTATAGTTCCAATATTTCCTCCATAAACATAAATAGCAGCAGCGTCGCCATCATTAATAGCTCCGCTATTTTCTAAATTATCTAATGTAGAGTTCCTAATGTAAATACCATAAGTTTTTGCATCTATAGAACCTATATTTTTAAAATTAGTTATAGTACTCCCTGCTGAAATACTAATACCTTTTCCACCTGAAGACTTAATAGTTCCGCTATTAGTAAAATTAGTTATAGTATTCCCTGTTGAAATATTAACACCAACTCCACCTGTAGATTTAATAGTTCCACCATTGGTAAAATTAGTTATAGTGGTATTACCCAAATATATTGCTTCACCACTGCCTGATTGTATTAAACCTGAGTTGTTAAAATTTTCAATTGTTGATTTGTTGCTACTATTACCCCAAACAGTGATAGCGAATTTATTATTTCCATCACCTATTGTTCCACTATTGATAAAATCTTTAATACTAGCACCATTTTGATTGTTTTGTCCTATATTAATTGCAGTACCATTTGATACTCCACCATTAACATAACCCACATTATTGATAGTTACATTAGTAGCACCACTATTTACATTGATAGCGTTATTATTATTTGTATTGATACTACCCTCACTTGTGATAGTTAATGAGTTATTTTCACTTCCATTTATAGTAACGGTGCTTGTTTGTTTATCATTTATAGTACACTCTGTACCGCTACTACAGCCACCACCGCTAATATTTTTTGAATTTTTTACTTGTTTGGTTTTAGTGTTTTTAACACTACTATTAGAATTTTGATCATTTATAGTTACTATACTAGCATTAGCACAGGTTGCCAAAAAAGATATAGTCGCTAAAGATAAGAAAGTTTTTTTAACAAAAGAAAGATTATTGTTTGAATAAGATGATTTTAAAGTGGGATTATTTTCGCATACCCCCCCCCATAGAATAAGACATTAAAACTCCTTGATTTATTAAAATTTTTTGTAATGATAAAAAATAATTATTAATATTTTTTAAATATGATAGTGCTTTTGTTAATTATTTGTGTAAATTAGGATATTTTTATTGTTGTTATTCTTAAGATAATTTAGCTTTGATTAAAAAAAGCCTCTTAAAAATAAGAGACTTTTTTCTTATTTTATAGGATGAAGTTCATTTGCATAAAAGCTTACTGAATTCATACCTTCTTTGATAGCCCATTCATAAGCTTTTACTACAAATTCCCAGTTAATGTGTGCGTAGAATTTATCTAAATACGCAGGGCGCGCATTACGGTGATCTACATAGTAAGCATGCTCCCACACATCAACTACTAAAAGTGGAACCTTACCTTCAGTGATAGGTGTAGCAGCATTGCTTGTAGCTACTAATTCTAATTTTTGATTTTGAGTGTTATAAACTAGCCAAAACCAACCAGAACCAAATACTCCTGTAGCTCCTTTGATGAATTCTTCTTTTAAATTTTCCATAGAACCAAAGTCTTTTTCAACCGCTGCTTTAAACTCATCACTTAAAGAACAGCCACAGCCACAGCATGCTTTTGGCTTAATGCAGTCAAAATAAAAGTCATGGTTATACACTTGAGCAGCGTTGTTAAAAACTCCGCCATTTGAGTTTTGTATGATATAAACTAAATCTTTTCCTGCAAATTCAGTATCTTTAATAAGATTGTTTAGGTTATTTACATAAGTTTGATGGTGTTTGCCATGATGAAATGCAAAAGTTTCTGCACTCAAAAAGTCTCCAAAAGCGTCTGCTTCATAAGGTAGTTTTCTTAATTCAAACATATTGTTCTCCTTTTTTAAATTTTATAGCATTCTAACATAGTTAAGTTAAAAAAGACTAAATGAGTCTTTATTTTTCAAAAAGTATTACTTTGCCTTGCTCTAAGCTTTTTGCTACATCAATAATGCGTTGGTTTTTACTACCTTTAAATTTTAAAGATAAGTCTTTTTGCTCTAAAATAAACTTCCCATCTATCAAAACATCAGCTAAGATAAGCAATTCTTTCATAGCTTGCTCTTGTAATAGCTCTTCATAAGTAAAACCTGTATATATAGTAAGATCAAGCCCTAAAGCCTTAATGTGTTTTGCTAGAATACTTAAATTTTTTGCTTGCATAAAAGGCTCCCCGCCACTAAAAGTAACACCTTGGAGCAAAGGATTTTTACAAATATCATCATACAAACTTGCTAAATCTTGCAAATATCCTTTGTTAAAATCATGTGTTTGTGGATTATGGCAACCTTTGCAATGATGAGGGCAGCCTTGAGTAAAAATCACATAACGCAAACCATAGCCATCGACTATGGATTCTTTTATGACACCGGCTAATCTAAGAAAAATCGTGTTTAATTCTTGCATGAACTTCAGCTTTTTTAGCGTCATTAAAACGATCAAGCGTTCCTACTAAATAACCTGTGATTCTTCTTATGCGTTCAAATTTAATATCATCTTCTTTTCTATGGCACTTTGGACAAAACTCATCTATCACACCACTATAACCACATACCGGATCTCTATCTAGTGGGAAATTAATCGAGCCATAGCCTATATTGCTTTCTTTCATACATTTTATAATGCGTTCAAAACTTTCTAAATTCTTACTCACATCGCCGTTTAATTCTACATAAGTAATATGCCCGCCATTATTTAACTCATGATATGGGGCTTCGATTTGAATTTTTTCATATATACTAATAGGAAAATCCACAGGAATATGAAAAGAATTAGTATAAAATTCTTTATCGGTTATGCCTTTTAAAATGCCGTATTTTTTTTGATCTAGCTTTAAAAACCTTCCACTTAAACCCTCGGCTGGAGTAGCTATGAGTGAAAAATTCAGTTTGTCTTTGAGTGCTTTTTCATCGACAAATTCACGCATAAAACGCACGATTTGCAAACCTAAATCCCTTGCTTCTTGACTTTGTCCATGATGAGAACCTACTAAAGCTATTAAACTCTCACAAAGTCCTATATAACCTATAGCTAAAGTCCCGTGTGCTATGATTTTTTCTACGCTATCATTTTCTTTTAAAGAATCTGAATCTATCCAAATTCCCTCGCCCATTAAAAATGGGAAATTTTTAACCTTTTTTAGACTTTGAATTTTATATCTATGAAGTAATTGCTCATACACAAGCTCCAATTTTTCTTTTAAAAGTGAGTAAAAAAGCTCTAAATTTCCTTTGGCTTCTATGGCTAAACGCACAAGATTTATACTTGTAAAGCTTAAATTTCCCCTGCCGCTTGTGATTTCTTTGCTCTCATCATAAACATTTGCCATAACCCTAGTTCTACAACCCATATAAGCTACTTCACTATTGTAATCATTTTTTTTATAGTATTTTGCATTAAAGCTTGCATCTAAAAAGCTAAAATTTGGAAAAAGTCTTTTAGAAGCACATTCTATAGCGAGTTTAAAAAGCTTGTAGTTTGGATCTTTTTCATTATAATTAATACCTTCTTTTACTTTAAAAATTTGCACAGGAAAAATTGGTGTTTCACCATTTCCTAAGCCTTTCATCGTGGCTTTGAGTAAATTTTCTATTACCATTTGCCCTTCAAAAGAAGTATCGGTGCCATAATTTAGCGTGCTAAAAGGCACTTGAGCTCCTGCTCTTGAGTTCATAGTATTAAGATTATGCACCAAAGCTTCCATAGCTTGAAAAGTCGCATCTTGGGTTTGCTTTAATGCTCTTTTGTAAGCATAAGCATTTGCTTGTTTTAAAAAATTCTCATCACTATTTAAATCAAGCTTTAAAAGCTCTTTAAAGCATTCTTTTTCGCTTGAAACTTGAAAATTAGCATTTTTAAAGCATTGCTCATCTAAGTTTTGCTCTAATTTTATTTCAAAAAAAGCATTTATAGCCTTTTTATACTCTTTTTGAAAAGTCTTTGCCACACCCTTTGCCATAGCAAAATCAAAATTTGGTATAGATTGACCTCCATGCATTTCATTTTGATTAGCCTGTAAAGCAATGCAAGCTAAAGAAGCATAAGATCTGATATCATTTGGCTCACGCAAACTTCCATGTCCAGTGCTAAAACCATTTTCAAAAAGCTTTAACAAGTCTATTTGACAACAAGTTTGTGTTAGCATATAAAAGTCTTTATCGTGTATATGTATATCGCCATTTTTATGTGCATTTGCGATATGTTTTGGTAAAATACACTCATCTACATAGTATTTTGCTCCTTCTGAACCATATTTTAACATCATACCCATAGCACTATCTGAGTTGATATTGGCATTTTCTCTTTTTAAATCAGCTTCTTTGGAATCTTTGAAGGTTAAATCATCATACAAATTTAGCAAATCATAGCTACCATTGCGGATTTGTGTTCTTTTTTGGCGGTATAATATATAAGATTTTGCAGTATTGATTAAAGCATTTTTTATTAAAACCTCTTCAACTTTATCTTGAATTTGTTCTACCTGTGCATGATTTTCATCAAGCAAAGCTACAACCTCATCACAAAGCCTACCTAATTCATCATTTTCTAATTTTTTATCAGTAGAGTTTATATTGGCTCTAAAAATAGCATTTTTAATTTTAAAAATATCAAATGCAACTTGACTTTTATCTCTTTTTGTAATAAATTTTATTTTCATGTAAATTTTCCTAAAAAATAATCTCTAGAAGCTAAAAAATAACGCTTTATGAAGATAAGTTTAGTACAAAAACTTGATGAAAAACTTAAAAAGACAAAAGAAAAATTCACACAAAAATTGTGTGAATTTTGTTTATTCTAACTCTATACCTTTTACTGCATAAAGTTTATCAATACCACGATTTCCAAACATTTTTTCAGTATTACAATCCTTTTGGATATTCCACTCATCTAGCTCATGATGGAAATTTTTGCAATTGTGAAAAAGATATGCCATAGTAATTACATTTTGCACATCCCAATTCACAACACTATGCTCATACGCATGACAGTTTTCAAAACAATGTGCCATTCTGGTAGTATTTGAAGTTTTCCAATGCAATAAAGAATGATTAAAATTAACACAATTAAAAAACATATAAGACATATCTTTTAAATTTTGAGTATCCCATTTTGATAAATCTTGATTAAAATTTTTGCAGTTAAAAAACATACTTGCCATATTTTCAACTTTAGAAACATTCCAGCGTGACAAATTTGCATTAAAACTTTCGCAACAATAAAACATATAAGACATATCTTTAGCATTTGATACATCCCAATGTTCAATACCTAAAAAATCCAATCTTTTAGAATAATAAAATACATAAGAAAAATCATCAATCAAAGATACTTCAATATCCCTTAGAGAAATTCTTTCATTATGCACCAAATTCATTAACTCATTTTTGCTTTTAGGTCTATACATTTTGTCCTCCTTTTTGTATATTTTAAAAAACAAGTGTGAAGTCAATGTAAAAAATTTACAAATTATTAACAATAACTTTCAATATATTAATAATAAGTATTTTAAAATAAACTTAATTTAAATAAGATAAAACAAATAAAAAATATTTAAATCGAACAATGTAACTTTTTGTAAAATATGACAATGATTATCAAAAAAAGCGGATATAAAATAGTAAGTGGTGACCCATACGAGACTCGAACTCGTGTTACCGCCGTGAAAGGGCGATGTCCTAACCGCTAGACGAATGGGCCATTTTGCAGTTTTAAGATAAAATTATAACAATTTTTACTTAATAATTATTTAAGGCATTAAAAAATACCTTAAATATCGATTTCTATCCCTACAGGAGCATGATCTGAGCCAAAAATATCATCTCTTATAAAAGCATTTTTAAGTTTATCTTTTAAGCCATTAGAAATGAAAAAATAATCAATCCTCCAGCCTACATTTCTTTCTCTTGCTTTCATTCTATAACTCCACCACGAATACTTTTCTTTAACATCGCCATTTATATGTCTAAAAGTATCTATAAAACCTAATTTTAATAAATCATCTATCCAAGCACGCTCAATCGGTAGAAAACCTGAAGTTTTTTCATTAGCTTTTGGGTGGGTTAAGTCTATCTCACGATGTGCGGTATTAACATCTCCACAGATGATAATTTCTTTACCTTCTTTTAAAAGTTTATCTAAATACACTAAAAAATTATTATAAAATTTCATTTTAAAATTCAAACGCTCTTCATCTTTTTGACCATTTGGAAAGTAAATATTAAACAAAACTACATTTTTAAAGCTATGCTCTAAAACTCTACCCTCATCATCATCAAAAAACTCACATTTTTTTACCTCACAATCAAAATTACACAAGCTCATTACACCTGAATACCCTGCTCTTTTAGCACTATTTGAATACATATGTTTAAAAGGATACTCATAAATTCTTTTTGGAAATTTATCCTCGTGTGCTTTGATTTCTTGAAAACCTATAAAATCAATTTCTTCTTTTTCAATCCAATCAAGTGCATTTTTATCACAAATTGCCCTTAGGCCATTTACATTCCATGATAATAATTTCATAATTTAATCCTTAAACTTACAAAAAGCAAAATCATACCATAAAGATATTAAGTTAACCATTTTTATTTATAATTAAATCTTTAATTTTGAAAGGATTTCATGAAATTTTTTAATATATCGTGGCTTAAATTTATTATTTTGAGTGCTTTTTATATAACTAGTATCAATCTGAAATTGTTTTCTTATATTCACGAAAATTTACATCCTCATAATAATGATATTTCCATTATTTTATATATAATTATATATTTTGCGCTATTAGTTGGAATTTTCGCTTTATTATTTTTGCCTTATCTTAGCAAGATTTTAATGATTTTTTTAATAGGTGTGAGTTCAATTAGTAGTTATTTTATGATCAATTATGGTGTTATTATAGATCATGATATGATTAGAAATGCTATGCAAACTGATCAAAAAGAAGTACGCGATCTGATTAATTTTAATATTTTTGTTTATATATTTTTTACTTTTGTGATTCCAGCATTTTTAGTTATAAAAACTAAAATAGAATATCACAATATCAAAAAACATTTAATCATTAAATTTGTTGCTTTATTTGTTGCTTTATTTGTTGCTTTTGGATTGCTTGGAATTTTTTCAAAAAGTATTGTACCATTTTTAAGAACTTATAATGAAGTAAGAGTTTATAACACTCCTTTTTATCAAATTTATTCAGCAATTAAATATATAAAATTAGAAGTTATTCCAGAAAAAGAACTTCAAAAGATAGCTTTAGATGCGAAAATGGAAAAAGACTTAAACAAAACTATGATTTTAGTCATAGGGGAAACCGCTAGAGCAAATAACTATTCTTTGGGTGGTTATACCAAAAATGATACTAATTTTTATACCAAAAACGAACCTAATTTAATATATTTTGACAATGTAAGCTCTTGTGGGACAGCAACTGCTAGAAGTTTACCTTGTATATTTTCAAGACACAAAAGAGCTACTTTTGACAATAGTCTTTATGAAGAAAATGCTTTAGATATTTTACAAAGAGTTGGAGTTCAAAGTGTTTGGCTTGGAAATAATTCTGGAGGTTGCAAAGGAAACTGCGATCGTATAGCACATAAATTGATTTCAAAAGATTATGATGAGAGCTTACTTGAGCTTGTAAAAGAACAATTACAAAATCCATCTTCAAGTAAAATCATAGTCGTTCATTTGCAAGGTTCTCATGGACCAGCTTATTTTAAGCGCTATCCAAATGAGTTTAAAAAATTTACGCCAACTTGCGATACAAATGAATTACAACAATGCTCGCAAGAAGAATTAACTAATACCTATGACAATACTTTACTTTATACAGATTTTATCATCAAAAGTCTTATTGACTTATTAAAGCAAAGTCCTTCACAAAATGCCTCATTGTTGTATGTATCAGACCATGGAGAAAGTTTGGGAGAAAATGGAATTTACCTTCATGGAATGCCCTATTTTATAGCACCAAAAGAACAAACTCATGTTCCTATGATTCTTTGGAGCAAAGATAATAATTTAATCCAAGAATTACAAAAAAAGAAAGATTATAAATTATCTCAAGATAATATTTTTTCAAGTTTATTAGGATATTTTAATGTCCAAACTAAAGAATATGAAGAAAACTATGACTTATATAGTAAAAATTTAAAGGAAAATCCTTAATGAAGCCAAAGTATTCTTTATTTAAAAATGCAAGTTATGCTTTTAGTGGCATTAAATTCTTGCTTAAAGATGAAATGGCTTTTAGAATAGAATTTGCCATTATCTTACCTTTGATTTTTGTAAGCTTTTTTTTACCTGTGAGTTTTTTAGAACATTTTGTGCTTATTTTAGTATTAGTTTTGATTTTAATTATAGAAGCATTAAATTCTGCTATAGAAGCTTGCGTGGATCTTTGTACGAGCGAATTTCACATCTTAGCTAAAAAAGCAAAAGATTGTGCGAGCGCTGGGGTGTTTTTTAGCGTTGTTTTGGCTATAATTACTTGGAGTTTTATTCTTTTTAATATGGCTAGAGAATGGATGATAAAGTAAAAACACTATGCATAAAAATCTTTGGTAAAAAACGCTTTGAAATTTTAGAATTTTTAGCCCTTCATGCTAATGAAGATGGCTTTGTCTTTGCAAATATCGAAGAACTTTCTAAAAAGTTAAACATCAGTAAACCAACCATCATTTCTACTTTTAAATTTTTAGAAGAAAAAGCTTTGCTTGAAAAGCTCAAAAACGGCTTATATAAACTCAAATAGGAGATAAAATGACACTTAAAAACCCTTTGGATATGCATTTACATTTACGCGATGAAAGCATGCTTGAACTTGTAGCTCCATTTAGCGCAAAAGACTTTAAAGCGGGAGTTATCATGCCAAATTTAATCACTCCGCTTACTGAAATAAATACACTAAAAGCTTATAAAGAACGCATTTTAAAAGCATGTAAAAATGAAGATTTTACGCCTTTGATGACTTTATTTTTTAAAGACTATGATGAGCAATTTTTAGAAAAAGCTAAAGATGAAATTTTTGCTATCAAACTTTATCCTGCAGGCATAACTACAAATTCAGATAATGGAATTTCAAGCTTTGATATAGAAAAGTTAAAACCTACACTAAATGCTATGAGTGAGCTTGGCCTGCCTTTACTTGTACATGGAGAAACAAATGATTTTGTAATGGATAGAGAGGCAAATTTTGCTAAAATCTATGAAAAATTAACTAAAAATTTTCCAAAATTAAAAATTGTAATGGAACATATTACCACTAAGGTTTTGTGTGATTTATTAAAAGATTATGAAAATTTATACGCAACTATCACTTTACATCATTTAATGATAACCCTTGATGATGTAGTAGGTGCTAAGATGGACCCACATTTGTTTTGCAAACCTATTGCAAAACGCTATGAAGACAAAGACGCTTTATGTGAGCTTGCTTTTAGCGGCTATGAAAAGGCTATGTTTGGAAGCGATAGCGCACCTCATCCATTGCACACTAAAGAATGTTGTGGTTGTGCGGCTGGCGTATTTAGCGCACCGGCGATTTTACCTGTATTAGCTGAACTTTTTGAAAAACACTCAAATGAAGCAAATTTACAAAAATTTATTTCAGATAATGCTTGTAAAATCCATAATCTTAAATTTGAAAAAGATAAAATCATCACTTTAGAAAAACAAGAATGGCAAGTAGCGCAAAAATACGGCGATGTGGTGCCATTTATGGCGGGAAAAACTTTAAATTTCAAGGTTATTTAGCCTTGAAATTTAATCAATAATCAAAAGTTTTATCTTAGCTTCTATAATCTCTTCTACCTCATCTTTTACAAAGCTTTCTAACTCTTGTTTGTTTGCATTAATGCCATTCATACTCAAATGCCATAAAGCATTTTCTATCGCACTATCTTTATCTCTTTTTACTACTCTAGTTTCATTAAAAATTTCACTCTCATAAGAAATATTTTGCGCATTTAAAAAACTTTGTAAATCCTCTTCATAAAAACCTTTAAAATGCGTGTTAAAATGCTCAAATATAGGATCTAAAAAGCTACTTTTGCGCCTACTCGCCCAGCCTAAATACACTTTTTTAGAAGCTAAGTTTAAAAAAGCTTTATAGTCTTTTTCATTTTGCAAAGCAGGAGACATACTCAAAAAGGCTAAATCAAAATTTGTGTTATTGTTTTTATAAAAGTTTTCAAAGTCTAAATTTAAAGTTTTTATATTTGATATAGCATGAGTTTTTGCATCTTCTTGTAAAATTTCAAGCATAGCACTAGAGCTATCTACACCCAAAACACTTTTTGCTTTTTGTGCTAAATGCAAAGTCCAAACACCACTTCCACAACCTATATCCACCACGCTTTTATCTTGTAAAGACCCAAGTTTTGCAAAAGTAACTTTTTGAATTTCGTTTAAGTTAGAACTATATCTTGCATAGCTTTTTGCTTTTTTATTCCATAAATTCATTATTCATTCTCACATTTTTGGCAAATTCCTTTAATCACAACACTTTTTATAATCCCTTTAATTTCAGGCATTTTTACATCACTAATCTCATGACATACATCGCATATAAAATGTGCTTTAGCATGATCTGCTAATTCATAAAAACTTTTGCGATCAAGTTGACTTTTATTAACAATACCCTTTTTTTCAAAAAGCTCCATATTTCTATAAAAGCTAGTTTTATTTGCTTTGAGATTAAATTGATCATAACTTAATGGGGTTTTAGCAAGAGATAAAATTTGCAAGATTTCCACTCGTAAAGTTGTCATAGAAATATCATGTTTTTTTAATAAATCAATAGCTTCCATAATTCTACCTTAGAAAATAAATGTATTTTACCACAAAAAAAGTTTTATAAATGCAACTTAATTTTTAAGTTGCAACTAAGTTGCATTATATATAATTACATAAATTTTAATAATCAGGAGGAAATAATGTTAAAAATATTGTTATTGTTATTATCATGCGCACTTGCTTTTTCAAAACCTATTGTGAGTGTTAGCATACCACCTCAAGCATTTTTTGTAGAAAAGATTGCTAAAGATAGTGTTGAAATTAATATCTTGATTTCACCTAATTCTAATGAACATAATGTAGAATTTAAACCTATGATGATTAAAAATCTTGAAAAAAGCAAAATTTATTTTCTTGCCGATTTAGAACTTGAAAAAATCCTAGAAAACAAATTTAAAAACACACTCAAAAATGTCAAAATTGTTAATATCAATGATGGCATATCATTACTGGAAAATGATGAGACTGATGAACATGACCACGATGAACATGAGCATGGTAAAAACGATCCTCATACTTGGCTAGATCCTGTTTTAGTAAAAATACAAGCACAAAATATCTATAAAGCTTTAAGTCAAACTTTTCCACAAAATAAAGACTTTTATGCAAAAAATTTAGATGATTTTCTTAAAGAATTAGATGATTTAAATTCAGTAATCAAAACAAACTTACAAGATATCAAACACCGAGAATTTATAGTCTATCATCCTAGCTGGAATTATCTTGCAAAAAGATACAACCTCATCCAAATTCCTGTAGAAATTGACGGAAAAGAGCCAAAAATTCAAGATTTGCAAAAACTAATAAAAATAGCCAAAGAAAAAAACATAAAGGTTATTTTTGTTCAGCCTGGTTTTAGTGAAAATTCGGCTAAGGTATTATCTAAAGAATTAAACGCAAAAATTGTTTTTATCGATCATTTAGCTAAAGATTGGGATAAAGAACTTTTAAAAACCATACAAGCATTAAAAATGGCTTTAGAATGAAAATCATTTTAATACTAGCTTTTATATGCTTTCAAAAAGTATTAAGCTGTGCTTTGTGCGCAGCTTATACTCCAACGGCAAATGTAAAATTAGACTTTAACGCAAGTGATGATAGCATCAATCAAACTCATGTAACTTGGGAATTTTCGCAAGATTTTGTAAAAATACTGCTTCAAAACTATGATATAAATTATAATAATACTTTAGACAAAGACGAACTTACTGATATTAAATATACTCTTTTAGATTATATAGAGCCAAGACAATTTTTAATGCAATTTCAATTTTACAATTTAGATGAAAAAATTTACATAGAAAAATTTTTAAATGCCAAATTAATCTTAGATAAAACGAAACTATTTTTCACTTTTGAAGTAAATCTTAACATCCCTATAAAAGAAAATAACACATTTAGCATAAGATTTGAAGATAAGGAAGGATTTTTTAGTTTTAAATTTATACCGCAAGATTTTATCACTTTGAATTCAAACTATTATCTAAGTGCAAATCCCAATTTAAATCTCATATTTTTACAAGCACAAAAAGGCAAAACACCAAATACAACCTTTGCAGAAATTCAAATCAAGCAAAGTCCAAATTTTATAGATGATCTTTTAAATAAATTGCAAATTTTTAACGAAAATATTTTATTGTATATCAAGCAACTTCTTCAACAAGAATTTAATATACAAACATTTTTAATATTATTAATCATATCTTTTGGATATGGCGTTTTTCATGCTAGTGCACCAGGTCATTCTAAAATGCTTACAAGTTCGTATTTTTTAACACACAAAAGCTCATTTTCTAAAATATTTTATTTTGTATTAAAAATAGGCATAGTGCATATAATGAGTGCATTTTTACTTGTAAGCATTGGTATAATTATCCTTGAGAAATTACTCAAAGATATCAATATGGCTGGATTTATTCTTACAAAATTTACAAGTTTACTTATAGTTTTTATAGCTCTTTTTATGCTAAGCAAAAAAATACTTCATAAAAACTCTTGCTCATGCTCTTGCCACTCACATAAAACAAGTGAATGGGTAGTCATACTAGGAGCTTCTTTGGTGCCTTGTCCTGGTGTTATATTACTTTTTATTTTTGCGTATAAATTCAACTTTTTTTATGCTTTAAGCTCTGCTGTGTTTGTGACATTGGGAATGTGTTTTGTATTATTTTTATTTGCTATAGGGGCAAATAAAATTCACCAAAATGTCAAAACTATAAAAATAAGAACCTTACTAGAGTATCTAGCTTTGATATTTATGATATCATTTGGATTATTTTTATTCATCAATACCAAAGAAGGTGTATTTTAGTGGAATTATTTCGAATATCTAATTTAAATTTTTCTTATAATGAAGAACTTGTGTTAAAAAATATCAATCTAAGCTATGATAATAATGATTTTTTATCTATCATAGGACCAAATGGTGGTGGAAAATCAACCCTTATAAAACTCATATTTGGACTTTTAAAAAGTAAAAATATAATTGAATTTAAAAATATAAATTTAAGTCAAATAGGCTATGTCCCACAAAACACTCTAACTAATACCAATTTTCCAACTAGAGTCTTAGAAGTCGTGCTTATGGGAAGGATAAATCATAAAACTTTTGGTTTTTACACCAAAAAAGACAAAGAGTTAGCTCTAGATGCTCTAAAAAAAGTATCTATGCAAGATTTTTGGGATAAAACTATCCATTCTTTAAGCGGCGGCCAAAGACAAAGAGTGCTCATAGCAAGAGCTTTAGTAGGAGAGTGTAAATTGCTTATATTAGATGAGCCTACAGCAAGTGTAGATACTAAAAATGCTATACAAATTTTTGAGCTTTTAAAACAACTTCATCAAAATGGCATAGGTATTATATGCATTAGTCACGACATTAACATAACTTTAGCATATAGTGATAAAATCGCATATTTAAACAAAGAAATTTTTATACACAAAAACATTAAAGATCCAAATAAAATCAACTATATAAAACACTTATACCAAAACCATTCTCATTTTTGCGATGTTGAAATGAGTTTAAATTCTTGCCTATGTAAGGAATGTAATGCTTGAAATTTTAAATTTTAACTTTTTTCAAAATGCTTTATTTTCTTGTGTGCTAGTAAGCATTGCATGTGGTTGTATAGGAAGTTTGGTAATGGTAAATAGGCTTATGTCTATGGCTGGTGGCATTACACATGGGGCATTTGGTGGCATTGGAGTAGCATTTTACTTTTCTTTACCCGTTTTACTTAGCACAAGTTTATTTACTTTGATTTTAGCTTTTATAGTGGCTTATTTAAGCAAACACTATCCAAACAGAAGCGATAGCATTATAGCTGTCATATGGGCGTTTGGTATGGCTATAGGAATCATACTTATAGACTTAAGCCCAAAATACAATAACGACTTAATGGCATATTTATTTGGCAATATATTAACCGTTTCTAATGAAGACATTTGGCTTATGCTTGGTGCAGATATCATTTTTATCATTATCTTATTATGCTTTTATAGACAATTTGAAATCATAAGCTTTGATAGCGAATTTGCTCAAACTAGAGGGATTAACACTAATTTATTTTATTATCTTTTGATTTTTATGATAAGCTTGTGCGTAGTTATTGGTATTAGACTTGTGGGATTAATTTTAGCCATGGCTTTATTAAGCATACCAAGCTTTATAGCAGAAGGTATTAGTAAAAAACTTGGTTGGATGATGATTTATTCAAGTATTTTGAGTTTATGTTTTTGCTTAAGTGGTTTGATGGTGAGTTATTATTTTAATATCTCAAGTGGTGCTAGTATCATTATGATCTCATGTGTTGCTTTTGCTATATTTTTAGGAATTAATGCTTTAAAAAACTTCCCTCGTTCTTAAAAAACTAGCAAATTTTGGTTTGCCATTTTTGGTTAAACCATTGTATTTAAAAGTAATTATAGCACCAATTGGCGGAGGATTTAAGCGATCGCTTTCTTTAAAACCTGAACCTATTTTAAAACTCACTTTTTTACCCTCAATCACTGCTTCACAAAGTAAAGATCCCATTTTACCTTCAAATTTTCCCTTACCTTCAAAATGCTTTTTTACAACACATTCTGTATCATCAAAAGGTTTTAGTTTAAAAGCATTGTTTGATCTTTTCTTTTCATAAGGTGCATTGTTTAATCTTATGATCACACCCTCGCCCTTATGCAAAATGATATCTTGATAAAATTGTTCTAAATGATTTTTATCTTTAATGGAAACTTGTGGAATAATTTTTATAAAATCATTTGGATTTTTAACCAAACACTTTTTCAAAACTTCTAATCTTGCTTCTAAGGTACAAGGATCAAGCTTAAATTCCTCACAAGCATTTGGCACATCAAAGACATTATAACTTACTTTTTGCCAAAGTTTTTCATCAGGATTTTCTTGGCGTATTAAAGATGAAATTTCTTCAAAAGAAGCTCTTTTTATCCAAAGTTCTCCATCTAATTCAAATTTAGGAAAATTTTTTGTGAAAAATGAAGGAAGTTTTATAGTATTTCCTGCTCTTGTTTGCATAGACTTACCATTCCAAAGACCTCTTACGCCATCGAGTTTTTCACTCATGAGATAGTGACTTAAATTTACATCTTTAAATGCTTTTTCATCATAAACTTTAAAAAGCAAAATATCTTTTGCGAAAAGAGAATTTAAAAAGAGAGTAAAGAGAAAAACAAGGCTTATAAAAAGCCTTGCAGTAAGATTAAAGTGCTTTTTTAGCAGCATCTGCAATTTTTGCAAAAGCAGCTGCGTCATTCATCGCTAAATCAGCTAAGATTTTTCTATCAAGCTCAATGCCTGCTTTTTTAAGACCATTTATAAATCTTGAATAACTAATATCATTTAGTCTACAAGCTGCATTGATACGCACTATCCAAAGACGACGGAAATCGCGTTTTTTGCGGCGTCTATCACGATACGCATAAACCAAACTTCTTTCTAATTGTTCTTTAGCTTTTCTAAAGTGTTTGCGGCGACCACTATAAAAACCACGCGCAAGTTTTAAAACTTTTTTATGTCTGCGGCGTCTTACAACACCTGTTTTTACTCTTGCCATATTTATCCTTTCACAAATTGGCGTTCGTTAAACGAATCTTGCCCTTTAAAATAAGGGGAGTTTGAATGACTTTCGTCAAAAACTAAATTTAAGCGAGCTTAAATTCCTAACATTTTTTCAACCGCTTTAACATTGGTTGAGTGAACATACTTAGAAGTGCGAAGATCACGCATTCTTTTAGCAGGTTTTTTAGTCAAAATGTGGCTTCTATAAGCAGCGCCTCTTTTGATTTTATTTTTACCTACTTTGAAGCGTTTAACAGCACTTTTAACGCTTTTCATTTTTGGCATGTGTATCCTTTGGATAAATTTTTTCATAAAAGAAAGCTATCATTTTACTATAACTATGCTTTAGAAAAATTAAATTCATTTCTTAAGAATTTTTTTAAAAAATTAAGTAAAATATCAAAATCAAACATTTTCAAGGAAAACTATGAACAATCTTTTAATCCTTTATAATCCTTACTACCAAGATGGTGTCATCAAAGAGCATTTGCATATTCTGCTTGATAAAGGTCAAGTTGCTTTTGCCAAAGTAAAATCAAAAATCAACGATCAAAGCAATTCTTTTGAAAAAGACTTAGATGAAATTTATACTAGCACTAGCAAAGATAATCCTTTGCAACTTTTTTTAAGTGATTATGCGAATTTATTTGTAGCAAAGGTCACAAAGGTAAGTAAAAGTTTAGATGATGAGAGTTTATTGCCAAGTTATTATAAAGAAAAGAATTTTAACATCGAGCATTATTTCATTATAGAAGATTTAAGAGAATTAGTTCGTGAAGATTTTACAACTGTTAAAAATCACTATCTATCAAATTTTACCACGCCAAATTATAAAAACAACTCTTATGCTATCTATGGAAATTCTTATATATATCCTTTAATCATCAAGCAAAAAAACGAGATTGATTATTTTTTAGATGAAACAAAACATTATTTGG
This sequence comes from Campylobacter sp. CNRCH_2016_3089, assembly GCF_025772505.1. Taxonomy (NCBI): domain Bacteria; kingdom Pseudomonadati; phylum Campylobacterota; class Epsilonproteobacteria; order Campylobacterales; family Campylobacteraceae; genus Campylobacter; species Campylobacter sp. CNRCH_2016_3089. Next base: position 90,400 of record NZ_JAKMSF010000004.1, read on the forward strand.
ATATTTATAAAAACCAAGAATATTTGCAAATTCAAGATATTTATAAAAAATACATCTTTGGAAATGAGCTTTTTCACCTTTTACATCCTGATAGCATTAGCAATATAATATACGCTGAAATGGAATTTGATAAAAACAAACAAGATCCTTTGTATGATTTTACTTCTATCATCGTTAAATACTCTAAAACCTTAGAATATGAAATTTATGATTTTTGTAAAAAAATATTTTTGCAACTTTGCCAAAAAGATGAAAGTATAAAAAATATAAGCTATAGCGTACAACAAAATGCTTATACATTAAATGATTTTTTTAAACACAAACCAAATATAGGTACAATGAAGTTTTTACTTATCAATAAACAAATTCAAGACTTACTTGAAATAAAATGTAAAAATTTTATCATTTATGAGCTTTGCAAGCATATAAATACTTTACAAGACATAAGAAACACAGCTGTACATGAAAAAGCCTCATCGCTAGAGCAAACTAAAAAGTTAAGAAATCTCATCTTAGGCATGGATACTTTTAGCATTTTAAAAGGAATTTTAATACAAAAGCAAAGATTAGACGATAAACAGGTGTTATAACATCATAACACTTGCTTATCAAGAAGTGCTGATACCACCAACCCCACAAAACCACATGTGCATAAACCATAGATAAATACTTTTTCTTTTTCATTTTTATACATATAAATTCCCCATAAAAATAAAACTACCATTGATAAGCTTGCCAAAACACCCCCGCCTATAAACTCAACAACTCCATACACAACACAAATACCAAATATAAACATAGCAAACATAAAAAACATCAAAAACAAACTAATATGTAAAAACACCATTGCTACCATACATAAAAGCACGACTATTACCATTTTAAATCCTTTCTTTTTTTAAAATGATACAAATTTTACATGTCAGGTTGTGTCATGACACAACCTGTCATAAAGCTAAAATATAATTTTGTTAGCAAAGTTAAATATCTTGACAATGGGGGGGGGGATTTGTATAATTTTTATTTTAATTTTAATGGAGAAAAAATATTATGATGTCTTTAGATGATACTTCTGTAACAAAAAATAACGGTATCGATACAACCTCACACTATAACATCGATCAAACAGTAGATGAATATAAAAATAAATGGAATTCATATGAATCTTTTAGATGTATTTTGGTTGAATATATTGATAAATTATTAGATAATGCCATAAAAGAAGGCAAAGTTAAACTTGATAAAAATGCCATAGAAATAAAATCAAGAACAAAAGCGATAGATAGTTTCAAAGGTAAAATTTCAAGAGATGATAAAAAATCAAAATATAAAAACCCTTTAGATGAAGTCACTGATTTAGTTGGGGTAAAAATTTTACTCACTTCTTTAAAAGATGAAAACATCTTATATGAGCTTTTAAAAATAGAACTCAAAGACAATATCGACTGGAAAAATAGCGTAGATAAAACACAAGATATCAAAAAAGAAAGAAAATTTGGTTACCTTGGAAGACATTTAGTTATAAGCTATGATGATAAAATGCTAAAACTAATTGAGGATAAAGATAAATACAATAGCGAGGATTTTACAAATTTCAAAGCAGAAATTCAAATCAAAACTCTTTTACAGCACGTTTGGGCTGAAGTAGAACACAAAGCTAGATATAAAGCAGGCGAAGAACTTGATGATGATAAAAAAAGATATTTTGATCGTTTGGCTGCTTTGATAGAAGTTGCTGATGATTTATTTAAAGATTTGGTAGAAGAAACCGAAAAAATGAATAAAAAATCAAGAAAACGCATCGATAAAGAACAAGATGAAGCAAACGAACAAGACAATATACAAAAAGAACCAAAAGTATTTATCAGCAGTAAAAACATAGCATTTTATTTAGCAAATGAAAAAGTGAAAGAAAAATTTAAAAAACTAAATAAAGAAAATGTTCTTTATGTTTTATATGATGAAGAGCCTAGTTTAATCAGTGCAAATTTTATAGAACTTTTAAAAACTATAAACATCTACCACACAAAAGATTTAAATTCATTATTTGATGATGAGAATAAAAAAATACTTTATGAATATGCACAAAAAATACTAAGCATGGATAAATCCCCAAGCAGATTACCAAAATTATCCATCATGCAAATTTTAGCTTATGCAAAAGCAAATCAAGAGCAAAAGGAGAAAATAAAAGAAAAAAAATTAATATTTGAAAGAACTTGTCGCATTATAGATAAACTAATAAAGGGAGATAATAATGAGTGAATTTAACACCTATAGCATTAGCATTAAAGATAAAAATGGTATGGGTTTTGAAGGTGAGCTGATCAATAAAAAAGAAGTTGATCATGCTTTACAAAATCTAAATAAAGAGCTAGAAAAAACTTCAAACGATCTTAAGAAAGCTCAAGAAGAATTAAAAGATTCTAAAGATAAATTGCTTCAATCTCAGATGAATTTAGATACAACTTCAGAAACACTAAAGAAAACTCAAAACGAGTTAGATTCTGAAAAAGAAAAACACACCGCGTGCGAAGTTAGATTAAAAGACAAAACAAATGAGCTAGAAAAAACTCAAAGTGCATTAGAAAAAACTCAAAATGAGTTAAAAGATGAAAAAGATAAAGCCAATAACTTTAAAGATAAATTAAGCAGTGCATTAAATGCATTAGAAAAAACCCAAAATGAATTAACATCCAAAGAAGAAAAACTTAACGAGTGCGAAACTGGATTAAAAGATAAAACAAATGAGCTAGAAAAAACTCAAAACGAGCTAGATAATATAAAAGAAAATACATATTTTTCTTTATACGAATACTATCAAGCAAATAAAGAAAATTTAAGAGAGTTTAATAGCAATGGTGTTAAAGATCAATGTGAGTTTCTTGTTAAAACATTAAATTTAGATAGTTTAAAAAATCTTCACTTTATAATCAAAACAAAAACACTAAGAGAAAGTAGTGATTTGCAATATTATGTTGATTTTTTTGAGAAACTATATAAAGCCTTGGAAAAATATCATGATAATTTAGAGCGTTTTGAAACAAAAGAAGGTGAAAAATTTAATGATCATAAGCATGATAAAATCCAAGGTAATAGCCAAGGCAAAATCAAAAAGGTTCTTTTTGTAGGTTTTAGAATATCAAATAACACATATAACTCACTTGTTGAAGTGGAATAAATAAATTTAAAAGGAAAAAAATGGAACAAACAAAAAATATCAAAGAAATTATTTTACATAAAGACGATGGCTTACTTCAAGCTATAGAAGGCATTAGAAATGGCGATGAAGTAGAGCTAAAAGAAATACAAAAAATTCTTTTAGAAGTTGATTATCATGCAGTAGGATTGGATGAATATGATTTGGGTTTATTAACAGATATCAATAGAGGTCATTGGGATATTTATAGAAGATCGGAAGAAACTTCTAATACCAAAACAATCAAAATAAAAGATGGAGACTTGATCGCTAGATCACCTTTACTAGACATCAAAAAAGGTGTAGTTGCTATTGACTTTGGAACCAAAAGCACGGTAGCTGGATTTTTAGATGAAAGATCTCACAAACAACTCATCCGTATAGGAAGTGGCAATAGAAAAGAAGAAAATAAAAACGATTATGAAAATCCAACAATAGTTGAGTTTGCGGATATTGATAGTTTTATGCGAGCTTATAATTACTGCAAATCACGCCCTTATACAAAATTTAATGACATCTCAGTCTCTCATGCTGCTTTAAGCAATTTAAATAATGCTGAAGATGAGGATTTTTATAGATTTTTCTCAAATTTAAAACAATGGGCAGGAAGCAGTGAAAATAAATTTCGCATAAAAGATAAAACTGGATTAATAAAAACACTAAAAGACTTTGTAGAATGTGATGATAAAGATTTAAATCCTATAGAGATTTATGCTTATTATATAGGAAGATATATTAACAATATGTATAGTGGTATATATTTAGAATACTTGCTTTCTTTTCCTGTTAAATACTCTTTGCAAGTTAGAAATAAAATCAAAGAAAGCTTTGAAAGAGGAATCAAAAGATCTATACCTTTTGCTGTTCTTTGTAGTGAAGAATTTAACCAAAGATTTAAAGTGATCTTAAGCGCAAGTGAGCCTGCTGCTTATGCGATAAGTGCGCTAAAAGAATATGACTTTGTAAAAAAAGACATGGAAGAACCTGTGCATTATGGTGTGTTTGATTTTGGTGGAGGGACTACTGACTTTGACTTTGGTATTTTAAGAAAAAGCAAAGGCAAAAAATATCCTTATGATATAGAACATTTTGGTGCTGATGGAGATCAATACTTAGGTGGGGAAAATTTACTTGAGTATTTAGTATATGAGATCGTAAAAACAAACAAAGAAGAACTTATAAAAGAAAATATATCTTTTACCAAGCCTGCAAATGCTCAAACTTTTGGAGGACATGAAAGTGTTATAAAAGATTCTCAAGAAGCTAGAAAAAACACTTCAATTCTCAAAGAACTACTTAGGCCTTTATGGGAAAATGTAGAAAATTTTAAAGATTTAAAAAACATAAATGAGTTATTAAAAATTGGAAAAATAGAAGAGGATGGCGATGGTTTTTACAAATTAAACATATATTTAAATAGAAATGATGATGGAGAAAATGATACAAAAGAAATGTCTTTAGTATTTGATCCACAAAAATTACTCTCTATCCTTGAAACAAAAATAAATGAAGGGGTTGATAAATTTTACCAAGCTTTCAAAAAAGCATCTCAAAAAATGGAAGGTTTAAAAACTTTAAATATTTTCTTAGGCGGAAACTCTTCTAGATCAAAACTAGTAAAAGATGCTTTTGAGAAATTAATAAACAAAGCAAAAGAAAATGGAGATGTAACAGAATATAAAATTTTCCCTCCACTTGGAACCCAAGAAGCAGATGAAATGATAAAAGATCTAAAAGGAGAAGAAGCTTTAGAACAAGATCTATCTAAAAAGGTAACTTGCAAGACAGGGGTTGTTTTTGGCTTGCTTGATGGTAGAAAAAGAGGAAATTTCAACATTATTTCAGAAGTAGGTGTTGATGATGAGGCTAAGTTTAACTACTATATTGGTAAAGATGATGGTGAGGGAAATTTTGAAATGATCATCGATAAAGACAGCATAGATGTAAATAGTGGGGAATTAAAACAATTATTTGATTATGCTGATATTGATGAATTTGAAATTTATTACACTAAAGACTCAAGAGCTAGTACAAACAAACTTCCTCTTAGTGAAACAAGCATGACAACCTTGCGTCTTGATAAAGAATACGCAGAAGATGATGCAATATGCATAAAAATAACAGGCCCTGACACTATAAAACATTGTGTTTGTAAAGAGGGAAAATCTATAAAAGAATTTGATGAAACGAAATTAAAATAAGAGATAAAATGGAACAAGCAAAAATTATTGACATGCGCCAACGCATTAGTGAATTTGCAAACATTGTAAATAGTGCTTGCGTAATTAGTGGATCTATTTTAGCTCTTGCTGAAAAATTTTTAGGCGATAAATATCCGCACTTAAAAACCGCATCAATCATCATAAGTATAATAGGACAAATCACAGGATTGTTTAATAAAGATGATAATGTTGAAGATCTTGGTGCAGCCATGAGACAAAGCGATAAAAAACCTGAAGATTTTGATAGTATTAATGCTTATATTGATTATCTTAAGAGTGAGATTAAAGCAGGAAATATTAATCTTAATGAAGAAAAAACAGATATACAAAAAGCCGTTGATACAGCTTTGGGTTCAGGTTTAACCATAAAAGCTTTAGATGAAAAATACTCTTTAAAAACAAGTGCTGAATTTTGGAATTTCACTGCGAAAAAAGTGGATGAAGGCAAGCTTGATGCAACAGATGTTAATTCTTTATTAAAAACTGCAAGTGAGAAAAAGATTGATGTTAATGATGTAGCAAATTATGTAGATGATAAAAAGCTTGAAAGTGGAGCAAGTAAAAGTGAAATTTCTGCTTTTATAAAAGAAAGTTTTAAAGAAGCTAATCCAAGTTTAAGTGATGATGATGTTACAAGCAAATTTAATACACTTGTAATAAAAGATTAAAAATAAAAATTCAAAACAAAGGAGACAAAATGGGAATTTTTAGTGCTATAGGTGGTTTTATTAGTAGTTGTGCAAGTGCTATAGGTAGTGCATGCAAAGCTATAGGTGGGGCTATTATGGATGGAATTGGAAAGCTAGCTGGAGCTATACTTCCTCATATTGGGACCTTATCAAGCATTTTAAACATAATAGGACAAATCACAGGATTGTTTAATAAAGATGATAATGTCGAAGATCTTGGTGCAGCCATGAGACAATGCGATAAAAAACCTGAAGATTTTGATAGTATTAATGCTTATATTGATTATCTTAAGAGTGAGATTAAAGCAGGAAATATTAATCTTAATGAAGAAAAAACAGATATACAAAAAGCCGTTGATACAGCTTTGGGTTCAGGTTTAACCATAAAAGCTTTAGATGAAAAATACTCTTTAAAAACAAGTGCTGAATTTTGGAATTTCACTGCGAAAAAAGTGGATGAAGGCAAGCTTGATGCAACAGATGTTAATTCTTTATTAAAAACTGCAAGTGAGAAAAAAATTGATGTTAATGATGTGGCAAATTATGTAGATGATAAAAAGCTTGAAAGTGGAGCAAGTAAAAGTGAAATTTCTGCTTTTATAAAAGAAAGTTTTAAAGAAGCTAATCCAAGTTTAAGTGATGATGGTGTTACAAGTAAATTTAATACACTTGTAAGAAAAGATTAAAAATAAAAGAGACGAAATGAGAAATTGGAATTTTTGGAATGGTTTTAGTTTGCATAGCAATATTGAAGAAGAAGAATACATAGAAAGGAATGCTAAAATACGCATTCCTTTAAACCAGCAAACATACACTTTTAAAGAAGATTATACTCTATATAATGAAAAAGATTTTTTTGATTTTAATAAAAATTTAACGACTAATACAAATCTTAAAACAATAAGCAAAGCTAAAAAAATACAAATTAAAAAATTTGTCACTCAACTTGAAAAGTTAAAACAAAACAAGGAAAAGAATGATTAGAAATTTATTTTTAATAGATAATGAAAAAATAGCAGTGTTTAGATATAGAAACGAAAACATAGAACCTATAAAAAAAGAAGGTGAAGTTTTTTTTACCATAGACGAGGATTTTTGGATTTGGTGGGAAAAGACGGTTGAATATATCAAAGATGATGAACTTGATCTATGTTTTGTATGGAATAAAAAAAATGAGTTGATTTTTAATCATTCTTTTTTTGTTGAAAATTTAGAAGATACTATATGGGATATAAGCATAGTAAAAAAGATACTAAATAAATACATACCACATTCTAAGCTTATCAATAAACAAGAAACGCATACACAAAATTCATTTTATACTAATGTTTCTTTGCAAGATAAAGTTTCAAAAGATGTTTGTATAGAAGGGGCTTTAAAACAAGAAACAAAAGCACAAAAATATTTTAGAGAGCTAATGGAAAAAGAAGCACAAGAAAGGAAAAGCAAATGAAAAAGACCATAGAAACCATTACACTTCATACAAATAATTTATATTTAAATCATAAAACAAATATTACCACACTTAAAACAGATGAACTAGATATAAGCGATGTGGCTTTATATAAAGTAGATAGCATTACCTTTAAAAAAGATGCGCCAAAAAGACAAGCTTTAGAAAACGTTTTAAGCACTCTTAGAATAGAAGGTGTTAATTTTATATATTTAATTTTAGGTAATGATGAGGGTATTGAGTTTTATTATGGTATTAGTAGAGATTATTCTAAATCATCGCCAAGTTTAAATATACAAGAAATAGGAGAATTTTTACTATGTCCTAGCATAAAAGGAAATTTTAGAGGTAGCAAAGTAGAAGTTGTCACAGGAGAATCTAAAAGAAAACTTTTAGACAAAATTACAAATAATCAATACCAAAGTATCATAGAAGGTGTTCCTGGTATTTTAGAAAACAAAGATGAATTCCAAGGGGTAGATAGACTTGCAGATACTATGGGGATAAATTCTGAATTTGGCTTTATGATCATAGCTTCTTTGGTGGATGATAAAACTATAGCAGATATTGAAAAAAATATATTTGATATTTATGATATGCTAAGTCCTATGGCAAAACAAAGCAAGCAAGAATCACAAAGTAAAAATTTTGGTACCAATGAAAGCAAAAGCATAGGCACCAATGAGAGTAAAAATACAGGCACTAGCGAAAGTAAAACCACGGGTACTAATGAAAGCAAAAGCATAGGCACCAATGAGAGTACAAACACAGGAACAAATGAAGGTGAAAGTAGAAGTGAAGCGACAAATTCTGGAGAAAGTAAGCAAAGTGGAACTAGCGAAAGTAAAACCTTTGGAACTTCTAGCGGATCTAGCGATAATGGAAGTAGTTATTCTACAAACAAAGGAAGCTCTGAATCTAAAAGCATAACTACAAATAGCAGCATAACAATCACCGGTGGAAAAAGCCAAACTATATCAAAAAACATTGGAAATAGCGAAAGTAAAACCACAGGTACTAGCGAAGGAACTACAACAGGTACTAATGAAAGCAAAACCACAGGTACTAGCGAAGGAACTACAACAGGTACTAATGAAAGCAAAACCACAGGTACTAGCGAAGGAACTACAGAATCTACAACAACCACCACAGAATCAACCAACAAACAAATGCAAGATTGGGTAAAATACATAGATGAAATTTTACTACCTAGAATAGACTATGGCAAAGGAAAAGGACTTTTTACAAGCTCTATGTTTTGCTTTGCAAATTCAAAGGCTGTTTTACAAAAACTTGAAAATACCATTATATCTTTATTTAGCGGAGAAAGTGGAAACAAACTTCCACTTAGAGCGTTTTTACTAGATAATGGCAAAAGACTTCATGCTTTTAGAAATTTACAACTACCAAAAATACAAATGAATCAAGATGATGAAAAAATTTCATCATTATTTTCTCAAAGCTCGCATTCTCTTGGAAATTTAATAAGCTCTAAAGAGCTAAGTTTAATCGCAGATTTACCGAAAAAAGAGGTGGTAGGTTTAGAGCTTAATGAGGAAGTTGAATTTGGATTAAACTATAAACAATTTTCTCAAGAAAATTCTTTAGTTCTTGGAAAATTAATACAAAGCGGCAATATCACAAACAAAGAAGTAAGTATAAACAAATTTGAGCTTGATAAACATATATTTATCACAGGTGTAACAGGAAGTGGAAAAACAACAACTTGTCAAAATATACTCATCAACTCAAACAAACCATTTTTAGTAATAGAACCTGCTAAAACAGAATATAGAATTTTAAAAAATATCTATGATGACTTACTTATCTTTACACTAGGAAATGATACATTATCACCTTTTAGACTAAATCCTTTTGAATTTTTTCCTCATGAGAGCATTACTTCAAGAGTAGATATGATAAAAGCTAGTATAGAGGCTGCATTTGACATGGAAGCTGCTATACCTCAAATCATAGAAAGTGCAATATATGAGTGCTATAAAGACAAAGGCTGGAATATATCTACCAATAAAAATGAAATTTATGAAGAAAGTGCCTTTGATGAAGGGGTTTATTCTTTTCCGACCTTGCAAGATTTAATTGAAAAAATAGAAGATGTAGTAAAAACTCAAGGTTTTGATGAGAGATTAAAAAATGATTATATAGGTTCTATTAAAGCTAGATTAAATGGGCTTTTAGTTGGATCAAAAGGCTTTATGTTAAATACTAAAAGATCAATAGATTTTAGAAAGTTGCTTGATAAAAAAGTAGTGTTTGAGCTTGAGGAGATTAGAAATGGTAATGAAAAATCTTTAGTAATGGGATTTATACTTACTAATTTTGTAGAGGCCATCAAAGCAAATTTCAAAACTAGCCAAAATAAACATGGCTTAAAACACATACTTTTAATAGAAGAAGCACATAGATTATTAAGTAAGTATGAAGCGGGAGATAGTTTAAATAAAAAACAAGGTGTTGAAGTATTTACTGACATGCTTGCTGAGATTAGAAAATATGGCGAATGCTTAATGATAGCTGATCAAATTCCAAACAAGCTCACCCCAGAAGTATTAAAAAATACAAACACAAAAATCGTTCATAGAATTTTTGCTGCAGATGATAAAAAAGCTATCGCAAATACCATGGCTTTAGAAGATGAGCAAGCAGAATTTTTAAGCAAACTAGATATAGGAACAGCTATTGTCTTTTCAGGTGGATTTTCTAAAGCAGTAGCTGTAAAAATCAACCAAAGTTCAAATACAACTTCAAATGAATTGATAAATGAAGAAATAATCCAACACAATATTTACAATTTCTATGCTAAAAACTATAAAGATGGTGTTATACTTGGCTCAGCTTGGCTAGAAAATGCAGATATTAAAACGATAGAGAATCTGTTAAACCTTCAAAGAAGAAATATAATGAAAGCTTTAAAAGATCACTACGACAAAAAGCAAAAAATTGCGCCAAAAATTTTAGAAAATTTAAAACCTATTGCTCAAATTTTTGATCTTACTTTCTTAGCAAGATTTTTTATACTTGAAAACAATCTTGATGAGAACAAGCTTAATATAGCTTATGATTTCTTGTATAAATATCTAAACAACTCTATAGAAAATAAAGACGTAGAACATTTTAAAAATAATTTATTTTAATACCCTAAAACGACACAACCTGTCATAAAGCTAAAATATAATTCCTTTTGTAAATCAAAACAAAAGGAGTTATTTATGGGAAAATTAGGTTTTATTTTAGGTGGAGTTGCTTTAGCTGCAACTGGATATGGATTAAAAAAATGGTATGACAAAACCAAAGAAGAAAATGCATACTGGACTGATGATCCAAAAGACATAGCATGTGAAATGCTTGGACAAGCTGCTGAAAAAGTTTATAATGTAGTTGATGCGGTGGATGATAAATTTTTCAACGAGCCTTTGGTTGTTGCAGATTTATTTGGCGGAAAAGAAACCATAGAAAATAATCCCGAGCTTAAAGAAAAATACGAGCAAACACGCGCTAGCATAAAAGAGATTTTTGAAAATGCAAATCCAAGTGAAATAAAAGAGCAAAAAATGGATAATTTTTAACAGCTCACAAAACAAAAAAAGGAAATTAATGATACGTCCTATGCCGTTTAAAAAAGTATGTAAAAAATGCGGGTATTCTAAAGTAATAGTTCCAAAATCTGATGTTATATCTTTTAGTGGTGAAATTTTTTCTTGCCCAAAATGCAAAGAACCTCTCCAAAGAAAAAACGCTAATGCCTTAGAAATGGCATTTAGCACTATATTAAGTGCTTTTAAAAGATAATGCTAATTTACGACATAACCTGTCATAAAGCTAAAATATAATTCCTTTTGTAAGTCAAAACAAAAGGAATTATTTATGGCGGTTGTAATTGGTATTATAGTCATGATAGCTACTGCTATATGGGCTATTGCCTGCGGAGCTTTTTGGGCTTTACTTATATTTGTTTTATATTGTGTTATTTTGCCAAGTTTATTTTTAATAGAAAAATACGGAATTACAAATGTAGCGGTGTCTTATGCGCTAATTTTAGCGGGTATAATGGTGCTTGCAAGGATCATTAAAAGCAATAAAACTTAAGCAAATTTAGATACAATAAAAAATAAATTCGAAGTTGAAAGGGAAAAGATGGTTTGGTTTTTAGCACCAGTAGCTGTAGCAGCAGGAATAGGAGCGTATGCAGCGTATAAATCATATAAAAATGATAATGATATAGACGATGATATTAGCAATTTTGCAAAAGACAAAAATGTTATGTTTGCAGGTGAGCCAATGGCAGGAAAAACTACTATTTTTAAAATAATCACAAAAAAAATTGATAAAATAGATGAACATATCGCTACAAATACAGGCAAGAAAGAAAAATATGAAAATCTTCATTTTATAGATCATGGGGGTTCAAAAGCTCAAATAATTGATAGAAATAAATCATTCACAAACTTAAATAATGGCGATTATGTGGTATATGTTTTTGATTCTTCTAAATACAATAAAGATAAAAATATTAAATTTGGTATGGATTTTTGGAAAAAACGCATTGTTGATGAAGAAAAAAATAATGGCAAAAAAATCAATTATATTATTATAGGAACAAGAGCAGGTGAAACCAAAAAAGATATAATGAACGATATTAAACAAAATATTAGTAATGCTAAGGTTGAAATTTTTGAACTTTTAGGTGATCAAAGTGATGACCATTATAAAAAAATTCATAAAGAACTAATGGGGTTGTTTGAATGATTTTTATCACTATACAAGATATCGAAGGTGATTCTCATACTAGCATAAAAAATGGAGTTTTCTTAAAAGATATCAAACAAGAAAAAGAAATTAGCAATTTATATAAGATCATCAATACCTATAAACTCGATGGAAATCATATCGGATTTAAAAAGTTACCTAACAACCTATCTTTTTATGTGATAAAACACCCTATAAAAGATAAATTAGATAGAACAAGACTTGCTATGATCATAATGGATGAAAATTTACAAAGTAAAAATGTAAAAGATAGCATTAATAAAGCGGGTTTGAATTATGATGATTTTTTAAATTTACAAAAACAAGATAATTCCAAAATATATAAAATTTCAGGAATTTTACTGCTATTGATTGCAGCAACACTTATATATATAGCGACAAAGGATTAAAACATGGAAGAATATTTACTTATTACAAATGACCAAAATAAATACGATATAGAACAACTTGGCGAAGAAACCCAAGAATTAAGAGAAAATATCAAAATAGTTGATTCTCAAGAACTAAAAAAATTAAAAAAGAAAGATCTTATTTTTCACTTATCCGATAGAAAATACCAACTACAAGATTTGTTAAAAGTAGAGAATTTAAATATATGCTTATGTCCATCTCCAATATACGAAAATGTATATTATGATATAGCTTGTTTTGATAGGTATTATATAGAAGACACTGAAGAAATTATACAGTTATTAGCAGGATTTATGGGTGCAAAAAGATGTGAAATTAAATTTGTAAGCAAAGAAGAATATAAAGCAAAATATGAAAATAATTTTGAAGCTGACTTAAATATCAACTATACCTTATATGCAAAGGGTAAAGCAAATTACAAGCAGACCGATCTTGATAAATCTTCTAACTTTAAAGAGCTACAAAAAAACGAAATGCGGACTTCTGAAAATGGTCTCAGTGGAAAGTTAACAAAAGAAGAATTACAAAAATATATAGAAGAACATCATATATATATTGAAAAATTACCCACTTCGTTTAAATCTGCATTAAAAGCTTATTTGAAAACTGGTAAAGTAGGAGGACAATCTATATCAAAAAAATATGAAAAAATTAATCAAGACATCGAAAAACAATCTATAAAATCAGGTTCTATAAAAGCTCAAATTGTAAAACTACCTTTAAATATAGGAACTAAATTTGACTATCAAAAAACATCAAACGAAAGTTCTCTAAGAGATTTTTTAGTTGAATATTTTATAGACTTTGGAGATTAAGTCATGCTAAACAAACTACCTCAACTTTTTTCATTGCTTTTTAGCTATAAATCAAACATCTTTGATATCATCTCAAAGCCAAAGCAAGCTTATACTTACACTAAGTTTGCTTTAGAGCTAAAAGAGCTTTATGAAAAAGAAAATGACAAAACAGAAGCCGCTTTTATCATCCTAGATAGAGTACTTAAATTTAAAAAAGAAAATCCTGATGATTTTAGTGATTTTTTAAAACTTATTCAAGAGCTTTTAACTACCTATGAAAATGATCCAAAAACAATCAAACAAAACATCAAAGATTTGCTAAAATAAACAAAAAAAGGTTGTATATGGAAAAAGACAAGCTTTCTACGCGTTTAGTTTCTATACTGCAGTGTTTAAACAATGGAGAGCGTTTTAGCTTAAAAGAGCTTGCGCAAGAATTTAATGTCAGCATTCGCACCATACAAAGAGACTTACATGAACGCCTTGCTTTTATCCCTATAAAAAAAGAAAATGGAAAGTATTTTTTAGAAGGCTATGTTTTAGGAAAATTAAGCTTTAAAGATATACAAAATTTTGCTATTTTAAGCGGTATAGGTAGGCTTTATCCTAGTTTAGATAAAGAGTTTTTAAACGACTTGCTTAATGAAAAAATCAATAAAGCCTTTTTAGTCAAAACCAAAAGCTATGAAACACTTGATAGAGAAGTTTTTGAGGAACTAAGTGCAGCTATCATAGCAAAATACCCCATTAGTTTTCACTACAAAGAAAAATGCAGAAAAGCCAATCCATACAAACTCATCAATATTGATCACATATGGTATCTTTTAGCAGATGAAAACGATACTTTAAAAACCTTTGCTTTTTCTAAAATCACACAACTAAGAGTGGAAAAAAAAGAAATTTTTACCCCAAAAGAAGAGTTTTTAAAACAAATTCAAAAAGATCAAAGCAACTGGATTAGTAAAGAAAACAAAGAAGCTATTTTAAAACTTGATAAAAAAGCTAAAGAATATTTCTTAAGAAAAAATGCCCTTACTAAATACGAATTTATAGATGAGGATGAGAATTTTATTTACATCAAGGCATTTTATACCTATGATGATGAGCTTTTAAATTTAATAAGATATTGGATACCATATATTAAAATAAACAAACCTATCGCTTTAAAAGAAAAACTTTTTGAGCAGTTAAATACATACATGCAAGATTAGCGTTTTTTTAATACATAAAGTTGTTCTTGTATATGCATAGAGCGCTTAGAAAGGTTTCTACTAGCTCTAAAGGCATTATACTTTTGCTCAAGCACAAAACATTCTCCAAGACTTTGAAGTCTTTTTGTGAATTTTTCTTTTTTTACAAAACCCTCACAATTATAAGAAAGCAATACAATCTTGGCTTTTAAATCATTTATCAAATCAAACAAAGCATCTTCGGCTTTTTTTTCTTTGTTAAAAGCACTGCGGTTCCAGTCTTTTGGTATACCAGAAACCTTTGAAATTTCCTTTGGCTTTTTATAATTAGCGATTAAATTTAACATAAAATAATTTGATCCATAAGGGTGTTGATTATAAGGTGGGTCTAAATACGCCACATCAAAGCCATCAAGCTCTTTAGCTAAAACATTTGCATCCTTTTGAAAAACCTCATACTCACAAGTAAAATTTGAAAAAATAGGCATTTTTAAAGCTATATCACCCTTTATACGACTAAGCGCATTTGCTCCATTTCCTCCAAATTTTCCCACTCCATTTTTATCTTTATAAAAGCCTTTAAAAACCCCGCTTGTATTTGCATGTACACTTGCTTCATAGATAAGCGGTGCGATGAAGTATTTTTGAATTTCTTTCGGCAGGCTTGAAATTTTTTCTCGCATAGAGTCTAAATACATAGCGTTTTTAAGTGTGTAGAAAACTCTTTCATTCTTTTGGATATACTCATCATCATTTGGCGCATAAAGCTTGCTTATAAAGCCTTTTTTGAGTTTTAAATCAGAAGTTAAAAAAGCATAATGTTTTTGTAATTCTTGTAAAAATTTCGCGTTTTGATTGCTTAAATAACACTCATTGATGATTTTAGAATAATCTTCCAAATCATTTGCCATGATAAAACTCGCATAAGGCTTCACAAAACGCGAAACTACCCCAGAGCCACTAAATACATCACAAAAACTAAATTTGTCTTTTTTAAGCTCATTTTGTGCGAATTTAAAGCCTTGATTTAAAAACTCGAGTAAAGATCTTTTATTACCAAGATAAGTTATGATTTGTTCTTTTAAAAATTGTGGATTTTCTTCTAGCATAAGTTTAAAATACAAGCCTTAAAAAGGCTTGTGATTATTTTTTCTTTTTAGGAGTTACTAGCATATTTACATAGCGTCCTTCGAGTAAAGGCTCTTTGTCTCTATCTGCTATATCTTCAACCATTTGCCAAATTTTTTCAAGCAAAGCTACCCCTGCTTCAGGAGAGCCCATCTCACGACCTTTTAAAAACACTCTAAATTTCACATGCTTGCCTTGCTCTAAAAACTCGCTTGCATGTTTGACTTTATAATTAATGTCATTTTGAGCGATTTTCACAGAAAGTTTGATTTCTTTTATATCAATAACTTTTTGTTTTTTCTTTGCTTCTTTTTGTTTCTTTTCTTGTTGATAACGGAATTTTCCATAATCCATTATCTTACATACAGGTGGTTTGGCTTCAGGGGCTATCATCACCAAATCAAGCCCTAGTCTATTTGCTATATCTAGTGCTTCATCACTACTAATAATGCCATAAACCTTGCCATCATCACCTATACATCTGATCTCATCTGCTTGAATTTCTTCATTTAGCAATACTTCTTTTTCTTTACTCAAAAGCGTACCTCACTTAATTTCTCCTTTGTTAGGGTTATAAATTCATCTAAAGTCATTGTTTTTTGTTCTTTTGCTCTTCTATCTCTTAAAGCCACACTTTTGTTTGCTACTTCTTCATCGCCTAAAACAAGTATCATAGGCACATGTGCTTTTTCGGCTGTGCGGATTTTTTTATTTAAGCTTTCATTTTTATTATACACTTCACTATCAATGCCAAGTTCTAAAAGTTTTCTTGCTATTTCTTTTGCATAATCATGATGATTTTGCGAAATAGGTACTATAGCTACTTGAGTTGGCGCTATGAAAAATGGCAACTCACCCGCACAATGCTCTACTAAAATTCCTATAAATCTTTCAAAAGAACCCAAAATAGCACGGTGAAGCATTACAGGTTGTTTTTTCTCATTATCTGCGTCTGTGTATTCGAGTTTAAAACGGCTTGGTAAGTTAAAATCTACTTGTATAGTTCCACACTGCCATTTTCTTTTTAGCGCATCAGTGATTTTAATATCGATTTTTGGGCCATAGAAAGCTCCACCGCCCTCATCAATGCCATATTTTAAACCTTGCTCATCTAAAGCTTCTTTTAAAGCCTTTGTAGCTATATCCCAAATTTCATCATCGCCTATTGCTTTTGCCGGACGTGTTGAAATTTCCATTTCATAATCAAACTCAAAAGCCTTCATCAAAGTATCAACAAAGCTTAAAATTTCTAAAACTTGTTCTTTTATCTGAGTTGGCATACAAAAAATATGTGCATCATCTTGAGTGAATTCTCTTACCCTAAAAAGCCCGTGCAAAACTCCACTTTTTTCATGGCGGTGCACCACGCCGTATTCAAAAAATTTCAAAGGTAAATCGCGATAACTTCTAACATCACTTTGATAAATTTTAATATGTCCTACACAATTCATCGGCTTAATGCCATATTCTTGCTCATCAATTTGCGTAAAATACATATTTTCTTTATAGTTTGCATAATGCCCACTAATTTTCCACGCATCAGCTTTTAAAAGTTCAGGCCCACGCACAGGCTCATAGCCTCTTAATCTATGTGCTTTATATAGCAAATGCTCTAATTTGCTTCTTAATTTTGCACCATTGCTAAGCCATATAGGAAGCCCACCACCTATTTCATCATCAAAGGCAAAAAGCTTCATTTCATTACCAAGTTTTCTATGATCTCTTTTTTTAGCTTCTTCAATAATTTTTAAGTATTCATTTAAACTTTCTTTATCTGCAAAGGCAGTACCATAAATTCTTGTGAGCATTTCTCTTTTTTCATCACCACCCAAATACGCTCCCGCTACACGAGTAAGTTTGAAAAATCTTAAATATCTAGTATTTGGTACATGAGGTCCACGGCATAAATCTTCAAATTCGCCTTGCTTATAAATACTTACTTTTCCATCAGGAATTCTTAGTAAAACTTCTTGTTTTAAATCATCATTAGCAAATTTTTCTTTAACCTCAGTCTTTGAGAGTTCATATTTTGTGATGTCTAGCTTTGCTTCAGCTAGTTCTTTCATTTTCTTTTCGATTTTGCTTAAGTCTTCTTCTGAAATCTTACTATCAACTCTAAAATCATAATAAAACCCATCTTCTATCACAGGTCCTACGAAAAATTTAGCCTCTGGATACAAACTTTTAATCGCTTGAGCCATTAAATGCGCACAAGAGTGGCGGATAACTTCTAAACTTTCTTTAGAGTTATCAAAATAAATCGGAGTTAAATTTGTATCATTGTTAAAACTTTGAGTATCTACTAAAGTTTCATTATTTGCATATGCAATTATATCTTTTGTCATTTCTACCCTTAACACTCACTAACCTTGTGAGCTTAAATTAAAATATAAGACTAATTTTAGCTATGAAAAACTTAAACTTTTTTTAAATAAAGGATATTTTTATATTTCAAACACCTGTTCTTGATATATCTAAAGTACCACTCATAAAAAGGTATAAAAATACAAAACCTAAAATTATCCTATAAATTCCAAAAGGTATGAAGTTTATCTTGCTGATTAATTTTAAAAATATTTTAATTACTATAAAAGCCACTACAAAAGCTGTTATAAAACCTATGGCTAAAGGAATAAAATTATTCATATTGCTTAGAACTTGTGGTTCTTTATAAATGCTATAAGCTGTTGCTATAATCATAGTAGGAATTGCAAGCAAAAATGAAAATTCAGAAGCAACTTTGCGATCAAGTCCGAGCAATAACCCACCTATGATACTTGCTCCACTTCTTGAAGTACCTGGTATAATAGCAAGAGCTTGAGTTAAACCTATCAAAAAAGCTTGTTTATAACTTACCTCATCTAAAGAGTGGATTGTATAGTCTTTTTTTCTATGTTTAAGTTCTATGATGATAAAAACAATCCCACCAATGATTAACATAGTAGCCACGGTATAGCCATTAAATATTTCTTTTAAAAACTTATATGCTATAAAACCCACCCCACCTGCAGGCAAAAAGCCCACAGCAAGTTTTAACCAAATATCAAGTTTTTGAGTTAGTTTTTCTTTAAAAATAAAAATCACCGCTAGTATAGAACCAAGCTGAATGATGATAAAAAAACTTCTCCAAAAATCATCTATATTTAAACCCAAAATTTCAGCACCCAAGATCATATGCCCGGTAGATGAAACAGGTAAAAATTCTGTCAGACCCTCAATGATTCCTAAAATCAAAGCATAATAATAATCTAAATTCATTTTTTAAGCACTCTTCTTGCAAAAATTAGCATAATCGCTACAAAAACTACAAAACCTATAATCCCATCATCTTTAAATGAAGTTGCAATAGCAAGCGGATCTTCAGTCCCACCTCTACTAATAGAAAGCACAGTTAAACCAGCTATTAATACTCCAAATATACTCTCACCCACTATCAAACCAGAGGCAAATAAGGTTCCTTTTTGCTCATGCTCTTGAATAAGTTCTTTTTTATGAGCATTTTTAGCATATCTTTGATCCAAACGCTTTTTAATTAAATATGCCAATAATCCACCTATAAACAAAGGCATATTAACAGCAGGTGGTAAATATATACCTATACCCACAGCTAAAGGCGGTAAAGTCATATTTTTCTTTCTTAATAAACGATCGACAATGATTATACCAACACCCACAAAAGCTCCTGCTATAATATAACTCCAATCAATGTTAGCGTTAAAAATACCTTGAGCTATAGTGCTCATTAAATTTGCTTGCGGTGCAGCAAGTGCATTTGCCTCATCCATTCCTTCTCTTGGCATTGCACCCACAAAACCATAAGCTTGGTATAACAAATTTAACACAGGAGCTATAGCCAAAGCTCCAAACACACAGCCTATAATCAAAGAAACTTGTTGTTTCCAAGGAGTTGCACCTACTAAATAACCAGTTTTTAAATCTTGTAAATTATCATTAGAAATAGCAGCAGTTGCCAAAATAACACTGGTAGTAAATATAGCAAAAGCAATAGCAAATTTAGACATTAAAGGATCGCTAAATAAATCTACTTGATAACCCAAAAGTAAAATAATCAAAGAAGAAATCATAATCCCAATTAGTCCTATACCTGAAATAGGAGAAGATGATGAACCCACTAAACCTGCCATATATCCACAAGCAGAAGCTACAAAAAAGCCTATAAAAATAGCTACTAAAGTTCCTACCAAAGCAAAAAGAATTTGATAGCCACTTGCTAAATTTGAATCGGCCACAAAAGCATAAAATGAAATAAACAAACCTATACACATAAGCACAAATAAACCTAGCATAGCTTTTAAAGATAAATCCATATCTTTAGGATCTTGTGAGAGGTTTAATGAAGTTTTTTTAAGCATATTTTTCATGCCATCATATACAGGCTTTGCAAGTTCTATTAAAGTCCATAATGCTGCTATGGCAATAGCTCCTGTACCTATTAAGCGTACTTTTTGAGCCCAAATTTGATTAGCTATATCAAGCGCACTTAAGCTTGCATCAAAATTTTCTTTAGCAGAAAAATATGGCACAAAAACCATCCAAGCAAGCACCATACCCACAAGCAATGCAACACCTCCGGCTATACCTACTAAGTATCCAGCACCCAAAAGCGCCACTGAATAGCCCATAGAAAATCCAAAAGTCATTTTTTGCCAAATAAATGCAAAACTACTTCCACTTGAAAGTAGTTTAAAGCCACTTGAAAAAAGGCTTACAATAGAAGCTAATACTACACCAAGTGTGATTTCTTTTAAGCCCACCTTTCCTTTTTTATCAGCTTGATCTTTATTGGCCACTTTTAAAATTTCAGCAGCAGCCCTTCCTTCAGGATAAGCCAATTTACTCTCTACTACCATAGCTCTACGCAAAGGTATAGTAAAAAGCACGCCTAATCCACCTCCGCAAAGACAGAGCATAAAGGTAAGCCAAAGTGGAAATTCAAACCAATACCCACATATAAAAAGACCCGGTATAACAAAAATCACAGCCGAGAGCGTACCTGCAGCTGAAACTTGAGTTTGAACCATATTATTTTCTAAAATATTAGAATCTTTAAAGATTTTTAAAACAGCCATTGCAATTACAACAGCAGGAATAGAAGTAGAAAAAGTAAGACCAACTTTAAGCCCCAAATATACATTTGAGGCAGTAAAAATAATCGTTAAAATACTTCCTAGTATTATACCCCTAAGCGTAAGCTCCGGTAGTGAGTTTTTTGTATGCATTTTGTTTCTCCATTTTTATTGACAACCTTCACATTCTATAGTTCTATCAACCACATCATCATTTACTTTTTGACTATCAGGACTTTCGCTTCTTAGATAGTAAGTTGATTTAACACCTAATTCCCAAGCAAGTTGATAAATTTCATTTAAATATCCACCGCTTGCTTTATCTAAAGAAACAAAGATATTTAATGATTGACCTTGATCAATCCATTTACCACGAATCGCTGCTGCTTTTACTAAGATTTTTTGATCAAGCTCATAAGCAGGAGTGTAATACTGCCAAGTATTAGCGCTTAAATTTGGCACCACAGTTGGTATCATACCACTTAAGTTTTGCTCAAACCATTTTCTTTTATATACAGGCTCAATTGTTTGAGTAGTACCCACTAAAATCGAGATAGAAGAAGTTGGTGCTATAGCCATTAAATAACCATTTCTTATACCATCTCTTTTTAGTTTTTCTCTTAATTTTTCCCAATCACACTCGCTTTGATCAAACAAACCTTCACTTGCGGTAAGTTTTTTAGCATTTTCATTTGCTACATCAATTGGCACTATACCTTTACTCCAATTTGATCCTTCAAAGTCAGGATAACTTCCTTTTTCTAAGGCTAAATTTGAGCTAGCTAAAATCGCCTCATAGCTAATCATCTCCATAATACGATCAATTTTTTCAAAATGCTCATTAGAACCCCAATAAATTTGAGCCTCAGCCAGCATTTGCGCTTCACCCATTACACCAAGTCCTATAGCGCGTGATTTTAAGTTGGTATTTTTAACCTTTACATGGGGATAAAAATTCAAATCAATCACATTATCAAGCATTCTTATCGCTGTTGGCACTACTCTTTGGATGTCTTCTTTGGTGTTGATTTTACTTAAGTTTATACTTGCAAGATTACAAACTGCGGTTTTTCCTTCGTTTTTATATTTTTCTACTATATAAACTTTTTTACCATTAATACTATCTAAAGTAGAAACTTTCTTAGCAAGCTTTTTATACCCTCCATCTATTGCAAGCTCTTCATCCTCATCTAAATGAAGCTCTGTTTTATCATCAAATACAATTTTGATTTGATAATAATTTGGATCTGTATTTTGAAAAATTTCTGTACATAAATTTGAACTTCTTATAATTCCTGCGTGGGAATTTGGATTTGTTTTGTTTGCACTATCTTTAAAACATAAAAATGGCATACCTGTTTCAAAATAAGATAAAAGTATTTTTTTCCAAAGCTCTTTTGCATCTATAATTTCTTTAGCTATGCTTTCATCTTTTTCAAATTCTTCGTATTTTTTCTCAAATTCTTCACCATATAAATCACATAAACTTGCAGTATCAGCAGGATCAAAAAGCGTCCATTTACCATTTGTCCTTACTCTTTTCATAAATAAATCATTAATCCACAAAGCAGGGAAAAGTTCATGCGCTCTTCTTCTTTCTTCGCCAGAATTTTTACGCAAATCTAAAAAGTCATTAATATCCATATGCCAAGGTTCGATATATACAGCAATCGCCCCTTTTCTAGTACCAAGTTGATCAACAGCAACGGCTATATCATTAGTGATTTTTAAAAATGGTATGATCCCGCCTGCTGCGTTTTTATGCCCATCTATACTTCCACCCATAGCACGCACCTTGGACCAATCCCAACCTATACCACCGCCAAATTTAGATAAGAGTGCCATTTCTTGATAGGAATCAAAAATCCCTTCTATATTATCAGGTGTGCTTCCTATATAACATGAGCTTAATTGGTGTCTTGTAGTTCTTGCATTTGAAAGGGTTGGAGTTGCAAGCATTACTTCAAAAGTTGAGATCAAATCATAAAATTTTTTAGCCCAAGTTTGAGAATCTAATTCATTTTGTGCTAAAAACATCGCAATAGCCATAAACATTTGTTGTGGTAATTCTATAGGCATACCTTTAGAATCTTTAATCAAATACCTATCATATAAAGTTTTTATACCAAGATAAGTAAATTGCAAATCACGCTCTGGCTTGATATAAGCATTAAGATCATCTAAATCATATTTTTCTTTTAAGCCGATTAAAATCCTACCTTCTTTTTCGCCTTTTTCAAGGTATTCTCTTAAATGCTTATACCCATTATAACCACTTACTTTTTTATATAAATCATACAAAAACAATCTTGCAGCAACAAAGGTCCAATTAGGCCTATCAATATCTATTTTATCTACTGCTGTTTTTATAAGAGTTTGTTGGATTTCTTCTGTTGTTATACCATCACGAAATTGAATTTTTGCATCTACTTCAAGCTCACTTTGACTTACATTTTCTAAATTTGCCACCGCGTCGGTAGTATATTTTTTAATCTTAGAAACATCTAACTCTTCAGTTCTTCCATTTCTTTTTAATACTTTCACTCACAACCCCTAGTTTATTATTTAAAAGTTCTTTCAAAAATTTTATCTACATTTTTAGTATAGTAGTTATAATCAAAGCAATTTCTAATATCTGCTTCACTTAAAGAATTTTTCAAATCCTCATCAGCTAATAAAGCTAATAAAAACAAACTCTCACCTTTTTCATTTAAAGCAGGCTTACCATTTTGTAAATCAGCCCAAACTTTCATAGCATTTCTTTGAACAATCTTGTAAGCTTCTTCTCTGCTTATACCTTTAAATGGAAGTTCAAGCAATACTCTTTGAGAAAATACAAGCCCTCCAGTTAAATTTAAATTTTTCATCATATTTTCTGGATATACCAAAAGCTTTTCTACCACACCGCATAATCTTGAAAGCATAAAATCAGTCGTGATAAAAGCATCAGGTAATACAAATCTTTCTACACTAGAATGTGATATATCTCTTTCATGCCACAATGCTACATTTTCTAAAGCAGGTGTTACATAAGCTCTTATCATCCTGCAAAGACCGGTAATATTTTCACTCAAAACAGGATTTCTTTTATGAGGCATAGCTGAAC
Source organism: Campylobacter sp. CNRCH_2016_3089 (assembly GCF_025772505.1). NCBI lineage: Bacteria > Pseudomonadati > Campylobacterota > Epsilonproteobacteria > Campylobacterales > Campylobacteraceae > Campylobacter > Campylobacter sp. CNRCH_2016_3089. Next base: position 114,470 of record NZ_JAKMSF010000004.1, read on the forward strand.
TTCCTTTTTGTCCTTGAGAAAAATATTCTTCAGCTTCATATACTTCTGTTCTTTGAAAATGGCGGATAGCAACAGCAATTTGCTCACAACTTGAAGCTAAAATAGCTAAAGCCGAGATAACTTGTGCGTAACGATCTCTTTGTATAACTTGGTTTGAAACTGGTGCTGGTTTAAGATCTAAATTTTTACAAACTTCTTCTTCAAATTCAAGTGGAGCATGAGCAAAATTTCCCATAGCACCACTGATTTTTCCATAGCTAATCACTTCTTTTGCATGAATAATTAAATCTTTTGCATGAACTAGCGAATCATACCAAATAGCCAAAACTAAACCAAAAGTTATAGGCTCTCCATGAATTCCATGACTTCTTCCCACCATTAAGGTATTTTTATGCTCATATGCTCTTGTTTTAATCGCTGCTAAAACTTGATCTAAATCTTGCAAGATTAGTTCCAAACTATCTTTGATCTGCAAAGCAACTGCAGTATCAATACAATCTGAACTTGTCATTGCATAATGTACAAAACGACTTTCCTCACCTAAGCTTTCACTTACACTAGTTAAAAAAGCGATAACATCATGTTTGGTAGTTTTTTCTATTTCATCTATTCTTGCTATATCAAATTTTGCATTTTTTATAATTTTTTCACAATCATCGTCTTTAATAAGACCAAGTTTATTCCATGCTTTCACAGCAGCTAATTCTACTTTTAGCCATGCATCATATTTTGCTTGCATGTCCCATTTTTTAGCCATGATTTCTCTACTATATCTTTCAACCATTTTCAAGACCTTTTTTTATATAATTTTTTATGAAAAAATAGTTTGAATTTTATTATAAATTACCTAAGAAAGTTATTAAATGGCATATATAAAAAAGAAACTAGCAAATAATGGAAAAAAGGCATTTAGACTACTTATGGATGAGTTGAAAATTTCTATGCGTGAAGCACAAAAACTCATTGATAAAAAAAGATTATTTTGTGATGGAAATTTGGTAGAAGAAAAAAATAAATTTTTAAATGGTTTAGTAGAATTAATCATATATGAAAACAACCCCAAAGGATTAGAAATAGTTTTTGAAAATGAAGATTTTGCCATCGTAGAAAAACCAAGTGGAGTACTAACTCATCCTAATGGGCGCAATTGTACTTATAGTCTTTGTGATGAAATTTGGCATTTATGGGGTGAAAAAGCTTGCGTAGCTCATAGACTAGATAAAGAAACAAGCGGACTTTTACTCATAGCAAAACATAAAAATACACAAATTGAGTTAAAAACTATGTTTGAAAAAAGATTAGTGCAAAAAAGCTATCTCGCTCTAGTAAAAGGAAAAACTAAAAAAGAATTTATAGTAGATAAAAGCATGGATTTAGCTAAAGACTATGATACAGTAAAAACTAGGATGCATATTTGTGAAAATGGCAAAGAAGCTTTAACACAATTTTATACTTTAGAATATTTTGAAAATTTAGATGCTAGTTTAGTTTTAGCTAAACCTCTAACAGGCAGACAACATCAAATAAGATTACATTTGTTTCATGTGAAACATAAAATTTTAGGTGAACCTTTATATGGTTTAGAAAAAACACAAATAGGGCAAATATTAGATGGAAAAATGAGTGATATAAAAAGAGCTCAAATTACAGGCGCTAAAAGACTGCTTTTACACTCTTTTAGCTTAGAATTTACATATAAAAATCAAAAATTTTTGATACAATCTCAAAAAAACATAAAGGATGAATTTTTGAAAAATCTACCTTAATCTTTTTCTAACTTTAAAACTTTATCAGTTTGGACTGCAACTGCAATTTGCTTAGCTGGCTCACCATAATCTCTACAATAATCACAAGATTTATAAAAATCTTGAGAATAAAATTCAAAAAATCTTTCTTTAGAATCCTCTAAATTTAAAAAATCACCATTAAATTCTTCAAGTCCTTTTAAGCGTGACAAGGAACTTGATATAGGACAAACAAAAATAGCTCCTTTAGGTGCTAATTGTTTATTTTCTAAGCCCTCAGATGTCATCAAACTTACACATGGCATTTGACAATTACGATAATTTTTGATTATATCTTCTTTACTTCTACCGCGTTTATAAATTTTTTCAGGATCACTCCAAGTAGAATTTTCGCCACTAGAGTTCATAGAAAATGGAATTTTATTTTCTTTTAATTTTCTTAGAATGCTTTCTTGTTTTAGTGGAATTTTTAAATTTGGCGATCTTTTGTAGTCTGAAATTGTAATTTTTCTAACCTTATTAGATTTTTTTAACTTTTTCATCAATTCATCTTTAAAATCAATAGTTGCATTAGTAACTAAAGAAAAAGTTAGTATTTTCTTTTGAGCATCTAAATAATCAATCAATTGTGGTAAATCTTTAAACAACAGGGGTTCTCCGCCTATAATTCTAACTCTTGCAATAGAATCTACTTTAGATAAAAGTAGATCTAATGATTCCATAATGCCCTCTAAAGTACAGGTATATTGATTTGATGGTGAAAAATACTACATCAAATTATTACATGATTCACAACGCAAAGTACATCTTGTAGTTAAAACTAATTCTAAATAAGGAATATCCACCTTACCTTCTAAAACCCTCTTTTCGAAGTATTTTTTCAAATAAAATTTTTTCATCAAAGCAGCATAAGGAACTTTAAAAATTCTAGCAATTCCTCTTTTACCATTTAAATGAGAAAAATACCAAGAAATATTTGGCTTTATATATCTATTTTGAAATAATTGATTTTCTAACAATTGTTTTTTATCTATCATTATTTTTCCCTTCATTTTTTAATACATAAATAATCCCACCAAGTCCTATGATCACTACTATGCTTATAAAAATAAGTTGGACTATATCTAAAAAAGTCATTGTTTACTCTGCCTTTCTTTAAGCTGTCCGCATGCAGCTGAAATATCAAGTCCTTTACTTTCCCTTATCGTACAAGTAACACCTTTTGCGCTTAAATAATCTTGAATTTTAACCGCATTTTCAACACTTGGTCTTTTATATAAACTTCCTTCGTGTGGATTAAAAAGTATTAAATTTACTTTGGCTTTTATACCATTTAAGAGCTTGACTAGTTCTTTTGCATGTTCTATTTTATCATTTATCCCATCAATTAAAAGGTATTCAAACATTACTCTTTTACGCTGATCTATAGGAAAATTTCTCACCGCTTCCATAATGCTTGCTATATTATAAGCTTTATTAATGGGCATTAATTCACTTCTAAGTTCATCATTTACAGCATGGAGTGAAATAGCCAAAAGCACACCTAAATTCATTTCTCCAAGCTCTTTAATTTGCTTTGCTAAACCACTTGTGCTTATAGTTTGTCTTCTAGGGCTTATCGCTAAAGCATCATTATCAGCTAAAATTTTAACTGCCTTAGAAACATTTTTAAGATTATCCAAAGGCTCTCCCATACCCATATAGACTATATTAACCCTTCTTTCATAAGGTATGTTATTATGTTTTTTAATCCATAAAATTTGTCCTACTATTTCTCCTGCAGTCAAATTTCTTTTCAAACCGCCTTTAGCAGTCAGACAAAAACTGCACCCACTTTTACACCCCACTTGAGAGGAAACACAAATAGTATATCTTGCATGTTTGATGATTTTTCCATTTTCATCTACAAGCTCTTCTTTCATAGGTAGCAAAACAGCTTCTATTTTTTTACCATCTAAAAGCTCAAAAAGATATTTAATACTCCCATCCTTGCTTTTTTCTTCTTTAACACATTTTAAAGGTGAAAAATGAAAATTTTCTTGCAAAAACACCCTAAAGTCTTTTGGTAAAGATGACATTTGTAAAAAATCATCTGCATATTTTTTATATACCCATTCAAAAATTTGCTTTGCTCTAAATTTTGGCTGGACTAAATTTTCTAATTCTTCTTTAGTAAAATCTAATATATTTTTTAATTCACTCAATTTTTTTCCTATATAAGTTTCTTATCTAACAAAAAATCTTTTAATAATTCTTTTGCTTCTTGATGATTTTTTAAAAAATCTTCATGTGCAAATTCATTACAAAAATTTGTAGCACATAAATAACAAATTCCTTCTATTCCTTGCATTTTTGCACAAGAAAGCACAGCGTATGCCTCCATATTTTCTATATGTACGCCTTTTTTAAAAAATTCTTGAGCAATATTTTCATCTTTGCAAATATAATTTGAAGAATTAATCATAGTTTCATGTGAAACATTTAATCTAATCTCATTTGCTATAGGTGTATAAAAACTATCAAATAAATCTGCGTATTCTAAATTTACAGCATTAGAACTTTCATAAATGTCTAAAATTTTTCCTTCTTGGTAAATTCCACATGTACCTATAAAAATCACTCTATCTACTTTTACTTGACTTAAAATTTTACCTAGAGAAAAAGCAGAATTAACTAAGCCTACACCTATACTTTGTGCAAATTTAAAATCCTCATTTCCTCCTGCACACACTATAAGATTTTTCAAAAATTAACCTTTATAAAAAATAATTCAAATTTTATCTAATTAGCGCTTAAAATAATGCTATAATTAATATTTTTTAGATAAAATAAATTTATGATAAAAGCAAAAAAACATTTTGGGCAAAATTTTTTATGTGATAAAAGCGTGGTAGATAAAATCATCCAAGCCATACCCAAAGATACTAAAAATATAGTTGAGATTGGGCCTGGCTTAGGTGATTTAACGCAAGAACTTTTGAAAATTCCACAAGCTCATATTAGAGCTTATGAGATTGATAAAGATTTGATTCCTATTTTAAATAAAAAATTTCAAAATGAGATTGAAGGTGGAAATTTTGAGCTTATTCATCAAAATGCAAGTGATGCTTTTGATCAAGGAAGTTTAAGTGATAAAGAGTACTTTTTAGTAGCAAATTTACCATATTATATTGCTACAAATTTGATTTTAAAAGCCCTAGAAGATCAAAATTGCCTTGGGCTTATAGTAATGGTGCAAAAAGAAGTGGCACAGAAATTTTGTGCAAATGAAAAAGAAAGTAATTTTTCGGCCTTAGGGGTGCTTTGTGCATTAATATGCCAAAGACAAATGCTTTTTGATATACAACCACAAAGCTTTAATCCTCCACCAAAAGTTACTTCAGCTGTAATGAAGTTAATAAAAACTACTCATTATCAGCAAAAATGTGAAAATATAGAAGCTTTTAAAGAATTTCTTAGAGCTTGTTTTCAAAATCCTAGAAAACAACTCTTATCTAATTTTAAAAATAAAAAAGAAAAAATTCTAAAAGCATTTGAAGCACTAGACATCTCTTCTACCTCAAGAGCTCATGAAATTAGCGTTGATTCATACCTTAAAATTTATGACTATTTAAAGGATGACTATGAGCGAAGAAAACAAAACTCAAGAACAAAACAAAACTAAAAGATTTAATAAATTTAGAAACAAAAGAAAAAAAGATTCACAAAATCAAGAGCAAAATAGCGAAATTAAAAATGAAACAAAAGTAGAAAATGCTCAAACTGAAGCTAGCGAAGAAAAAAAGAAAAAGAAAAAGAATAGAAATTTACCATCTAAATTAAGTGGTAATGAAGAATGGCAAATAGAACTTGCCAAAAGTATAGAAGCTAATAAAATCATGCACGAGCTAAGACTTCACCCTTTAAAACACAACAACTCAAGCGAACATAAAATTCGTATTACACCTTTGGGTGGGCTTGGGGAAATCGGTGGAAATATCACTGTTTTTGAAACCAACAACGATGCAATTATCGTTGATATAGGTATGAGTTTTCCAGATGGAACCATGCATGGAGTAGATATTATCATACCTGATTTTGACTATGTAAGAAAGATTAAAAACAAAATTCGCGCTATCATCATCACTCATGCTCATGAAGATCACATCGGTGCTGTGCCATATTTTTTCAAAGAATTTCAATTTCCTATCTACGCAACACCTTTAGCACTAGGTATGATTTCAAATAAATTTGAAGAGCATGGTTTAAAGGCTGAGCGTAAATGGTTTAGACCTATAACAAAAAGACAAATTTATGAAATAGGTGAATTTAATTTAGAATGGATTCACATAACCCACTCTATCATCGATGCTTGTGCTTTGGCTATTAAAACTAAAGCAGGAACCATCATACACACTGGCGATTTTAAAATAGATCAAACACCAATTGATGGCTATCCAACAGATTTAAGTCGTTTAGCTCAATATGGCGAAGAAGGCGTACTTTGTCTTTTAAGTGATAGTACAAACTCATATAAAGAAGGTTATACAAAAAGTGAAAGCTCCGTAGGACCTACTTTTGATCAAATTTTTGCCAAAACTAAAGGCAGGGTAATCATGAGCACCTTTAGCTCTAATATCCACCGCGTATATCAAGCTATTAGTTATGGTTTAAAATACGGCAGAAAAGTGTGTGTTATAGGGCGTTCTATGGAAAGAAATCTCTATACTACTATGGAACTTGGCTATATCAAACTTGATAGGAAAATTTTCATTGACGCTGATGAAGTAAGCAAATACAAAGACAACGAAGTACTAATTGTCACTACAGGAAGTCAAGGCGAGACCATGAGTGCTTTATATAGAATGGCAACTGATGAGCATAAATTTATCAAAATCAAACCTAGCGATCAAGTTATCATTTCAGCTAAAGCAATACCAGGTAATGAAGCAAATGTTTCTGCTGTACTTGATTTTCTTTTAAAAGCAGGAGCTAAAGTAGCTTATCAAGAATTTAGTGAAATTCATGTAAGCGGACATGCTAGTATAGAAGAACAAAAACTCATGCTAACTTTAGTAAAACCTAAATTTTTCTTACCAGTGCATGGAGAGTATAATCATATCAATAAACACAAAGAAACTGCTCTAAAATGTGGTATACCTGAAAGAAACATCTACTTAATGAGTGATGGGGATCAAGTAGAGCTTTGTCAAAAATACATCAAACGTGTAAAAACAGTTAAAACAGGAAAAGTCTTTGTGGATAATCAAATCAACAAACAAATCGCAGATGATGTGGTAATTGATAGACAAAAACTAGCAGATAGCGGTATAGTTGTCATCATCGCCCAGCTTGATAAAGCAAGTAAAACACTAATTAATAAACCAAGAGTATTTAGTTATGGCTTGGTAGCTGATAAACAAGATGGAGCATTCTCAAAAGAAATGAGTGATGTTTTAAGTCAATTTTTCCCAAATGTAAAAGATGAAATTTTAGATAATCCAAAAGTTTTAGAAGCTCAAATTAGACAAGTACTAAGAAAGCATATTTTTAGAAAAATCAAAAAATATCCAACCATAGTACCAACTATTTTTGTGATGTAAAGTAAAATTATGAGAATTAATAAATTCATCTCACACAATAGCAAATATTCTCGCCGTGAGGCTGATGAGCTAATCAAGCAAGGCTTAGTAAAAATCAATAAAAAAACAGCCTTGCTAAATGATAGTGTAAATACTGAAGATAAAGTTTTTATCAATGGTAAAAAACTCCATAAAAAAACACAATTTTCAGTCATCATTTATCACAAGCAAAAAGGCGAAATAGTTAGCAAAAAAGATGATAGAGGTAGAAAAACCATCTATCATACTTTACCAAAACAGTTTAGCACTTGGCTTAGCGTAGGAAGGCTTGACTTTGCAAGCGAGGGATTACTTTTACTAACTGATTCACCTGTAATAGCAGATGCGCTTATGCATAGTGATTTAGAAAGAGAATATTACTTAAAAGTAAAAGGTAATATAGATAAAAATGTCATCGAAGCTATGCAAAATGGCTTAGAAATTCAAAATGAAAAAAAAGGGGCTCACGCTAAAACTAAAATAACTTCAATGAATTTTGCTCCATTTTTAGGCTTTGAAATTTTTGGCTCAAGCGGAGGCTATACGAAGCTAAAAGTAATCATTAATGAAGGTAAAAATAGAGAGTTAAGACGCTTTTTTGGACATTTTGATTTAGAAGTGATGGATCTTAAAAGAGTGGCATTTGGAGCATTAGATCTTGGTATGTTAAAAGCTGGCAAATATCGTTATTTGGAAAATGGCGAGTATGAAAAACTGCGCGATTTTTTAAAAATAAATGATATTAGGTATTAAAATTAATACTTTAAAAATACTTAAATTAATTAAAATTTAATTTTAATTTTGTATAATTAGCAATTTAATTTATATAAAAAAGGAAAATTATGGCAAACCATAAATCTGCTGAAAAAAGAGCAAGACAAACTATCAAAAGAACTGAAAGAAATAGATTTTATAGAACAAGATTAAAAAACATTACAAAAGCGGTTCGTGAAGCAGCGGCAAATAACGATAAAGAAGCTGCACAAAATGCATTAAAAGTAGCTAATAAAAGCATTCACGCTATGGTAAGTCGCGGATTTTTGAAAAAACAAACTGCATCACGCCGTGTTAGCAGATTAGCATTATTGGTAAACAAATTAGCATAATTAATGTTAGCTGATAAACTCAAACCTTTTTTAGCACGCTTTGATGAGTTAAATACTCTTCTTAGTGATGTTAATATCTCTAATGATATTTCTAAAATGACAGCTCTATCTAAAGAGCAAAAAAATTTAGAACCCATAGTAGAAAAAGCAAAAGAATATCTAAAAACCTTAGACGATATAGAAGAAAATAAACTTCTTTTATCTGATCCTGAACTAGGTGAACTTGCAAAAGAAGAACTTAAAAATCTCGAAGTTTTAAAGCCACAACTTGAAGAAAAATTAAAAATTCTCTTATTACCTAAAGATCCAAACGATGATAAGAATATCTTTTTAGAAATTCGTGCAGGCACAGGTGGTGATGAAGCTTCTTTATTTGTTGGGGATTTAGTAAAAGCTTATATACGCTATGCTGAAAATCGTGATTACAAATATGAAATTGTAAGTTCAAGTGAAGGTAGCGTAGGTGGATTTAAAGAAATCATCATTCTTATCAAAGGAAATGGAGCTTATTCAAGGCTAAAATACGAAGGTGGCACACATAGAGTTCAAAGAGTACCTGAAACAGAATCTCAAGGTAGAGTTCATACTTCAGCTATTACAGTGGCTATTATGCCTGAAGTTGATGATGTTGAAATTCAAATCAATCCAAATGATTTAAAAATCGATGTAATGCGTAGTAGCGGTCATGGTGGTCAAAGCGTAAATACCACAGATAGTGCTGTAAGAATCACTCACATTCCAACAGGTATAGTTGTAGTAAATCAAGATGGCAAAAGCCAACATAAAAACAAAGAAAGTGCTATGAAAGTCTTAAAGGCAAGACTTTTTGAAATGCAAGAACAAGAACGCTTAGCTAAAGAAAGCGAGGCAAGAAAATCACAAGTTGGAAGTGGTGATAGAAGCGAACGTATACGCACTTATAATTTCCCTCAAAATAGAATTAGTGATCATAGAATAAATCTTACTTTATATAGACTTGATGCGATTTTAGAAGGTGGACTTTTTGATGAAATCATCGAGCCATTAATCGCTTATTATCAAGCAGAGGCTTTAAAACAAGAAAATTTATAATTCTTGTTTTAATTATTGCTTGCTAATAAAATTCTATATTGTTCTTTATCAACATTTATCAAAAGCGAAACTAATTTAAAAGCTCTAAATTTTTCCATTACAAAAAGATCTTTACTATCTTTTAAAACTATAGCAACTAAATTTTTCATTACTTTATCAAGCCAAATATTTTTATATTTATCATTTGCTGAATGATATCTTCCAATAGCATTCCAATTAAACCCGTATCGTTGTATAATTTCATAAAGTAATCTTGCTGCTATGTCTATATTTGCACTAACTTTTACAATCTCTTTTTCGCTAACACCATAACGCTTTAAATGAATACTATTAATTTGCATTAAACCATAATCTCTTGTTTGATTTTTATTTCTACCAATGATATTATGTTCATAAGCTGCATTCTCTGTCAAAGCTATGGCTTTAAGTAATGCCATGGGTATATTATACTTTCTAGCCGCGATTTTAAAATCTTTATCATATTTATAAAAATTTTCAGGTATATAAATATCACCTATAAAAATTTTTGTATCAAAAGCAAAAGTAAAATTAAAAAATATTGCTAATAATAAAATCCTTTTTAACATTTTACTCCTTTATAGTACTTATGCTATAGCAAATTTATAAATAAAAATTATGCAAATAAGTTAATAAATTATCTAAGAATTTCTTTTATAGTAAGTTGAGGGGTGATTAATCCTCTAAAATTATTTTTAGAAATACTAGCTATAAAATCAATATTTTCACCAATTTCTGGCTCATAATCAAAGTTAAAAAATAAAGCTTCTAAAGTCTTATTTCCTTGTGTTAAAATAAGTTTTATATGATTTTCATCTTTACCAAGTCTTTTTTTGTTTTTTACAAAAAGCTTATCAAATTTAAAATATGGTCTTGGGTTTTTATGCCCAAAAGGTTCAAAAAATTCCAATATCTCTAAAAGTTCAAAATCAACTTCATTTGGATCAATACTACCTAAAACCTCATCAGTATTGTAAAAATCATCTTTAGGGATATTTTGACAAATTTCATAAAGCTTATTTTTAAAAATACCAAATTTTTCAAGCTCGACTAAAACTCCAGCTGCACCTTTATGTCCACCATAGCTTAAAACAAATTCTTTAGCTTGTTCTATAACATTTAAAATATCTATCCTACCCACGCTTCTAACGCTAGCTTTAGCCTTTTGCTCACATTCTGAAAAAACAAAGGCAGGCTTGTTAAAATGCTTTGCTAAACGACTTGCAACTATACCCAAAACACCCTCATGCCAATTTTGGCCATTGACAATAATCACAGGATCATTTTCATCAACTTGTTCTAAACATTGTTTAAAAAGCTCGCGCTCTTCATCTTTACGGCTATTATTATAAGTAATGATTTGTTCTAAATAACCCATAACCTCATTAATATTTTTAGAATGCAAAAATTTATAAGAAATAATCGCATCATCCATTCTACCTGCACTATTAATCAAAGGTGCAATTAAAAAACTAATATTATCAAGTTCAAATTTATCCTTACCAAAATACTGTTTGATAGCTTTAAATGCAACTCGTTTTGAATCATTAATACACTCTATGCCTTTTCTAACTAAGGCTCTATTTAAATCTCTAAGCTCCATCATATCTGCGATAATTGCGATAGATAAAAGCTCTATAAATTTACACATATTATAATTAATCTTACATACTTCTTTTATAGCAGCAACTAAATACCAAGCCACTTGAGCACCACAAATTTCAATATCAGGAAATTCACAATCTTGTTGTTTAGGATTAATGATCGCATAAGCTTTTGGTAAAGTAGCTGGAGGCATATGATGATCGGTAATAATTAAATCAATTCCTTTTTGCAAACAAAGCTCTGCTGCATCAAAAGCTGCTATACCATTATCTACAGTGATGATTAAATCTACCCCATTAAGTTCATTGATGATTTCTTCATTTAGACCATATCCATCTTTAAAACGATTTGGAATTTTTACCACATAGTCATATCCGATATCATCAAAAAATTCAGATAAAATCACACAAGAAATCACCCCATCTACATCATAATCTCCAACAATAGCAAGCTTTTGATTTTTTTCAATCGCTTCTTTAATACGCAAAGCACCCTTATAGACATCTTTTAAACAAGATGGCATAGGTAAATCACAAAGCTTTACATGTGTATCATTGATAAAACGCTGGTGTAAAATTTCTTTTATTTTGGCTTTATTTAGCATGATTTGTTAAAGATGCCTTGATAAAAGAAAAAATAGCCGGATTAACCCTAACTAAGCGTGAAGTAAATTCAGGGTGAAACTGCACTGCTAAGAAAAATGGATGATCTTTAAGCTCTACAGCCTCAACTAAACCTTCATTTTCCCCGCTTATAATAAGCCCATTTTTTTCAAACATTTCTTTATATTTTGGATTAGCTTCATAGCGGTGGCGGTGGCGTTCTTTTACGCTTTTTTGATTATCATAAACCTTACTTAAAAGTGTATTTGGCTTGATATGACACTCATAAGCTCCAAGACGCATAGTTCCACCAAGTGGAGTTTTACTTGTTCTAATTTGCTTTTCTCCACTTGCGTCAATAAATTCATCAATCAAAAAGATGATAGGATTTTTACAATTTGGATTGAATTCATGAGAATTTGCATCTTCTAGTTTTAAAACATTGCGTGCAAATTCCACTAAAGAAAGCTGCATACCCAAACAAATTCCTAAAAATGGAATTTTATTTTCTCTTGCATATTGTATGGCTTTGATTTTTCCTTCTACTCCACGGTAGCCAAAACCACCTGCTACTAAAATCCCATTTACATCTTTAAAGCTTTCTTCGACATTTGCATTTTCTAATTTTTCACTATCAATCCATTTTAAATTTACTCTTGCATCAAGTGCTGCACCTGCATGGATAATGGCCTCTGTTAAGCTTTTATAGCTTTCTTTTAAATCTACATATTTTCCTACAAAAGCAATGCTAAGTTCATTACTTGGAGCGATGACTCTTTTTACTAAAGAATCCCATTCGTTCATATTTGGCTTTAAATTTTGAAGATCTAATAAACTTGCAATAGAATTTAAAATATCTTGTTTTAAAAAATTTAGTGGAATTTGATAAATACTAGCTGCATCCACACTTTCTATAACGCAGTTTTTTTCAACTCCGCATGAAATTGCGATTTTGTCTTTTAACTCTCTATCTAAAGATTTTTCACTTCTGCAAATGATCATATCAGGGCTTATACCTATACGGCGTAATTCTCCCACACTATGTTGAGTTGGTTTTGTTTTAAGTTCTCCTGCTGCTTTGATAAATGGCACTAAAGTCAAGTGAATATTAATAGCATTGTATTTACCCACTTCAAGTTTTAAAGCTCTAATAGCTTCTAAAAATGGTAAGCCTTCTATATCTCCTACCGTACCACCTATTTCAACGATTAAAATATCTTTATCAACTCCAGCCTTTTTAATACGATCTTTTATCTCATCAACTATATGAGGGATTACTTGTATAGTTTTTCCTAAGTAATCTCCTCTTCTTTCTTTTTCTATAACACTTTGATAAACTCTTCCTGTGGTAAAGTTATTATCCTGAGTTAAATTCTCATTTAAAAATCTCTCATAATGTCCTAAGTCTAAATCTGTCTCAGCTCCATCTTCAGTTACAAAAACTTCCCCATGCTCCAAAGGACTCATCGTGCCAGGATCTACATTAATATAAGGATCTGCTTTTAAAATACTTACTTTTAAACCTGAATTTTTTAAAATCGTAGCTATAGAAGCTGCTGCTATACCTTTTCCTAATGAGCTTAAAACACCACCGGTTACAAAAATATACTTAGTTTGTTTTAATTTCATAAAATAACCTTAATTTCTTTTTTTGAAATTATAACGAATAAAAAATTTTATTTTTATAAACATTTGTGTAAAATTCAATTATTTTTGAAGGAAATTTTCGATGAAAATCACATTATTAAATCATACTCCACTTTCTGTATGCTCTCATGCAACAAGAACATGTTGGCAAAGTTTTGACAAAGGCGATTGTGGTGGTGAGAAAGACAAAGAATTAATCGATCGAGTGGGAAATAAATTCAAACATGCTTCAACCTTAGAGCATTTAAACTATACTTTTTATATACAAGGTATTTCAAGAGCATGCTTACAAGAAGTTGCAAGACACCGCCACACTAGTCCTAGTGTAAAAAGCACAAGATATACTTTAAAAGAACTAAGAAATGAAAGCGAATTTAAAGAAAATGACTTTGAAAATGCTAAAAGATACTTAGTATTAACCGGAAATGAAGTAGTGGATAATGCAAGTATCAAAGCTTTAGAAAATCTACGTTTGATTTTGCAAAATAGCATTAGTTTAGATATAGCAAAATACTGCTTACCAGAAAGTTATAAAACAGAATTAACTTTAACGATTAATGCAAGAAGTTTGCAAAATTTTATTACTCTAAGAAGCTCAAAATCAGCCCTTTGGGAGATAAGACAACTCGCAAATGCTTTATTTGAAAACTTACCTGAGGAACATCAATTTATTTTTAAACATTGTGTTTATCAAGAAGAAAATTCCCAAGATTGATTGGGAATTTTTACTATATTTTTTTAAGAAATTCAGTTTTTAAAACAATCACACCAAATTTATCTACCTTAGCTTCAATTTCAGTGTCTTTGTTTGTAAGTTTAATATTTTTTATAGTCGTGCCACGCTTTAAAGTAGTGTTTGCACCTTTTACCTTTAAATCTTTCACAACACTTACACTATCACCTGCATTAAGCTCAGTTCCATTTGTATCTTTTGGCATATATTCTCCTTAGAATTTATAAGTATATCCTAGATATAAACCATAATTTGTTTGTTTAGGATCGTAAAAGTTTGAACCTACCTTGCTTTGGTAGAAATTTCTTGTATTATAATGAGTTTGCTCGGCTTTAAAACCAAACTCAATTTCATTTGCTTGATTTAACTCATATAAAGCACCGATTTTTGCTCCATAAGTATAACCATCAAAATCTTGAGATAATGATAAAAAGCTTGTTTTTAAAGTAATATCCGTTCTTGCATAGCCACCATATACACCTAAAACAGCTTTTGTTTTTTCAAAGATTTTTGGAGTAAAATCATAACCAAGCAAAAACTTATGTGTAGTAAATTCTCCATCAATTTTAAACTTTGTAGTATTGATTACATCACTAAATTCGCTTGAATAATTATAAGCACCATAAATTCTATGGTTTTCACTAAAACGATAACCAACTCTTAAACCAAAAACAGGAACATTACCTTCTAAATCACCATTAAATTTTTTATTATTTTTAGTATGATCAAGATCAGATTTTACCTTAGTATGAAACCAACCAGCATCAATACCTAATAATATTCCTGAATTTTCATCAGCTAAAGCTAAATTTGAAACCAAAGCAACACTTGCAACTAAACTAAATAATTTTAATTTCATATTTTCCTCCTTAAAATAAGACTTAATATATCCTTTTATTTTTAATAAAAACTTAATTTTGTGGTACCACTAAATCAGATCTACACTCAATCACGGTATGAACATTACCACGAGGGTTAAAATCACCTACTACTTTTATCCATTTTGGATCAAGTTTTTCTTTTAAAGTATTATAAATTTCATTAATACTTGCTTCATGTGAAACATTTCTATACATAAAGGTATTAATATAAAGTTTGATTGCTTTAAGTTCTACTACTAATTTATTTGGAATGTATTCTAAGTAAATTGTAGCAAAATCAGGATACCCACTACGCGGACAACAACACATAAATTCAGGTAAAGTGATTTTAATCACATAATCATTTTTGGCATCATTTGGCCAAACTTCCATATTTTCTACACTAAATTCTTTGATTTCTTTTTCACCATATCGCATTTATAATCCTTAGTTTGTTTTTAAAACTTTATAATACCACAATATTTTATATTTTATTTTGACAAAATTTAAAAAGCTTATCTTGAAGTAAAAGTAATTTTTCACTTTCATTACTAAGAATTTTTATACACAAACCCTCATAAAAAAGTTGATTTATATCGTCAAATGAAGCTTTTAATTCTTCATAAAACTCATCATATCCAAAAAGATAAATACTCAAATAATGCGTATAATTTGCAAAAAAATTTAAATCATTTTCTTTCATATAAGAAGGATTGATTTTAATTTTATCATTTAAAATTAAAGTATCATTTCTATAAATTTGAGTTAAATTCTCATAATTTTTAAAAGCAAATTTTTCATCCATAGCCACTCTACCAAAAATAACAAAATCAACATAAACTAATCTTGAAAAAGAAGCTAGATTAATCTTTGTATTTTGTATAAAATTTGCATTTTCTTGAAGCAAAAGTGGCTTTGGCATATAAAAAAAGCTTGCATTTTCTTCAAGAGTAAAATCAATATTTTTACTCGCAAAAGAATCTTTAGTATCATATACCTTTTCATAACTTTGTGTGAGTATAGCGGTGTTTGTACTTTTCTTACATATGATTTCAAAACTTAAATGATCCTCTTTAAAAATTCCGGCACTAGAATTTAAAACATATATACTAGTTAATTTTTTATCATAAAAATTCCTCATAAGTTTAAAAGGAGGAGTAAAAAAAGAATTTTTTATGATAGTTTTTTCATTGATAGTATCTAATGTAAGTTTAAAAACACTCTTTTGAGCAAACAAATCAATCCTTTAAAAGTGTGTATTTTTTAATCCAAGTAATGATTTCTTCTAAACCTTCTTTAGTTTGAAGATTGCTCATGATAAAAGGTCTATCTCCACGCATTTTTAAAGTATCTTCTTGCATGATTTTTAAAGAAGCATTTACATAAGGAGCTAAGTCTATTTTATTGATAATCATTAAATCAGATCTACAAATAGCAGGACCACCTTTGCGTGGAATTTTTTCTCCTTGAGCAACATCTATAACAAAGATAAAAAAATCCACAAGTTCAGGTGAAAAAGTCATTGATAAATTATCTCCACCACTTTCTATAAAAATAAGATCTAAATCACTAAAACGCTCTTGTAAAAGTTCAACAGCTTCAAGATTACAAGAAGCATCTTCTCTAATGGCTGTATGAGGACAACCTCCAGTTTGCACTCCAATGATTCTTTCTTTTTCAAGAACGCCTTGTTTGATTAAAAAATTTGCATCTTCATTTGTATAAATATCATTCGTAATTACAGCCAAAGAAAGCTCATCTTTTAAAGCTTGACATAAATTTAATACTAAAGCTGTTTTACCACTACCTACAGGACCACCTATGCCTATTTTAACCATTATAACCCTTTTAAGAAATATAAATTTTAAATGCTAAATTTTGGTGTTTTATACCCAAATAATCATTTAAGATATTGTGATTTTCACACCAATCTTTTAAAGTTAAATTTTGTAATTTAGAAAGAACCTTTTGAAAATCTTGCTGTAATTGAAAAAGTAAAATCTGTCCTTCATTTTGTGATAAAGGCACGATTTTTACAAGAATATTAACAAAATTACTCATTAAAGCAAATAAAAAACTTTCATACATAAAATCAAGCTCATTATCTTTACAAAATAAAGCATACACAAAAGGATAAATAGGAGTTTGATTTCCTTTAATGTATTGATTTAATAAAGGATTTGATAATCCATAAAGACTGACATTTTTTACAAAGCGTTTAGCTAGAAAAACATAAGCTTGACTTTGTTCTTTTGCAACTATACTTGATAAAAACTTTCTTTGATAAATTAGTAAATTTTTTACATCATTTGCGTTTTCATAAGCTATTTTCAAAGCTAAAAGCTCAAAATATAAAATATTAGAATAAAGCTGAGTTTTTAAAACTTTTTTTGTATCTTCTATATTTTTTATATAAGCAAAATTCACATAAGATTCTAAACCAAAAGAATGTGAAAAAGCTCCTATAGGAAAAGAAGAATCACTAATTTGTAAAAGTAAAAAATTTAATTTATTCATCTTTATTCTTTAATAAGTTTAAAATTTGGATCAACTTGGATAAAACTTGGCATATCAAGCATATATTTTGGCTCTAAAATTTCCTCACATTTTTCGTATTTTATATTAAATTTTTCTAAAAACCTTATGATAGAGTTTTGTTCTAAAGTAAGAAGTTTATGATCTTTATAAAATAAATTTAAGTGCATATTGCCCACTTGATAACTTATTAAAGCAAGGTTGTATTCATTTTCTATGTGAATTTTTAAAACCTTTTCAGGTTTAATTTTTACTAAAATCAAAAAATCCTCATCATATAAACAGTCATTATGATTTAAACCTTTATTATCAGGCATTTTTATAGCGACATCTAGTCCTTTTAAAGTCGTTGTTCTTAATATCTTTTTAAAAGTATCAAACCAACTAAGCTCTAAAAAATCGCATTCTTTGTTTAAATCATAATGCGTTATTTTATTTTGAAGTAAAATCATTAAATCATAAAATATTTTCTAGCTAAAGCTAAAGAATCAACGCTCTTAGAGCTAATAAGCTCACCATTTATTTTTACTTCATAAGTTTGTGGATTTACTTCTATATTTTGAACTTTATCATTAAATTTCAAGTCTTTTTTAGTGATATTTCTACAATTTTTTACTGCAACACATTTTCTTTTTAAGCTTAATTTTTCAGGCATATTAGCTTCTAAAGAAGCTTTAGAAACAAAATGTAAAGCATTTTCATTTAAATTTGCACCAAACATTTTTTCATAGATAATAGGCTCAGGTGTTGGGATAGAAGCATTAGCATCGCCTATTTTTGCACCTACTATCAAGCCACCTTTTAAAATAAGCTTTGGTTTTACTCCAAAAAATTTAGGTTGCCAAAGCACTAAATCAGCAAATTTTCCTACTTCAATAGAACCA
Source organism: Campylobacter sp. CNRCH_2016_3089 (assembly GCF_025772505.1). Taxonomy (NCBI): domain Bacteria; kingdom Pseudomonadati; phylum Campylobacterota; class Epsilonproteobacteria; order Campylobacterales; family Campylobacteraceae; genus Campylobacter; species Campylobacter sp. CNRCH_2016_3089. Next base: position 132,876 of record NZ_JAKMSF010000004.1, read on the forward strand.
ACATAACTATCAATCCCATGTGCAATAGCAGGATTTATAGTATATTTTGCTATGTAGCGCTTAATACGGAAATTATCATCTAAATCATTATCTTCTTTCAAAGCACCAAATTCTTTTTTACATTTATCAGCACTTTGCCATGTTCTTAAAATCACCTCACCTACACGTCCCATAGCTTGAGAATCACTACTCATAATGCTAAAAACACCCATATCATGAAGTTTATCTTCTGCTGCTATAGTTTCAGGACGAATTCTACTATCTGCAAATTCAACATCTTCTTTGATTTTATTATCTAAATGATGACAAACCATAAGCATATCTAAATGCTCATCAATGGTATTTTTAGTAAAAGGCATAGTAGGATTAGTACTTGCAGGTAAAACATTTTCAAAACCTGCCATTTTAATAATATCAGGAGCATGGCCACCACCTGCACCTTCAGTGTGAAAAGTATGGATAACTCTACCATTAATAGCTTTAATCGTATCTTCTACAAAACCTGCTTCATTTAAAGTATCTGTATGGATAGCTACTTGTATATCCATTTCATCAGCTATATTTAAACTAGTATCAATCACACTAGAAGTAGCACCCCAATCTTCATGAATTTTTAAGCCGCATGCACCAGCTATGATTTGCTCTTTTAAAGCATTTTTATTACTTGAATTTCCTTTACCTAAAAAGCCAAAATTCATAGGGTAATTTTGCGTAGCTTTTAACATAGAATGTATATGATAAGCCCCACTTGTGCAAGTTGTAGCATTTGTTCCCTCACTTGGTCCTATACCACCTCCTATCATAGTAGTAACACCACTATATAAGGCACATTCAATTTGAGTTGGGGAGATAAAATGTATATGAGTATCAATACCACCTGCAGTTACTATTAAACCTTCTGCACCGATAATATCTGTACTTGTACCTATAACTAAGCTAGGATCAACTCCATCTTGTATATCAGGATTACCTGCTTTTCCTATACCTACTATATAGCCATTTTTTATCCCAATATCTGCTTTATAAATACCGGTATAATCAACAATCAAAGCATTAGTTAAAACTAAATCCGGAAAGTCTCCCTCACTCACACTTTGAGCCATACCATCTCTAATATTTTTACCACCACCAAATTTAACTTCTTCGCCATATAAAGTATAATCTTTTTCTACTCTTAAAATCAAATCTGTATCTGCTAATCTTACTCTATCATTAGTTGTTGGACCATACATATTCACATAGTCTTTTTTGCTAATCTTAATCAAAGAAATCCTTTCTCTTTTGCTTTTGATAAAGCTTTAGTTTTATTTTCATCATTGATAAAATCATCACAAAGATTATTAAAACCTAAAACCTTTTTTAAACCACCAAATTCTATTAAACTTACTGTTTTTTCTTCACCTGGTTCAAATCTCACACTTGTTCCTGAAGCGATATTTAACCTTTTACCATAAGCTTTTTCTCTGTCAAAAGACAAAAAGCGATTAACTTCAAAGAAATGAAAATGCGAACCAACTTGTATAGGACGATCACCTTTATTGCTTACTTTAATTTCTATAGAAGTTTTATTTTCATTAAGCACAATAAATTCTGATGATAAAAATATCTCTCCAGCTTTTATTTTATCATCATTTGCTATAGGCTCATGTATAGTAACTAATTTTGTGCCATCTTCAAAAGGAAGTTCTATTTGAATTTCTTCAAGCATACTTGCAACACCATCAATCACATCTTCACTTGTAAGTAAAGTTTTCCCTATACTCATCAATTCACTCACACTTAAATTTTTTCTTGCAAGTTCCATTAATTCATAACATATATAAGCTAAAGCTTCATTATAATTTAATTTTATTTTTTGCTCTTTTCTATCTTTAGCGATTTTCCCTGCATAATGAAGCATTAATCGTTGCAATTGCTGCTGAGTAAAATGCATTTTAATCCTTATAAATTTTTTAGATATTATATAACTATTTGCTTGCTTTTAAGCAAAAAATTCTATTACATTTTTTAATTCTATTTTATAGTCTTTTTGAATTTCTATAAAAGGAAGATTTAAATTTTCACATTGAGCTTTAAATTTTTGATGATTTAAAATAAGAGTGTTTATTTCTTCTTTTTCACTAAATAAACGCTTTTCTATAACATTTTCATTTTGATAGATTAATTCATAATTTTGCAAAATATATTCTTTTGAAAAAACGATATAAAGTATTTTAATATCAGAATGATTTTGAAATTTTTGTAACTTTTTTGGAGTAAGATAAAATCCTTCAATGATTAAATTTTGTTTATTTTCTATACAAATTTAAATCATACCATCTACAATAGGAAACAAAAAATCAGTTATTTTTTCATCCTCATCTACTCTAAAAGGACAATTTTTCAAGAAGTCTTTGAGCAAGCAAGGTCTTTCCACTATGACCTTGCCCTCCAGTTAAAAAAATCATTTAAAAATTAAACATCCAAATGTTTAACATCTTTAGCATGAGCTTGTATATACTCACGGCGTGGTTCTACATCATCACCCATGAAAAGGTTGAAAGTATCATTTGCTCTTTGAGCATCTTCTATGGTGATCTTTAACAAACGACGATTACTTGGATCCATAGTTGTTTCCCAAAGTTGTTCAGGATTCATCTCACCAAGACCTTTATAGCGTTGTATATAAGCACCTTTTTTAGCATTTTTTTCAACTTCATCTAAAATTTCTAAAATATCTTTATCAAATTTTAAATCTCTATCTTTAATTTTTTGATAAATATAATTTGCCTCTTCATATAAAGGATTAGCAAACAAATCATCATTGATGATAAGCTCTTCTAGACCATTTTCAGTTTGCACATAAACACGAATTTCATTTTCATTGATATATGAATTTAAGATATTGTGATTTTGTTTTTCTAAAAATTCTTTTATGACTTTAAATAATTCTTCATTAGAAGCTTTTATCAAATCAGGATTTTCTATCAAATACCTAATCACTGAAATTACATTAAATCTTTTTTCTAATTCTTTTAAAACACTTCTATAAGCTGCAACGATTTTTAGAAAATCTTTTAAATCATTTAATCCTATGCCCTCATAAGTAGAACTTTCTATACCTGTTTCGATCAAATAATCATTTAAAGCTTTTTCATCTTTTAGATAAATTTCTTTTTTCTGACCTTTTTTATAACGATATAAAGGTGGTTGAGCTAAATAAATATGTCCATTTGCTACAAGATCATTCATAAAACGGAAGAAAAATGTCAAAAGCAAAGTTTGTATGTGAGAACCATCTACATCAGCATCTGTCATAATGATGATTTTATGATATCTTAGTTTTTCTATATCAAACTCATCACCGATCCCACAACCAAAAGCTGTGATCATATTTTGAATTTGTTCACTTTTTAAAATTTTATCTAGTCTTGCTTTTTCAACATTGAGTATTTTACCTCTTAAAGGTAAAATCGCTTGGAAAGTTCTTTCTCTACCTTGTTTTGCAGAACCTCCTGCACTATCACCCTCAACTAAATAAATTTCGCTTTCACTTGGATCTTTACTTTGACAATCAGCTAATTTTCCTGGTAAAGTCCCTACACTTGAACTTTCTTTTTTACGGGTTAATTCTCTAGCTTTTTTAGCTGCTTCTCTACCACGAGCTGCCATTAAAGCTTTATTCATGATAGCTTTTGCTTCGATAGGATTTTCTTCAAAATATTTTGTCAAATATTCAAAAGAAGCCTTAGAAACTATAGGTCTAACATAGCTTGAACCTAATTTTCCTTTAGTTTGTCCTTCAAATTGTGGCTCAGGTACTTTAACACTTACAACTGCTATTAAACCTTCTCTTACATCATCACCTGTGATTTTAGAGTCTTTCTCTCTAGCACTAGCATTTGCTTCAATGTAATTGCTAATAACACGAGTTAAGCCCATTCTAAAACCTGCTTCGTGCGTTCCACCATCTGGAGTTTTGATATTATTTACAAAAGAAAGTAAATTTTCACTATAACTATCATTATAAAGCAATGCTACTTCAACATTTACATCTTCTTCATCTACATTAAAAAATATAGCCTTAGTTAGAGCTTGTTTTTTATTTAAATCTGTAACAAACTGACTTATACCACCTTCAAAATGAAAACTTTCTGCTTTTCCTACGCGGTTATCTTTAAAATTTATAGTAATTTTTGGATTTAAATATGCAAGTTCACGAAATCTTTTAGCTAAAATTTCATAATCAAAATCAGTCACTTCAAAAATTTGATCATCTGGCCAAAATTCTATGATTGTTCCTGTTTTTTTACTTTTACCTATGGTTTCAAAATTACTTGTAACTTTACCTTCTGAAAATTCTTGGCGATAAATTTCTCCATCTCTATGCACTGTAGCAACTAATTTTTTTGATAAAGCATTTACAACGCTTACACCAACCCCGTGTAAACCACCTGAAACTTTATAAGTATCTTTATCAAATTTTCCACCTGCATGAAGCACGGTTAAAACTACAGTTAAAGTAGGGATATTTTCAGTAGGGTGAATTCCCACAGGAATTCCTCTACCATTATCACTTACTATACAAGAGCCTTCTGTAGTAATTTCTACATTAATCGTATCACAAAAACCTGCCATAGCTTCATCAATAGAATTATCCACTACTTCATAAATCATATGATGAAGACCGCCTATATTGGTATCACCTATATACATACCAGGGCGTTTTCTAACAGCTTCTAAGCCTTTTAAAACTTTAATATTTCCTGCGCCATAATTTTGATTTTCTTGCATTTATTTTCCTTATAAAATAACTGGCATAATTACAGTTTGTAATTCTTCACTTGAAACTAAAAACGCCATATGAGGTTCATTTATGCTAAGTTTGAATGTTTCACTTTCAATAGAATTTAAAAAGTCAGTGATGAATTTATTTTTTATGCAAAGATTAAATTCTTCATCTATATTAAGTTCCATTTCAAGTTCAGTTTTTGCTTCCATATTATCTAAACTAATACCTTCAAATACAAGTTTATCTTTATGGAAATTTAATTTCATTTTTTCAGTAATTACATTGATTTTTTTCAATGCATCCATAAATTCTTCTGTTTTAAAAATAAATTCTTTTGTAATATTTTTTGGAATTACTCTTTCATAATCAGGGAATTTATCATTAATAAGTTTTGTGAAAAACTCAAAATTATCATTTTTTGCAATCAATATATTTTCATCATAATAAATTTCAATTTTTTCAAAAAAGATTTTTTGCATTTCTAAAATAGCTTTTTTAGGGATACAAAGATTAAATTCTTTTTCATTTGTTTTATTTAGTGTAAAAACTGCTAAGCGTTTAGTATCTGTTCCTACAAAGCTAATGTGGGTTGTTTTTATATCAAGTAAAGCACCATTTAAAGAATACTTTGGATTATTTGTATCAACTGCAGGTAGGATTTTTTTCAAAGATCTACTTAAATCACTTGAATCAATATCAAATTTATCTTTTCCTTCAGTGCTTGGGAAATTTGGAAAATCTTCATAATTAAACATAGGAAGTTTATATTTAGTTCCTTTTTGTCTAATAAAAAGGAAATTTTCTATAGTTTCTAAGACCACATCTTCATTATTTAAACTTTTAATGATATCTAAAATACTTTTAGCATTAGCAGTTGCAAAACCTGCACTTTCAACTTTAATTTTTTTGATTTTATAGTTAATACCTATTTCATAATCACTTGCCCTTATGATTAATTTATCTTCAACTACTTCAAAAAGTAAGTGAGAAGCGATGTTGCTTGAGTCTTTTTTATCTACATAAGAGTTAGTTAAAACTATGGCAGATTCTAAAGTGTTTTTATTAATGCTAATTTTCATTTTTACTTCCTTTGTTTTTTAAATTTATTTTATCATAATAATAAGCAATGTGAAAATGTGAAATGCTTTTTAAAAGCCTTTTTTTATAGAAATTTTATTCATAGAATAAAATTTTTTATTTTTCACTTTTATTCACAGGGTGCTTTTTATTTTTGTTAAAATTTTATTTCTTAATTCTTCTACTATGGCTTTTAGGTTTTCATTTTCGCTCATTAACTCTTGAATTTTTTTAATATTATGTGAAATGGCAGTGTGATCTTTCATATTAAAAAATCTAGCAAGTTGAGGCATAGACATAGTTGTAAGCTCTCTTGCTAAATATATCACAACCCTTCTTGCCATAACGATATTTTGTGTTTTTTTATTTGATTTTATATCATTTGATTTAAGATTATAGCTTTTTGAAACATCAGCAAGTATGTCTTCAACACTAATATTTTCTTTTGTTTCTTTAATGTGATCTTTCATAAAGCTTTTAACGATTTCTAAAGTGATTTCTTGATTAAAAAGCCTTGCTTGGGCATTTAGATTTGTAATCATACCTTCAATTTCTCGGATGTTATCTCCCATTGAAGTAGCGATGTAGCTTATGACTTCAGGTTTGAGATAAATAGCATTAAATTCGCATTTTTTCTTGATAATTGCGATTTTTGTATCAAGCTGAGGTGGAGTGATATCTGCGATGATCCCATTTGCAAAACGGCTTTTTAAGCGTTCTGTTATGCCTTTTAACATATTTGGAGGATTATCACTTGTCATGATGATTTGTCCAAATTTTTCTTTTATTTCATTAAAAGTAAAGAAAAATTCTTCTTGAATTTTATCTGTTTTACCTAAAAACTGCACATCATCGATGAGTAAGACATCACAATTTTTGTATTTTTCATGAAATTTACTCATAGTTTTGTTATTTAAATGCATGGTAAAATCATTGATAAAATTATCACTTGTAGCATAAATAACCTTATATCCATTATCTAAGCACACATTTCCGACAGCTTGAAGCAAGTGAGTTTTTCCAAGTCCTGTAGGGCCATAGATAAAGATAGGGTTGTATAATTTTCCAAGTTTGCTTTTATCGGTAATAGCTTTGCAAGTTGCATAGGCAAATTGATTAGAATCTCCTACAACAAAGCTTTCAAAAGTAAAAGAAGGATTTAAAATAGTACTTTGAAATTTAATCTGTGAAATATCTGTAGAAAAATGTTTTTTCTCTATCTTTTGATCATTTGTAATAATTTTAACTTGAGGGTTAATCCCTGTTTTTATTTCATAAAAATAAGCTAGTTTTTGTGCGTATTTTGTTTGTATAAATTTAGCTAAAAAATGATTTGGTGCGATAAATACTAAGATATTATTTTTACTTAATTTTTCACTAAATTGTAAGTGAGAAATATAAGTATTGTATTCGTTATTGCTAATTTCAGTTTTAAATTCAAATAAAAAATCTTTTATATTCATTATTATTCTTATAAATTAAGATGTAAAACTTGAAATTCTAGCTTATTTTTTATAAAAAATGGTTAAAATTATTCACATAAAAATTTAAATTTCACATCTATGTGAATAAAAAGGTGAAAAGTTTGAAAGTTTTAGGGATAGATCCTGGTTCTAGATATTGTGGATATGCTATTGTAGAAAGAATAAATAATAAAAATCAACTCATAGAAGCAGGGCTTATCAAAATCAAACCCAATGATTTACAGTATCAAATCACAGAATTATGTGAAGGACTTGATCTAATCTTTAAAAATCATCAGTTTGATGAGGTAGCTATAGAAGATATATTTTTTGCTTATAATCCAAAAACGGTTCTAAAACTAGCACAATTTCGTGGAGCTTTGAGTTTAAAAATCTTACAAATTCATGGAGAATTTGCAGAATACACACCTTTACAAGTGAAAAAAACCGTAACAGGTAAAGCAAAAGCTACTAAAGAGCAAGTAGCTTTTATGGTAAAAAGATTACTTGGAATTTCAAAAGACATCAAACCACTTGATATTACCGATGCTATCGCAGTAGCTTTGACGCATTTAGCAAATTTGAGAGTAAAAAAGTAATTTTACTTTCCATTTCCTATAAAATAAATTTCAACATCATGTAGAAGTTTTTCACATACAGCAGAATCAGTATTTTTTTCTACTACTAGGTTGATATGATTTTTGGTATCTCTAAAACTTCCTGCAGATTTTGAATTTTTTAATTCTAATTTTTGATTATCTTTTAAATATTTAATAGTTATTACAAATTTATGTGCCGCGGTAGCTTCGCCTAGATTTGTTTCTATCAAAACATTCATATTTGATGCTTTTGCTAGGGTTGCTTGAGTTTTGTTAATCACTTCTTTCATTCTTCTATTGAGTTCTAAAATTCTTGAGATGAATTTATTATCTATACTTTCAAATGCTATTTTTAGTTTATTCATAATTTCTTGATTAGTAGGTTTATCAGGTGCTACATAAACCATATAAAGTCCATTTTTAATATCTACTTTAGTGCTTTTAGTATCACGCCCACTACCAAAAACTTTTATATATATAGCATTATCAAGATATACTCTATCTATCATAGGACCATAGATTTCATATTCTCTTTTTCTTACGATTACTTCTCTTGCGGCTACTTGAATTTTTACTGAACAATCATGAATTATAGGTTCCATTTCTTTTTTTATTTCAAGTAGTTCTTTTAGCATATAACATCCTTATTATTTTTTTAGTATTATAGATTATAACAAAAAAATGTTTTTTTCTTTGTTAATTTTAGTTTATATAATTTTTATAACATTCCAAAGTTATTTTAAAAAAAGGAAAAAAATGAAAATTAAAACTATAGTTTCAAGTTTAGTTTTAGCAAGTACTTTATTTGCTGCAAATTCTCATCATGCTCATCATGGAGCTTCTGGAAGTATTTCATCACAAATCATGATGAGTATGCATGAACCTATGATGAAAAATCCTTTAGTACAAAGCAATGACATAGAAAGAGATTTTTTAGCTAATATGATTCCACATCACCAAGGTGCTATTGATTCATCTAAGCTTTTATTAGAACATACTAAAAGTGAAGAGATGAAAAAAATCGCTCAAAATATCATAAAAGCTCAAGAAAAAGAAATCCAAGAATTTCAAGAAATTCTAGATAAAAATCTTTATACAAAAACTCAAATTAATGAAGAAACTTATAAAAAATTCGTTCAAGAAGAAAAAGAGTTAATGCAAAAAATGATGATTTTAATGAGTTCGGTTAAAGAAAGCAAAAACATCAATAAAGACTTTCTAGAAGCGATGATAGCACATCATCAAGGTGCGGTAGATGCTTCAAAACAAATTTTATTTTACTCTAAAGACAAAACTATCACCGATATAGCGAAAAAAATCATTTTAGATCAAGAAAAAGAAATCCAAGAATTTACGAATTTGTTAAAGTATATGTAGTGAATTGATCGAAAGAAATAAAAAATGGTGGTCCGATTGAGTTTTAACTAATATTTATAAAGGCTTATTTTTAGATATTTACAGTTTTTTATATTTTTTAAAGAACCCCAAAAAGAACCCTATTTAAAATATAAAAAGGGGAGGGTCACTCGAATACGCCACTATCCCCCTCTAATAAAATTATATCTTCTTATTTTAATAAGAAGATTAAAAAATAAGCCAAAATTTTAAAGTAAAGCTATTTGTAGAATTTTTAATGCAGGTTAATCAAAGGAGAGGGTCTCATTCCGCCACTATCCTCCTCTGATGAGATTATTATAACTTTTTATCCTGATAATTTAATAAGAAAATTTTTTATTTTTCTTTTTGGTTCTTTTTATTCTCTTTTTAATTTTTATAAAAAGAGAATAAAGCTACATTCTATATATGTTGTATTATATTGTATAATGTATACTTTTTAAAATATTTTATGTATCTTGATATATTATAGAATACATGTTTGATTCATATTATAATATACTATCGTATAGTATTTAAATTAAAAAAGTTTTAAGTTTAAGAAAGGGTGTATACTATTGAAAAGTGAGAAAATAATTGAACAGGGTTTTATTGAAAAACTTAAAAATTTAAAGTATATATACAGAGAAGATATTAAAGATAAAGCCTCTTTAGAGGAAAATTTTAGAAAGCATTTTCAAGAACTCAATAAAGTTAGTTTAAGTGATTCTGAATTCGCAAGATTAAAAGAAGATATTATCACAACAGATGTGTTTTTAGCGGCAAAAACCTTGAGAGAAATAAATACATTTAAGCGAGATGATGATACACCCCTACAGTATACTCTTGTAAACACAAATGATTGGTGTAAAAACGAATATGAGGTAATCAGTCAACTTCGTATAAATACAGAAAATAGCCATCACAGGTATGATGTTATTATTCTTATCAATGGTATTCCTGTTGTACAAGTTGAATTAAAGTCGTTACAAATTACTCCCAAAAAAGCAATGGAGCAGATTGTTAATTATAAAAATGATCCGGGAAACGGATATACAAATTCTCTACTCTGTTTTATACAGCTTTTTATTGTCAGCAATGAAAGCAACACTTGCTATTTTGCCAACAACAATAAAGAGCATTTTGCCTTTGATGCTGATGAACGCTTTTTACCTGTATATCAATTTGCCGATAAGGATAATAAAAAAATTACTCATTTATATGATTTTTCTGAGATTGTATTGCGTAAATGTGCTTTGGGTGAGCTGATTAGCAAATATATGGTCTTAGTAGCAAGTGAACAGAAAATGATGATTATGAGACCATATCAAATTTATGCGGTTAAAGCCATTATAGATTGCATTGAGCAAAACAGAGGAAATGGCTATATTTGGCATACAACAGGAAGTGGCAAAACTCTTACATCTTTTAAGACATCTACTTTATTAAAAGATAACAAAAATATAGCAAAATGCCTTTTTGTGGTGGACAGAAAGGATCTTGACCGACAGACTAGAGAAGAATTTAATAAATTTCAAGAAGGATGCGTAGAAGAAAACACCAATACGGAAACTTTAGTAAAAAGACTTGTTTCGAAGGACTATCGAGATAAAGTTATTGTAACTACCATTCAAAAGTTGGGTTTGGCACTTGACGAAGATAATAAGCGGAATAAAGAGAAAAAGAAAAAAGGTGAGCTTACATATAAAGAAAGATTGGCACCTTTAAAAGATAGCAGAATCGCAATTATCTTTGATGAATGTCATCGTTCGCAGTTTGGAGAAAACCATAAAGCAATCAAAAACTTTTTTCCAAAGGCTCAGCTGTTTGGATTTACTGGCACACCTATTTTTGAAGAAAACGCAACTTACAAGCAAGTTGATGGAACAATTGGTTCTTATACAACCACGAAGGATATTTTTGAAAAAGAACTGCATGCTTATACGATTACTCATGCTATTGATGACAGAAATGTATTGCGATTCCATATTGACTATCTCAAGCCGGAAAATGATAGAGATGCTTCAAGAATCAATAAGGAACAACAAAAAAAGGCTGTGGTGCAAACTATTCTGTCAAAACATGACACTATAACAAATAACAGAAGATATAACGCTATTTTAGCTACATCATCCATCAATGATGCTATTGAATATTACAACTTGTTCAAAGAAGCACAACAAAATTGTATTGATGCTGATGACAGTGAATTTAGGCCATTAAATATCGCCTGCGTATTCTCGCCGCCGGCAGAAGGTAATAAGGACGTTCAGCAAATTCAAGAGGATCTTCCGCAGGAAAAAGAAGACAACAAAAAAGAACCTGATAAAAAGAAACAAGCGTTAACCAGTATTATCAAAGACTATAATGAACAGTATGGAACCAGCCATGATATTAACAATTTTGATGTGTATTATCAGGATATACAGCAAAGAATTAAAGACCAGAAATATACTAACGCAGATTATCCTCATAAAAACAAAATTGACATTACCATTGTTGTGGATATGCTGCTGACCGGTTTTGATTCTAAGTATTTGAATACTTTATATGTAGATAAGAATTTAAAATATCATGGCTTGATTCAGGCATTTTCCAGAACAAATCGAGTTTTAAATGATACAAAACCTTATGGTAATATTCTTGATTTCAGAAGCCAGTCTGATGAAGTAGATAAAGCTATTGCTCGGTTTTCCGGTGAAAATAACAGTAATCGAGCAAAAGAAATATGGCTTGTTGATCCAGCACCAAAGGTTGTTGAGAAACTGGATAAGGCAGTAAGTGAATTAGAAAAGTTTATGGAATCTCAGGGATTGGAGTGCAAACCGGAAGAGGTAAACAACTTGAAAGGTGATGCCGCAAGGTGTGAATTTATCAATAAATTCAAGGAAGTACAGCGTTTGAAAACGCAGTTGGAGCAGTACACGGAAATTGAAGAAAAAGACGCAGAAAAAATCGAGGAGCTGTTGCCGGAGGATACCCTGCGTGCGTTCCGTGGTGCTTACATTGATGTGGCACAAAGGCTGAAATCTGAGCAAGGAAAAGAGAACGAGGATAAAAATCCTGAAGTTGAACAGCTCAATTTTGAGTTTGTTCTCTTTTCGTCTGCAATTATCGACTACGACTATATTATGAGATTAATTGCAAAATACACCCGGACCGAGCCGAAAAAGCAAAAAATGAGTAAAGAACAACTCATCGGAATGCTTTCGGCTACTTCCAATTTGCTTGATGAAAGAGAAGATATCATCGAATATATCGATTCTCTTCAAGTTGGCGTGGCTTTGGATGAAAAAGAAATCAAAGCAGGGTATCAGAAATTCAGAGAGCAGAAAAACAATCAGGAAATTAATATCATTGCGAAAAAACACGGCATTGAAATCCAAAGTTTGCAATCGTTTATTCAGGAAATTATTGACAGAATGATTTTTGACGGAGAAAAACTCGGTGACCTTTTGGCACCGCTTGACCTAAGCTGGAGAGAAAGAACGCAAAAAGAACTGGATTTGATGGCTGATTTGATTCCATTGTTAAAGAAACTGGCAGATGGTCGTGAAATTGTGGGGTTGAATGCGTATGAATAAGAAGAAAGAAATAGTGCCTAAGTTAAGATTTCCCGAGTTTTCTAAATCACATTGGGGGATTACTCGACTTAATGCACTTGCTGACAAAATAACAGAACGAAATAAAGGTGATGACACTAGTAGGGTTTTTACGAACTCTGCTACTGAAGGTGTTGTAGATCAAGAAGAATACTTTGATAGGAATATTGCAAACAAAAATAACCTAACAAATTATTTTGTTGTGGAAAAAGGTGATTATGTCTATAACCCCAGAATATCAACCACTGCACCGGTAGGTCCTATTTCTAAAAATAAACTCGGTATTGGGGTGATGTCTCCTCTGTACACTATATTTAGATTTAGAAATAAAGAAAATGATTTTTATGAGCATTTTTTTCTTACAAATTTATGGCATGCTTATATAAAAAAACTTTCAAATACAGGCGCAAGGTATGATCGTATAACAATATCAGTGGATAATTTTATGAAAATGCCACTTCCGTATACTTCTCCTGATGAACAACAAAAGATTGCTGATTGCCTATCCTCTATTGATGAACTGATTGACGCAGAAAGCAGAAAACTGAAAGTATTAGAAAAATACAAAAAAGGGTTGATGCAAAAGCTGTTCCCTGCTGAGGGGAAAACTCTGCCTGAATGGAGGTTCCCTGAGTGTAAAAACACTTATGAGATAAAAAGAAAACGATTGGCTGATGTTTGTTACTATAAATCATCTGCATTAACTACAAATGATGTTAAAATGGATGGTAAATATAATTTATATGATGCAAATAAAATAATTGGTAAAGTAAATATTTATGCTTCTGAAGATAGATATATTACAATAATAAAAGATGGTGCTGGTGTTGGTAGGGTTCGTTTAATGGATGGTTATACAAACTTTGTTGGAACAATGGGAATGATAAACAATAATGAGTTTGTTACAATAGATTATTTATATTACCTATTGCAAACTATTGATTTTAGGGTATATGCAATAGGAGGAACTATTCCACATATTTATTTTAGAGATTATTCAAAAAAAGAGATATTTCTGCCACATATAGGAGAACAACAAAAAATTGCAGATTGCTTGTCTGAGATAGATACCATAATTACCGAGCAGTCAAACAAGGTGGAACAGTTAAAAATACATAAAAAAGGATTAATGCAGGGATTGTTTCCTTCTCTTGAGGAGGTAGATGTATGAGTATAAATGTACCGGAAATAATTTCAAAAGAAGAATATAAAAAGCTTACTAATAAAACATTAAATAAACCGGATTTCCAGCAATATAAAAGTACCGTTACTAATAATTACAAGAGATCAAATGATCAAACAGAGTACCATCTAAAAGAAGGGCTAGCAGAACAAGTTCTTATCAAATTGGACTTTATTTTCAAACGAATTGGAGAATCTCAGTTTGAGAATTTGGAAGAAATTGCGAAGTATTTTCGAATGATGTTGGATGAAGAACGAAAAAAATACATTTTGTTATTTGCTTATAACGGTACCGGAAAAACAAGGTTATCTGCTGAATTTAAAACATTAGGTCAAATGCTAAATGAAGAAACCGGAGAAAAAACAGCAGACACATTGTATTATAACGCTTTTACGGAAGATCTTTTCTACTGGGACAATGACTTGGAAAACGATACAGATCGATTTTTAAAATTGAACAGTGATTCTAGATTTTTTTCTGGGTTAAAAGAGTTGGAAATGGAAAGCCGAATTAGGCCTTTTTTGCACCGGTATACTGACTTCGATTTTACAATTGATTATGACGAATACAAAATTAGCTTTTATAGAAATGTGACAATTGAAGGAGTCAGTCAAAGAATAGACAACATCAAGGTATCCCGTGGCGAAGAAAATATATTTGTTTGGTGTTTTTTCTTGGCAATTATGCAGTTGGTTGTTGATAAAGAGGAATCTTATAGTTGGGTCAAGTATATCTATATTGATGATCCAATTTCATCTCTTGATGATAACAATGTTATTGCAGTGGCAAGTCATTTAGTAAACTTAATGAGTGATGCGGATATCAAGGTTGTAATTTCATCACATCATACTCTTTTTTATAATGTTCTGTGTAATGAGATTGACAATCCAGAAAGACTGTTTTTTCAAAGGTTAACAAAAAACGGACTATATATATTAAAAGATACAAGCAACACACCGTTATTTTATCATGTCTCATTATTAAAAGAGTTGAAGAAAGTTGCTGATTCAGGGAAAATCTATAATTATCATTTTAATATTCTTAGGAATGTTTTAGAAAAAACAGCTGCTTTTCATGGTTATCAGCATTTTTCATCGTGTTTGCGAAAATTAGATAATGATGATGATTTCATTGTCCATAAAAGAATGGTAAATATTATGAGTCATGGAAACTATTCTGTTTTTGAGCCAGCCCCATTGACAGATGATAATAAGGAGTATTTTCGAAATATATTAGATAATTTTTTGGAAGATTATAAGTTTAATCAAAAGATATTTGATACAGAATAGGCACAGGAGGATAACTGATGAATGGTACACAACAAAAACAGTTAGGATCAACATTATGGGCGATTGCTGATAAACTGCGTGGTGCAATGAACGCCGATGATTTTAGAGATTATATGCTGTCTTTTCTCTTTTTGCGCTATTTGTCCGATAATTATGAAGAGGCAGTAAAAAAGGAATTGGGAAGTGATTATCAGAAAAGTGAGCTTGAAATTCAAAATAATATAGAGAATATTGATGATTATATTGACCAGCTTAAATCTGTAATTATCAAGTATAGCTGTTCTCTACCTCCAAAGAAATTGGGCTTACAAGATGATGAAAAAGACCATAAAAAGATTGAAAAAGCAAGACAGGAATATGTGGACGATAATAATAAAATGCTCTATAGTCACAATGTAATTCCTCTTGCAGTCTGGTATATTCGTAATTTAGATCAAGTTAGTATGCTTGAAAAACAAATGCGCCGTAAAATTCATTATGTGATAAAACCGGCATATTTGTGGAGTAATGTCTATGAATTAGCAAGGACTCAAAATAGTCAATTACTGAAAACTTTGCAGAGTGGCTTTAAATATATTGAGAATGAGTCGTTTGAAAGTAGATTTCGTGGATTGTTCTCAGAAGTTAATCTGAATTCTGATAAGCTCGGAAAAAATTATGGTGAGCGCAATAGCTTACTATGTTCAATTATTACAGAAATCGCAAAAGGACTTGCTGAATTTCCAAATAAAACAGATATTCTGGGTGACGCCTATGAATATTTGATTGGTCAGTTTGCTGCTGGTTCTGGCAAAAAAGCGGGTGAATTCTATACCCCGCAGCAGGTTTCAACTATCCTCTCTCGAATTGTATCTCTTGATAGTCAAGATCCAAGCACCGGAAAAAAGAGTAAACTAAAAAACGTGCTTGACTTTGCCTGTGGTTCGGGATCTCTGTTAATTAATGTACGAAAGCAATTTGGTGCAAATGGTATCGGTCAGATCTATGGGCAGGAAAAAAATATTACTACTTACAACCTTGCTCGTATGAATATGCTGCTTCACGGTGTAAAGGATTCTGAATTTCAGATTCTTCACGGAGATTCTTTATTAAACGATTGGAATATCTTAAATGAGATGAATCCTGCGAAAAAAATGCAGTTTGAAGCAGTCGTAGCCAATCCACCTTTCAGTTATAGATGGCAACCGAAAGAAGAAATGGCAGAAGATTTCAGATTCAAAAATTACGGACTTGCTCCAAAGTCAGCGGCAGATTTTGCTTTTTTATTGCATGGTTTTCACTTTTTAAGTGATGATGGAACAATGGCAATTATTTTGCCGCATGGAGTATTGTTCCGTGGTGGCACTGAGGAAAAAATCAGAACAAAACTTCTCAAAGATGGAAATATTGATGCTATCATTGGTTTACCGGCAAATCTGTTTTTCTCTACGGGTATTCCAGTGTGTATTCTGGTTCTTAAAAAATGCAAGAAATATGATGATGTGTTGATTATTAATGCAAGTGAGTATTTTGAAAAAGGGAAGCGTCAAAATACGCTTTTACCTGAGCATATTGATAAGATCATTGAAACATACCAATACCGAAAAGAAGATGACAAAAAATATTCCCGCCGAGTTTCTATGGAGGAAATAAAGAAAAACGGATATAACCTAAATATTTCTCGCTATGTTAGTACAGCACCCGAGGAAGAAGTTGTTGATATTGAAGAAGTGCAACAGGAACTTGAAAAAATTGAGAATGAAATTAAGGAAGCAAAGACTAAACATAATGAATTTTTAAAAGAGCTCGGATTAAAATTAATTCCATAAAATTTTATTTTGACATAAAAAATACTGAATGCACGACAGTATTTTTTATGAATTTCAATTTTATCATAAGTTTGGTTTATAATTTTTTTACTCCTGTTTGGTTATGTCATGTTGTAAATCCATAATTTGTGTTTGCAATTTCCAGTAATCATCGTTAATATTTTCTTCTAGTTTTTGTACTTTATCTTGTTGCATGGTTTCTTGAAAAAGTGGAGAATAAAGTTGAGGATTTGTTTTTATATAATAGTTTAAATCTATTTCTGCTTCTTGTAATATTTCCATAGTAGTTAAACCATTTTCTATTTGTTTTTTTGAATTTGCACTAGATAAAATTTCAATTTCCATTTTTTCCTGTGGTAATACCAAAGTCATTAGATCTGACATTCCTAAAGTTTTGATTGTATTTGGATAATTTTCAGCCCATCTTTCTAATATTTTTAAAGCATAGTGAGAAATTTGTTTATTTATCCATAAATTATAAATTTGATGAAATGATGTTTTATTTAAAATAGATTCTAGTCTTTTTATATTTGGATAATTAAAATTCATAACATTCCTTTTTTGATTTTTATTTAATTACAAGTATAAAATATTTTGTCTTATAAATATAAAAATTAAGATGAAAATTTTAGTAAAAGCAGGATAGCTATTTACTCCAAAAAATGACACCATTTTTTAAGTAAATAACAAAATATTCTCTGCGAGGCTCAAAAAATTATATTTTAATTAAATTGATTATATTTTTAAGATATCACCATTATAGTATCTTAAAAATTTTCTTCTTTCCACCTTTTTCTTGCACTTCATAAAAAATACTCCAATAAATGTTTTTATATTTATCTAGCAGTTTCCATAAAGCATTTCTACCTACTATTTCTACATAATCTTGTTCAATTTTCTTTTTGATTTTACTTGCTAAATCTTGCTGACAAATACCATTTTTGTTTTCATTAAGAATTTCTTTAACGAGATTAAGGGTAATTTGTGTTTTATGATTTTCTGCAAATTCTAAATAATCCACAAATTCAAATTCTAAATTTAATGTGTTTATTTTAAATGCCTGAGATTTTGTAGCAAATCTTCTTTTTTGAGGCTCTAAAAGAATGACAAACTCTTCGTCTGCTTTAATATCTTTTTTATGTAAAAAATATCCTTCATCCACACTATCTAAAAAAGTTGTTGCACCTTTGTAGGCTTTATTATTTTCATCTGGTTTTTGCTTTGGTTGATGATGCAGAAAAATAATAGTAGCTCCATTATCTCTTATTTTTTGCAATTCATCAAAAACCTTAATCATTGTAAAGTCTTTATTAAAATCATCTTGAATAAAATTTCTAATGCTATCAATTACAATTAATGTGTTTTTTAAATCTTTAGCTTTTTTTAAATCTCTAAAAAGACTAAACTTATTTGTATTGTTAGAAAAAAAATAATAAAAATTTGAACTTTTTAAAAATTCACTTCCTTTTCGTTCTTTCAATATTCTTTCATTATTGTCGCCATCAAAATAAAATATACGATCTACTTTGTTATTATCAAGCAGATATTTACTTAAATATAACATAAAATAACTCTTACCACTTCCTGCACTAGCATAAAACATTACTAAAGACTGTTTTACAAGAAAACTATCTATCAACCATTCAAAATCAATGTTTTCTAGTTTTTCTATATTTACTTGCTTGAAATTCTTTTCAAAAACAATATCAAGTAGTAGCTTGTTGCTCTTTATAGAATTCATAAATTCCCTTTGACCATGTTTTTATCTAGCCATATTTCAATCTCACTTCTTTTATATAGAATTGTTTTTCCTAATTTAATAAAAGGCAAGGAGTTAGCTTGATTTTGATTTTTTTGCATACGCATTTTATATTGTTTACTAAGACTAATTCCAAATTCGCATTCTAATTGCTTAGGGGTTAAAAAATTTTTGTTTTTTGGTTCTATAATTTGCATGTACTATCCTTTATATTTTCATAAAATAATAATTTATTTTCTAAAAATTGTCAATAATTATCATTAAATTTTTTTATTTTCTTTAAAATTATTTTATTGTAGAATATATTTTATGAAAACGATAGGTGAAAAATTAAGAGATTTGCGTAATGCATACGGATTAAGCCAAAGAGAATTTGGAGAAAAAGTAGGTATTACTAAAGGTAGTATCAATTCTTATGAAAACAATGTAAACTCCATTACTCAAGGTGCAAAATGGAAAATTTTGCAAGCAACAGGGATAGGGTTTGAATATTTTGATTCTGATATGACGCTAAGTGAGGCCTTTAAAAAATACAATATAGATATAAATAAAAAACTTGAATTTAAGAAAATAGAAGAAAGTATTTGTGCTATATGTGATGGAGTTAAAAACTATATAGATGGAAAATATTTAGAAACATTTAATATAAAATCATTATTTTTAAATCATTTATTTGATGGTATGGGATATTTTGATTTGTGTTTTTTAAAAGTAAAACATAATGAATTAGAGCCTTATGCAAAAAATGGTGATATTTTAGTTGTATCAAGTAATAAAAATGCTGAAAATGGAGATAAAATCATCATTAATTACAAAGAAAATATTCTTATAGTTCAATATTTTCATGAGTTTGATAAAATAATACTTAAAACTATGAGTGGAGAAGAAATAAAATTTTATAATAGCGAATTTAGTGATTGTGTAGACATTTTAGCAATTATAAAAGGTAAATTTTATTTTGAAGTATGATTTATTTACTAAAGAGATAGAAATGAATAAAGGGCTTAGAATTCTTAAGCTTTACAATGAGTTAGGAAAGCTTTTATAAGGTAAAGAAGTATTGAATATTTAAAAAATTATGTTAAACATTCTAAAAATTTGATTTTATGGATAATTTTCCTACAGAAAGTAAAAAGAAAATTTTATAATCTGTTTCAAGTTCTGTAATATAAGGTTTTATACTCTTTTTAACGAAATTAAAAAGAGTATAAAAATAATTATGAGAAATAAAATATAATATATTTATATTCCTAAAAATTCTAAATTATTTAAATAATCATCATACCATTGTAAAAGTTTTCTTTTTTGAATGATGGTTGCTTTTTCTCTTTCATAAGAAAATTTTATTTGGTTAAGTTCTTTATGTGCTAAAACGCTTTCAATAACTTCTTCGCTAATATTTAATTTTAAGAGCTCTGCCTTATGTTGAGAGCAAATAGTTCTAAATGTAGCTCTAAAACCATGAGAACTAGCTCGCTTGCGCCATTTATTTTTACCTCCTAAATTTTTAATAGCTTTACCTATGCTATCTCTATTAATATGTCCTTGTATGGTTTGTGCAGGAAAAACAAAATCGCTAATTTCTCCGCTAAATAAAAATTGCTCTTTTAATACCTTAATCATTGTTTTTGTAAGTGGAATTTCATGTGCAATTTTTGTTTTTGTTTCATTTGCTGGTATAGTCCAAATTTGTTTTTCAAAATCAATATTAGCCCATTTTACACTAGCAGTGTTAAAAGGTCTATTGATACTAAGAATTTGTAAATACAAAGCCCTTTTTGTTTGTTTTTCCATTCTATTATCTTGCTTTAGATCTTGAATAAATTCTTTTAAATCTTCTGATTGAATTAAGGCAGGGTATCTTGTATCTATATTATGGTTGTTTTGAAATCTTTTAGGGGAAGCAAAGTTATCTTTTAAGCCATCGCTAGGATCAAAATCAATATATCTATCTTTTAAGGCTATTCTAAAAATACCCTGAACATGATTGATTAAACGGTGTATGGTTTCTAACCTACTTGTATAAGGATTATTTGGATTATAAATAGCATTAAATATAGATAATAAATCACTATATTTTATGTTTTTTACATCTAAATTTCCTAAACTTGGCATGAGATATTTTTCTACCATTTGTATAATTTTTTTAACATAGCTATCGCTAAGACATTTTTTTTGTTTTTGATCTATATAAAGAATAAATAAGTTTTTAAACTTATATTTATCATTTCCATTTTTTAGTAATCGTATATCTTTACATTTTTCAAATTCTTTTAAAAACTGAATAGCTTCTTTTCTAGCTTCAGCTACACTATAAATTCCTTCTCTAAATTCTTTAAGTTTTGTGTATTTGTCATTAATTTTAATACTAAAAGTTTTTTGGCCACTAGGATATACAAAAACATAAAGCTCTTTTGGATTACCTACAGCTTTTTTGTATCGTTTATCACTAGGTTTTAAATTTCTAATATCTTTATCTTGTAAGATTTGTTTTGCTATGTTTGCCATTATTTTCCTTTAAAGAACCCTATTAGGTTTTAAGAACCCTAATAATGACCTTAATTAATTGAAAATAATTATAACACAAAAGAAATTAATTGAAATCAAAGATCGTTTAATTTGTTTATATATAGCATTTTGAAAGCATTTTTTGGAAATTAAAGAAATCGAAAGAAATAAAAAATGGTGGCTCCGATTGGACTTGAACCAACGACCACCACCATGTCAAGGTGGTGCTCTACCAACTGAGCTACGGAACCTTAAAAAAATAAAAATTATATAAAAATATTTTTACATTGTGCTTAAAATCACTTTTTAATTTTTTTCATATCATTTAACCATAAATCTAGCTGTGCTTCAAAACCTATACCTTTGCTATGATAAAATTTCAAATCTTTTTCTAGATATCTTTGCTTAACCCATCCTCCAAAATCATGTGGGTAAAGGTAGTTTTTTCTTTGTGGGTTGTTATTATCAAGATAAGGAAGTATTTTTAATGCAGGGTTGTTTTGCACATAATTTAGCGCTTCATTTATAGCAAGATAGCTTGAGTTTGACTTAGGCGAACTTGCTAAAAATACCACACATTGAGCTAAGATGATCCTAGCTTCAGGATAGCCTATGTTTTTTACTGCTATGAGTGTGCTTGTGGTTAGATTAAGTGCTTGTGGGTTTGCATTTGAGATATCTTCACTTGCAAATATCACTAATCTTCTAGCGATGAAATCTGCACTTTCACCCCCATCAATCAACCTCGCAAGATAATACAAACTCGCATCCACATCACTTCCTCTTAAACTTTTTATCATAGAACTAGCTAGTCTATAGTGTGTGTCTTTACTTGAAGTGCCATCGCTTAAAACATTTGCTCTTAATTTTTTTAAAGTTTCAAGTGTGATATGAGTGCTATCTAAAGTCAAAGCAAACTCACATAAATTTAAAAAGCTTCTTGCATCATTTGCACTAGAAGTGATTAAAAAGTCTTTAGCATCATCATCGATTTTACATTGGAGTTTTTCTTGCACTTTTGTGGCAAGTTTTTCTAAGTCTTTATACTCTAAACCTTTAAATTCAAAAAGCATACTTCTGCTTCTTATGCCTGAAGTTAAAGTAAAGTAAGGGTTTTCAGTGCTTGCGCCTATGAAAAGGCATTTTTGATTTTCCAAAGGGATTAAAAGCATTTCTTGCTGGGTTTTTGAAAGCCTATGTACCTCATCAATAAATATCAAAGGTTTATATAAAGAATTTTCATAATTACTTAGTATTTTTCTAAGCTCTTCAAGTTTAAAATTCCCTCCATCAAACTCATAAAAATCAAGTTTATACTCATACGCTATTGCTCTTGCAAAAGAAGTCTTCCCGCAACCTGCTGGACCAAAAAATACACTATGAGGGAGTTTTGAAACTTGTATGAATTTTTTAAAAATTTCTACTAAATTTTCTTGTCCTAAAACCTCATCTAAAGTTTTAGGACGAAAAGTTAAGCTTAAATTTGTCATTATAGGTTTGGATTAAATTCTTCTCCATTAAGGATAGCTTTGACATCACTTTTGTTACTATCATCATAGCTAAAATCTAGCGTATAACTTCCATTGTTATCTACAAAATACATATCAAAATTATTAAATTCAGGAATGATTTGGCTTGGAAGAAGTTCAGAGTTAATATTTGCTTGAGCTTTTATGTTGTTATCTTTGATTATAGCTTGAGCTTTTGTTTGAAATTTCTTTTCTTCTTTTGAGAATGAAAAATCATTTAAGAAAATTTCTGGATTGCTTTGTAAAAATTGATTTGATAAAACCATTAGTGAAAAAATATTTCCATCTGATTTTAGGTATTGATCATAAGCTTTTTTAGAGATATTAACCAATTTCATATCCATATTAATATTATCTAATGAAAGATTGTTAGAAGGTAGAGAGAATTTATCCATGCTAAATTTCAATGCGCCATCGTATTCATTATTTGCATTTGTAAGAGTTTTTGCATTAGCCTTTAATTTGCTAACTATTGCATCTTTTAAATCAATCAATTCTATGTCGATTTTTTGCTCACCAGTGCGTGCAGGAGTGAAAATATCTTCGAGTTTTAAATTTTCAAAAGGAAGTTCAGCTATTTTAACATTTTTCAATTCCATTTTATTATAATCATCCTCAAATAAAAAATGATTTAGATTTAATTGGATTTCTTTTACAAATTCTTCTTTAAGATCGATATTTATATCAAAATTTTTAACTAATAATGTTTTATTATCTTTAGTAGTGTTAATATCGTTAATTTTAGCATTGATAGCTATTTTATCATTTGCTTTGACATTAACAAATATTTTCATAATTTCTTTGTTTGTAAATAAATCATTCATATCTTCATTTTCATTGATAATAGAAATTTTTGCATTATTACTTACAAAGAAAATATTTGAAAAATCAATATTAATTGTAAAAATATAAAAATCATTGAATGAAATTTTAAAGCTTCCTTTAGAATCTAAAAAGTTTTTAGTAAAATTGACATCTTTAACTTCATAATAATCTGTGCTTTTGCTTATGTGATTAAAAATTTTTTCATTGACAGAGCTAACATAAGAAGTTGAAATGAAAAATAAAACAACAAGTGTTGTTAAAAGGACGATTCCTGCAATAATTTTTTTCATAATTTTCCTTAAAAAATAAATTTTGATTTTTAATTTTGGTAAGTATTTTAAAAAAACTGAGTATTATAAAATTTTTATATTTATACATTACTTAACTTTTTTTTCTATAATTGCATTATTTTAAATAAAGGTAAAAAAATGAAACTTTTTGGAACAGATGGAGTACGCGGTAAAGCGGGGGAGTTTTTGGATTCATTTTTAGCAATGCGTTTGGCTATGGCTGCTGGAATTTATTTTAAAGACAAAGCCCTTACAAACAATATCTTAGTAGGAAAAGATACAAGAAGAAGTGGTTATATGATAGAAAATGCTATTGTTTCAGGACTTACTTCTATAGGTTATAATGTTATAGAAATAGGCCCTATGCCAACACCTGCTATTGCGTTTTTAACTGAAGATATGCGTTGTGATGCAGGGATTATGATATCAGCTTCACACAATCCTTACTATGATAATGGCATTAAATTTTTTGATGCACACGGAAATAAACTTGATGAGCAAGCAGAAGCGAAAATAGAAGAAATTTATTTTAATGATAAACTCATAGAAGAGGCAAGAACAACAAAATCACAAATTGGTCAAGCAAAAAGAATTGATGATGTGATAGGAAGATATATTGTTTCTATAAAAAATTCTTTTCCTAAAGAGCTGACTTTAAAGTCTTTACGCGTTGTGTTAGATGTGGCTCATGGAGCTTCTTATAAGGTAGCACCTACGGTTTTTAAAGAACTTGGTGCAGATGTGATTGTGATCAATGATAAGCCAAATGGTTTAAATATCAATGAAAATTGCGGGGCTTTACATCCTTTAAATTTAGCTTTAGAAGTAAAAAAATTTAGAGCAGATGTGGGTTTTGCTTTTGATGGGGATGCGGATCGTTTGGTTGTTGTAGATGAAAAAGGCGAAGTAGCTCATGGAGATAGTCTTTTGGGTGTTTTAGCTTTATTTTTGAAAAAACAAGGCAAGTTAAAATCAAGTGTAGTTAGCACTATAATGAGCAATGGTGCTTTAAAAGAGTTTTTAACTAAACATAAAATCACACATGAAACTTGCAATGTAGGCGATAAATATGTACTTGAAAAACTCAAAGAATGCGGTGGAAATTTTGGTGGTGAGCAGAGTGGGCATATTATCTTTAGTGACTATGCAAAAACTGGAGATGGTTTGGTAGCTGCTTTACAATTTAGTGCTTTAATGCTAAGTGAAGCAAAAAGTGCAAGTGAAATTTTAAATCAAGTTAAACCTTACCCACAGCTTTTGCATAATCTTAAAATTTCAGAGAAAAAAGACTTAAGTAAGCTTGCAGGCTTAGAAGAGTTGAAAAAAGATTTAGAAAAAAAAGGAATTGCTAGTTTGTTTAGGTATTCAGGTACAGAAAATTTAATACGCTTATTACTTGAAGCAAAAGATATTAAGCTTTTAGAAAAAGAAATGAAAGCTGTTGAAAGCTTTTTTATGAAAGCATTGAATGCTTAAAATTTTATCTTTAAAATTTTGGCTTGTTTTTGCTTTAGTTTTTATACTAGATCAAGTAAGTAAGTATTTGTTTTTGCAAGGGCTTGAGTATAGGGGTGAATTTTTTGATTTAGTTTTAACCTATAATACTGGTGTAGCCTTTTCAATGTTTGCATTTTTAGGAGAGTATTTAAAATACATACAACTTGTTTTTATTTTGGCTTTGTTTGTGTATTTGCTTTATCAAAAAGAATTTTTTAAAACACATTCGATCGCTTTTGCTATTATGCTATCTGCTGGGTGTTCAAATTTACTTGATCGTTTTGTGCATATAGGTGTGGTGGATTTTGTATTTTGGCATAAGTGGTTTGAATTTGCTGTGTTTAATTTAGCTGATGTGATGATAAACATTAGTGTAGCTTTGATTTTAATAAAAGAAATTTTTAATAAAAAAGGAGAAAAATGTTAGATTTTTTAACTGACTGGTATTTGTGGATTAAAATGGTGCATTATTTAGCTTTTGTTTCTTGGATGGCTGGATTGTTTTATTTACCAAGACTTTTTGTCTATCATACAGAGCATAAAGATAATAAAGGCTTTGTAGAAGTGGTAAAAATTCAAGAAAGAAAATTGTATTTTTATATCCAAACTCCTGCGATGATAGTAACTTTAATAAGTGGAAGTTTGATGTTGCATGTAAATAAAGTTTTGATGGTTGGATCAGGATTTATGCATGCTAAATTAACCTGTGCTTTGCTTTTGATTATTTATCATTTGCAAAATTATTATTATTTAAAACAACTTCAAAATGATACTTGCAAAAAGAGTGGGAAATTTTTTAGAGCTTATAATGAAATTCCAACGATATTATTTATAATTATTGCTATTATGATGGTGGTAAGACCATTTTAGTAAAAAGCCTTTAAAGGCTTTTTATCCTTTAAACTCCATACTTTTAAAATCAAGTGGATCAACATTTTCTTGCATGATATTAATGTGTTCTTTATCTTGTAAGCGTTTATTATCTCTAAATACAGCACGCACTAAATCCATACCGGTGTAAAAATCTTTCATTAATACCATAAACAAATAACGCCCAAATTCACTTGTGTATAAAGTGTTATTTTCTTTTTTTATAGCCTTGCTTAGCTTAAGACCTAAAAGTTCTATGAAAAGATCTTTTTCTAGGTTGCATTCTAAGGTTTTATTAAATTTATCGATCTCGATTTTACCGGCAAACATTTCAGTTAAAAAGACATATTTGATGATTTCTTTTCTGCTAAAATTAGCTTTAGCGATATTAGCATTTTGTTTTTCTTTGATGAGTTTAGAATAATCATTTAAATTAAAAGCATTGATTAAAAGCTCTCCATCTAAAAAGCTAAAAGCCCCACTTCCCACGCCTAAATACTCATGATGGCTACTTACATACTCATCATTAAAGCTACTTTTTTCTAAAGAAAATGACCATGCATTATTTCTTTCATAATCTTTGAAAAAATCTATAATGATTTTATAAAACTCAAATTCATTATCTTTAAAACTTACTCCTAGAGTTTTTGCGATATTATCTTTTGTGAGGTTTGATTTCATTAAAGGATAAGTTGTGATTTGTTGAGGTTTTAAATTTTTGGCTATTTCTAAATCATTGAGTAATTGCTCTTTAGTTTGAGAAGGAAAGTTAAAAATCAAATCAAGACTCATAATAGGAAGCACGCCTATAGCTTTAGAAAGCTTTTCTTGAAGCTCTTTGTTTGAGCCAAATTTATGATACCTTGCTACTTTTTTTAAAGTATCATCATCAAAACTTTGTATACCACAACTTAAACGATCTATAAGCCCTTTAAACATTTCTAGCTTTTTAGGTTCGATATGATTAGGATCGCTCTCACAAGAAATTTCTTTAATATTAAATAATTTTTTGCAAAGTTCTAAAGTTTTAGCAAGTTCTTCTTCATTAATTAAAGTAGTACCACCACCCACATACATAGAAGTAAAATCAAATCCTTTGTCTTTGATTTGTTTGATTTCTTCTCTTAAGCTTTCAAAATATCTTTTTGCTAAATCTTCACTATAATAATACTTATGAAAACTACAATATGGACAAAAAGTATGACAAAATGGTATATGAGCATAGAGCATATAAGTTTTTTTTGGATTAACTTTTTTTTCTTGTCCTTCTTTTAAAAGTTTCACATCAAAACCATTCTCTAAAGATTTTTGCATGGCTTTATGTGAGTAAGAAAGAGCTAAGTTTTGTAAAAAATTCATATTTTTCCTAAAAATTTCATTTTGTAGTTATTTAAAAAGACTATAATTGTATCATATTTTTACAAAGGCTTTATAATGAAAAATATTTTTATAGCATTTTTTATATTTTTATTAGGGCTTATAAGCGTGTCAAATTCTGCACCTTTAGATGAAATTTTTCAAGATGTTAATGTTTCAGGTAATATGCGTTATCGTTTTGAGCATAATAGCCCAAAAGATAGAGGAAATAATAATTTTAATCAAAGAATTCAAATTCAAATGCATTAACAACTAAGCCTTAAGGCTCAGTTGTTATAAAAGTTTTCTTTTAAGTTTTCTTCCATAGCTTTGATATTTTCTTTTGATTCTTCTTTAGCGTTAAATCCACCACCAAAGGCTTTCATAACATCTACAATGGAATTTGCAAGCTCATAAGATGAGTTAGTGTAAGAAAGTTTAGCATTTAGGTAATTTCTTTGATCTTGTAAAAAATCAGCTAAATTAATCACGCCATTTTCATATCTTAAGGTAGAAATTTCATAAATTTTACTTTGAGCTAGAAATAAATTTTTATAATTTTGCTCATTTTCATAATAGCTTTGGCGGTTAAATAAAGCAAGTCTTATTTCCCCAAAGGCTGTTTTTAAGGTATTTTCATATTGTAAAAAAGCTTCATCTTTGGTAAGTTTTGCGATATTAACATTATTCATAATCTCACCCCAATGAAAAATCGGCATTGCAAAATTTCCAGCTACATTCCAAGTATTACTTCCATGTTTAACTAAAAGATCTAAATCATTACTTTGAAAACCCAAAAGTCCTGTTAAAGAAAGGTTTGGTAAAAATGCAGTTCTGGCTACTCCAACAAGATAGTTTTTTTCTTCTAAAATTTTTAAACTAGCTTGTATATCAGGTCTTTGAAGTAAAATTTCACTACCAATACCTTCAGGTATGCTAAGCTCGTATTGTCCTATTTTTTTATACTCTATGCTATTATAAAGTATATCATCAATATCATTTGAAGTTAAGATTTTTAAAGCTTTGGTATTAGCTTCTTTTTGAATTTTAGCATTTGTGAGTAAAACTCTTGAATTTTCAAGTTCAGCTTTAAATTTGTTAAGCTCATACTCACTAATTACTCCAAGTTTAAAATGCTCTAATTTTAACTCATAAGTTTTTTGATAACTTTGGGTTGTTTCTTCTAAAATTTTTACTTGCTCACTTAAGCTTGCTAGATTAAAATAAGTTTTTACTACATTAGAAATTAAGCTTAATCTTGCACTTTCATAGTCAAACTCACTAGCTTGTAATTTTGCTTTTGAAGCATTATAAGTATCTCTGTATTTACCCCATAAATCTACTTCATAACTTAAATTTAAACCCATATTAAAATCATTGCCATAGACAAATTCATTACTTTTGTTGCTTGGAGCATTGATGCTAGTTTTTGCTCTTGCTCCGCTAGCACTTCCATCTAGTTTAGGAAGTAGATCGCTTCTTGCTATACCTAAAGCCTCATAAGCTTTTTGTAAATTCATATATGCAATTTGCAAGTCGTTATTTTTTTTTAAAGCTTGATCGACTAAGGTGTTTAAATAATTATCATCAAAAGCTTTCCACCATTGTTTGTTAATGCTAATGTTTTGATCTAAGCTTTTAGTGTAATTTACATCTTTAATTTCTAAATTTGGTTTTAAACTGCAAGCTGTTATTAAAAAACAACTTGCAAAAATTATTAACTTACGCATTGATTTTACCTCTTTTTTTATCAAGCCATTTATTAAAACTTTCTAGTAAATAGAAAAATAAAGGTACAAAGAAAATGGCTATAGTAGAAGCTGCTATCATACCACCTATAATACCTGTACCTATCGCATGGCGGCTTGCACTTCCTGCTCCATATGCAAAGAAAAGCGGTAAAATACCACAAATAAATGCCAATGAAGTCATTACAATAGGTCTAAATCTCAATTTTGCTGCACTAATAGAAGCTTCAAAAATACTCTTTCCTTTTTTAAGATGCTCTTCCATAGCAAATTCAACAATTAAAATGGCATTTTTAGCAGAAAGGCCTATTAAAAGTAAAAGTCCCGTTTGAAAATATATATCATTTTCTAATCCTCTAAGCCATACAAAAAGCAAAGAACCAAATACTGCAAAAGGCACAGCCGTAATTACTGCTAAAGGCATGAGCCATCTTTCATATTGTGCTGCTAGAATTAAAAATACAAATAATAGTCCTAGCATAAATGCTATTTGTCCAGCACCGCTACTTGTAACTTCTTGATAAGCTGAACCTGACCAAGCAATAGAATAATCCTCTCCTAAAGTTTCTTTTGCCACTTGTGCAATTGCATCAATGGCTTGTCCTGAAGTATAGCCAGGAGCAGGATCACCTTGCACTAAAGCCGATGGAAACATATTAAAGCGTTTTACATCATCAGGACCAACACTTCTTTGTAATGTTAAAACGCTATCTAGAGCTATCATAGAACCATCTTTTGATCTAACAAAGATGTTTTTTAAAGCATTTTGAGTATTTCTAAAATCTCCAATTGCGCTTATATTTACACGATAATTTTTTCCAAGCATAGAAAAATCATTTACATAATAAGTTCCTATGGTGGCATTTAGAGTGCTAAATACATCAGCTAAATTTAAACCATAAAGTTTTACTTTATCGCGATCAATTTCTAGTTTTAATTGCGGAAAATTAGTATCAAGCGTTGTTCTTACATTGTGAAGTTCGGGACGCTTGTTTGCTGCTTCAACTAATTTATTTACATCAACTTGAATTTGATCATAACTTTTTCCGCTACGATTTTGTGCATACATCTCAAAACCACCAGTTAAGCTTAAACCTTGGATTGGTGGTGGATTAACAAAGAAAGTTTGAAAATTTGGATTTAAGAAGTATTGTTTGTTATAAGATCCAACTAAATCAAAACTACTAATATCTCTATCATCCCAATTTTTCAAATTAACAAACATTGCGCCAGAATTTTCTTTTAAAGAACCTGTAAAAAGATCATAGCCTATAAGTCCTACCACATTAGTTACATTCTCATTTTTGCGGATTTCTTCTGCCATAGCATCCATTGATTGAGTAGTTCTATTAAGCGAAGATGCTGCGGGTAGATTGACAATAGTTAAAAAGTTTCCTTGATCTTCATTTGGAACAAGTGAATTTGGAACAAGTTTGAAAAGTCCATATAAACCACCCAAAAAGATTACAAAAATTAACATAAAACGCACTGTTCTTTTAAGTATATAAGCCACACCAGCACCAAAAACTTCGGTAGACCAATCAAAAATATCATTAAATTTTTTCACAAAGTAAAAAGGTTCACCTTCATTTCTTCTTAAAAAAATTGCACATAAAGAAGGAGTTAGTGTTAAAGCTACAAAGCCTGATATAGTAACAGATATTGCTAAGGTTATGGCAAATTGTTTTTGGATTTCTCCCACAAAACCTGATATAAATGAAACGGGTATGAAAACCGCACAAAGTACAAGAACTATAGAAACAACAGGTGCAGCAACTTCATCCATAGCTTTAATAGCTGCTTCTTTTATGCTTATATTTGGATCTTCATGCATAATTCTATCGATATTTTCAACTACTATAATTGCATCATCAACAACAATACCAATAGCCAATACTAAGGCAAAAAGCGTAAGTAGATTGATACTAAAACCTAAGACATATAATCCTGCAAAAGTTCCCAAAATAGAAACAGGAACAGCAATCATTGGTATAATAGTTGAGCGGAAATTTTTTAAGAACAAATACATTACAATTACAACTAAAATTAATGCTTCAAAGAAAGTTTTTACCACTTCTTTAATGGAAGCTTTAATAAATATAGTTGTATCATAAGGCACTTTATAAGTTAATCCTTCAGGGAAATTTTTAGAAAGTTCTTCAAATTTTTTCTGCACTAATTCTGCTGTATTTACAGCATTTGCTCCGGTTTGTAAGAAAATCAAAATAGGAGTAGCGTCATTTCCGTTTAATCTACCTTTAAAAGTATATTCTCTTGATCCTAAAGAAACTTCGGCTACATCTTTAAGTCTTAAAAAAGAGCCATCACTATTTGCTCTTATGATAATATCTTCAAATTCTTTAGTATTTTTTAATCTTCCTTGCATAGTTACTGAATACACATAAGGAGATCTTTCCACCACAGGTTCTTGACCTATCTTACCAGTAGCATATTGAGCATTTTGCTCGCTAACTGCAGCAATAACATCAGTTGCAGTAACTTGATATTTGTTTAATAAATCAGGATTAAGCCAAATTCTCATAGAATAATTTCTTGCACCAATAGCTACGGCATTACCCACACCAGGAACCCTAGCAAGATCATCTAAAATATTTAATGCAGCATAATTATACACTTCGAGTGAATCCATAGAGCCATCAGGAGAATATAAAGTAGCAACTTCTAATATACTTGAACCAGTTTTTCTTACACTAACACCAGTTTTTTTAACATCTTCAGGTAGTTTTGCCATAGCAGCTGAAATTCTATTATTAACATCAACTGTTGCTTGGTCAGGATCTGTACCTATATTAAAATATACACTTAAGCTCATATCTCCTGAAGAGCTTGAAGTTGAATCCATATAAATCATATTTTCAACCCCATTGATTGCATCTTCAAGAGGAATAGCCACCGTTTGAGCCACCGTTTGAGCATCAGCTCCTGAGTAAGTTGCACTTACCTTAACAACGGGTGGAGTTAAGGAAGGATATTGCTCCACGGGTAAAGAATAAAGTCCTATAATACCTGCTAAAGAAATGATAATAGCTACAACAGAAGCAAATACAGGTCTTTCTATAAAGAATTTAGAAAACATTATTTATTCTCCATTACGCTAACACTTGCACCAGGACGGATTTTTTTGAAGTTATTTAAAATCACTTTATCCCCATTTTTTAAGCCCTTATCAATAATTGCTTTATCAGAAGTTTGATAAATAACATTAACAATAGTTTTAACTACTTTTCCATCTACAAGGGTATAAACATAAGTAGCACTATCATCTTGCAAAAGCGCAACTTGAGGAATTTCAAAACCATCTTTTTGAACAAAACCACCAACATGAACATTTGCAAAAGAGCCAGGCATTAAGTTTGAATTGTTGTTATCAAAAATAGCCTTTGCTTTTACTCCACCACTATGAGTATCTATAACGCTATCTACGAAATATAATTTTCCATTGAAAAGTTCTCCACCAACATTAGCTTGTACTTGGATATTTTCTAATTTCCAATTGCCGCTTTGAATATTTTTATTCATATTGATTTTATCTACATCAGAAATATAAAAATCTGCAAAAATTGGGTTAATGTTTGTAATGCGTACAAGTTCAGTAGATGAAGCATTTACATAATCACCCACATCCATTAATGCATCACCTAAAATTCCATCAAAAGGAGCACTTACTATGGTGTATTTTAAGTCTAATCTTGCATTAGCAAGTTTTGCTCTAGCGCTTTCTAGATTAGCTTTTGTGGAGTTAAATTTAGCTAAACTTGCATCAAATTCTTTTTGCGAAATAGCATTTTTTTCTATTAAAATACTATCTCTTTTAAAATTTTTTTCAGCATCATCAAAATTAGCTCTTGCTACCAAAGCTTCTCCATAAGCCATATTTACACTTGCTTGGTATTTGTCAGGTTCTATAAGAAAAAGCTTATCGCCTTTTTTTACAGCTTGACCACTTTTGAAGTATTTTGCTTTGATTTCACCGCTTACTTTAGGTTTGACTACTACATCTAATTCAGTACTTAATCTCACAGGATAAGTAAATTCTAAAGGTAAATTAGCACTTTGCATAGTCATAATACTAACAGGTTGAGGAGGGAGTTGTTTAACTTGTGCATTCTTATCATCTGAACATGCTATAAAGATAAGAGAAGCGCAAGCTAGAGTTAAAAGTTTTGTTTTCATTTGTTTCCTTAAGTTATTTATTTAGCTAAATAAAAAGTAATTTATATTACAAAATTAATAAATACTATTTTATCAATCTTTAGTTAATTAAAATTAACAAGACCTTGAGTAAAAAGCTTTACGATTTTTTTTGCGTGGCTTTGTTGTTCTTTTTTATTCATTGAAACTTTATTTTCAAAAGTGCTTTGTATAAAAAATGTCCCTCTAAGCATAGCGCAAAAAGTATAACTTAAAAATTCAGCATTTTGAGCTAAAATTTCATTTTCTTCTTCAAATCTTTTTCGAAGAACATATTCTACTTCTTTTCTATTGCTTCCTTTAAACCATTTTCCAAAATCAAATTTTTCATTATAAATTTCAGAATACAAAAGTCTTACTATAGCTATAGTTTTGGTGTCGTTAAAAATCCCTAAATAAGCTTTTGCAAATTGATATAAGAATTCTTCTAAATTAGCATCAGGTGAAAGTCGCATATTTTTTTTCAAAATAGCTAAAAAATGATTTTCTGCAAAATCATTTAAAACCGCTTCAAATAAACCTTCTTTACTTTTAAAATGCTCATATACGCAAGAAAAAGATCCACCAGCTTGTTTGATAATATCTTTAAGATTAGTTGCTTCGTAGCCATTTTTTAAAAATGACTCCGCAGCGATTTGTTTGATTTTTTCAAGCCTTGCTTGAGATTTTGAAGAAATTCTTTTTTTCATTTTAGTATTTTTTATGCTCTATGATAGAATTTTTAGGATATACAAAATTACTCTCGCGTAATATGACAATATTTTTATCATCAAGTGCATAGGCTTTGATGGTTAATGGTATTACAGTGTCTTTTCTATCATTATCGGCTAGTTTTTTAGTAGCTTTTAAAACAACTATATGTTTATCTTTTTCGCCAGCTTTTAGTTTAAAAGATTTTTTAGGTCTAATGATTTCTAAGCCATCTTCAATGCCTTGTAATTTCACATCAAAATAATACTCATGAGTTTTATTATCGGTGTTTTGAAATAAAAATACATAAGCATTACTAATAATTAATTCTCCATCATGGGTTTTTCTGATTTGATAAAGCTCGCTAGAGCGGTTGATATTTAAAAGCATATTTTCTTTTTTACTTCCCATTAAAACTAAAGCCACAAAAACACCACACAAAACAACTAAATATCCAATAGTTCTAAATCTAAAATATTTTACTTTTTCCCTTGTTTCAATAGCTTTTGCACTAGTCCAATTAATTAAGCTAGGACGATTAAATTTGGCTTGAACTTTTGAACAAGCATCGGCACATTCAAGACAATTAATACACTCAAGTTGCATTCCTTGGCGTATATCTATATGTGTAGGACAAATTTTTACACAGGCTTCACATCCTATACATTCACCTTGTGGTGGCTTTTGATAAAGTTTGGTATGTCCATCATAAATCATACCTCCTCTTTTATCATCATATATTACTTGAACGGTGTTATTATCAAACATTACAGATTGAATTCTTGCATAAGGACATACATAAACACAAAATTTTTCACCCAAATATACTATATCAAAAGTAAAAGCCAAAGAAGCACAAAACAAAATCCCTAAAAGTAATAAATGATCAGCAGGATTTTGAATGTATGTAAAAAAATCTTCAGGTGGTACAAAATACCATAAAAATGCACTCATCATTAACAATGAAAAAAGATAAAAAATCACAATACTTAAAGCTTTTTTGACGAAAAATCCCTCAGCTTGTTTTTGTTTGTTTGCAGTGCTTTTATGAATTTTAAAGATTTTTGTTTGTAAAAGATCTCTATAAATAACTCTAGCAATAGTTTGAGGACAGCTCCAAGCACACCAAATTCTTCCTGCTAAAGTAGTAACAAAAAGTATAGTTAAAAACATACCCATGATAACAAAAGGCATTAAATACAGCTCTTGAGTATCAAAAGCGATAAAAAATAAATTAAGTTTTTTATGATCAAAGCTTAATAAAAAGAAATGATTTCCATTTATTTTTATAAAAGGTAGTGCTATAAAAATAATCATAGAAATGATATAAGCTATATATCTTTTTTTAGTATAGTTTGTGATGTGAGCATTCATTTTATTTTCCTTAGAAATATTTCTTTATATTGTAGTATTAGAAAAATTAAATCAAACTTTGTCTTAATTAATAATTTATATTTAATTTTTATTTATATAATTATTACAAAAATAAGTTTTATTTTCAAGAAAATTATGATATAATCTTTGTTTTAAAATTTATTTAAAGAAAGGTGGTGAGGGTCGTGCCAGGAATCAAGGTACATCCTAATGAGTCTTTTGACGAAGCGTATAGAAAATTCAAAAAACAAGTAGATAGAAATCTAGTTGTTACTGAAGTTCGCGCTAGAAGATTTTTTGAGCCTATGACTGAAATTCGCAAAAAACAAAAAATTTCAGCACGCAAAAAAATGCTTAAAAGACTTTATATGCTTAGACGCTACGAGTCAAGACTCTAATACCAAAAAGCCGAGAAATCGGCTTTCTTCGTTAAAATATTTATGTTTTTTTGGATTATAATCATTCATTTTTTCGGACTTATTTTACCAGGACCTGATTTTTTCTTAGTAAGTTCATATGCATTAAGAGAAGGGGTTAAAAGTGCTTTAAAGGCAAGCTTGGGAGTAAGTTTAGCTGTTAGTATATGGATTATACTTTCTATACTCGGATTAAATGTCGTTTTTCATACATTCCCATTTTTACAAATTATACTATCAAGTTTTGGAGCATTTTATCTTTTGTATTTATCTTTTAAGATTTACAAGAATACAAAAAATGATAAAATTAAAGTTCAAAAAACTTATATATCTGCATTTTTAAGTGGAATGATTACAAATTTATCTAATCCTAAAGCAATTTTTTATTTCGCCAGTGTTTTTGCAAGTTTTGATTTTACACAAATGCGATGGATGCTGATAGTCTTGATATTTGTTTTGATTTTAGAAACTGTAATTTATTTTTCTTTGATTTCTTTATTATTTTCTAAACCATTTATGGTAAGAATTTATCAAAAGAATTTAAAACTTATTGATTATCTAAGTGCTTTTATATTTTTTGCTTTTGCTGTGTTTATTTTAAGTAGCAATTTAATGACTATGATAAACTAAAACAATTAATTTTTATTAATACTTTTTTTGTTAAAATCTTATTAAGTTAAATTTATAAATTTTTATAGGAAAGATTATGAAACACATTAAAACTATACTCAAACTTAGTATGATAAGTGGTATTGCTGCAATTAGTGCAGGTGCTTTAAGTGCATGTAGTAATAATACAAATGATTCTAGCAATAACGCTTTAAGTCAAGCGGCAAATACTCAAGGGGCCTTTGTTATTATTGAAGAAACCGCTCCAAATCAATACAAAATCAAAGATCAATTTCCAAGTGATGAAACTAGGGTGGTCTTAAAACAACTTGATGGAACTGAAAGGGTTTTAAGCAAAGAAGAAATGGATAAATTAATCCAAGAAGAAGCCGCTAAAATAGACAATGGTACTTCAAATTTAACAAATCCAAACAATGCTCAAATGAGTAGCGGTGGGCTTTCTTTAGGTGAGACATTGCTTGCGAGTGCAGCTGGAGCTATTTTGGGAAGTTGGATAGGTTCAAAGCTTTTTAACAATCAAAATTTTGCAAATCAACAAAGAGGAGCATTTTCAAATCAAAGTGCTTATCAAAGAAGTGTAAATAGCTTTAATAAAGCAAGTACAAGTGCTACTTCAGGATCAAATGCAAAAAAATCAGGCTTTTTTGGTGGTGGCTCTAAAGCTACTTCAAGTTCTACAAATTCTTTTGGCTCTTAAAAGGTGAAAAAATGAATTTTTTAAAAGTAAATCCTTTAGAAAAATCTTATTTAGAGCAAATAGGTTTTTCATGGCATACGGATAATGATGGAAGTGATTATTTAGATTCTAATTTAGTTTGTGTAAGGGAAGATGAAGCAAATGCATACTACGAAGCAGTTAATGAGCTTTATGATATGTTTGTAGCTGCTGCACAAGAAGTGATTGATAATGATCGTTTTGACGAGCTTGGAATTCCTTTTAATTTGGTTGATGCGATTAAGATGAGTTGGGAAAATGATGTACATTGGCATTTATATGGTAGGTTTGACTTAGCAGGTGGGCTTGATGGTAAGCCTATAAAACTAATAGAATTTAATGCTGATACTCCAACATCTTTATTTGAAAGTGCTATTTTGCAATGGGCTATTTTAAAGCAAAACAACCTAGATGAAAGCTCGCAATTTAATAATATATATGAAGCTTTAAGAGATAATTTTAAAAGACTTATAACCTTAGAAGAAGATGTAAGTGAATTTGAAAAATATTATGAAGGTTGGAAAATATTGTTTTCTTCAATTGCAGGTAGTGATGAGGATATGATTACAACAAAACTTTTAGCACACATTGCTAGTGAAGCTGGTTTTGAGAGTGAATTTTCTTATATTGATGAGGTAGAATTTTCACCCGAAGGAATTTTTAAAAATGACGTAAATTTTGAGTATTTTTTCAAACTCATTCCTTGGGAAAGTATAGCTATAGAAGAGGGTGAACTTGCTATGCTCTTAACTCAAATTATGCAAAATCAAAAAGCAATTATTTTAAATCCTGCTTATACTTTACTTTTTCAAAGCAAGGGTATAATGAAAATTTTATGGGAGCTTTATCCAAATCATCCTTTATTGCTTGAAACAAGTGATGAACCTTTAGTGGGTAAAAAATGTGTTAAAAAGCCTGTTTTTGGTAGAGAAGGAGCAAATGTTTCTATTATAGAAGCTAATGGAGATATAAGTTTTGAAATAAGTGGAGATTATCAAAACAATCGTTTTGTGTATCAAGAATTTGCTGAGTTTAATCAAAATGAAAATGATTATTATCAAGCAGGAGTTTTCTTTGCTTATGAGGGTTGTGGTTTAGGTTTTAGAAAAGGTGGTTTGGTGCTTGATAATTATTCTAAATTTGTAGGGCACATTGTTAAAGGATAAAAAATGAAAATAGTATGTTTAGATGCTGCTACTTTAGGTGGAACTGATTTAACAGCTTTTGAAAGTATTGGGGAATTTATAAGTTATGAACTTACATCTAAAGATGAGGTTATCTCAAGAATATCTGATGCGCAAGTTGTGATGATAAATAAAGTCATCATTGATCAAGAAGTTATAGATAACACCAATTTAAAGCTCATTTTGCAGCTTGGCACAGGGGTAAATAATATAGATGTAGCTTATGCAAATTCTAAAGGTATAATAGTAAAAAATGCAGCCGGGTATTCTACCAAAAGTGTTTTAAGTCATACATTTGCTTTGCTTTTTGCTTTTTTAAATCAAATCCCATATTATGATGGATGGACCAAACAAGGGCTTTGGGTAAAAAGCCCAATATTCACTGATTTTAGTAGAACTTTACATACTCTAACAGGAAAAAAACATGGTATTATAGGGCTTGGAGTTATAGGTAAAGAGGTAGCTAAGGCTTCGCAAATATTTGGAGCAAATGTTTGTTATTATTCTACCTCAGGGGTTAATAATGATGATACATATGAGAAAGTAAGCCTTGAAGAGCTTTTAAAAACTTCTGATGTGATAAGTATCCATGCACCTTTAAATGAAAAAACAAAAAATTTATTAAGCAAGAAAGAATTAATGCTTTTAAAAGATGAGGCCATTTTAATTAATGTAGGTCGTGGTGGGATTATTAATGAAGTAGATTTAGCTCAAATTATGGATGAAAAAAATATTAGAGTAGGGCTTGATGTGCTTGAAGTAGAACCTATGGTTGAAAATCATCCTTTGCTTAATATAAAAAATAAAGAAAATTTAATTATCACTCCACATGTTGCATGGGCTAGTGAAGAATCCATACAAAATTTAGTCCAAATCGTATTTAATAATCTTAAGGAGTTTATAGAAAATGGCAAATGAACATAGTTTTGACATTAGTGGGGAAATTGACAAACAAGAGCTAAAAAATGCTTTAGAGCAAGCTAAAAAAGAGCTTGATAGCAGATATGATTTAAAAGGCATTAAAAGTGAAATAGAGCTAAATGAAAAAGAAAGTATTTATAAGCTTACTTGTTCAAGTGAAGCAAAAATTGAAGTGCTAAAAGATATTGTCATTTCAAAACTTATCAAAAGAGGGATTAATCCTAATGGTATTAAAGAGTTAAACAGGGAGAGTGGAGCAAATTTTAGATTGAATTTAAAAGTTAATGATGCCATTGATGCTGATAGTGCTAAGAAGATTAATAAAGCTATAAAAGATAGTAAGCTAAAGGTAACTTCAAGTATTAGAGGCAATGAAATTCGCGTAGTTGGTAAGCAAATTGATGATTTACAAAGCGTGATGAAAATAGTAAAAGAACTCAATTTAGAACTTAATCTTAGTTTTAAAAACCTTAAATGATAAAGTTACTTCAAATAATTTTTTTGTGTTTTGTGTGTGTTTTTTTAAGCTCTTGTGCTTTAAAAAGTAAAACACAATCACAAAGTGCTTATATTGTTTTAAAAACCCCTCAATTTAGATTTGCTGATTATGGCTTTTTATATGAGGGAAAAAATTTTACAAGTTTAGAACTTTATAGTGCCTCTAAGGCTTTACTTGAGTTAAAAATCATGGATAAAATTTGCATTAATGGTGTATGTTATGCAAAAACTTTTTTTAATAAAAGATTTTTTAATTATGAATATTATGATGATTTTTTGCAAGATTTAATTTACAAAAAACCTATTTTTTATGGGAAAAATAAGCAAATTACCTCTTGTGGTTTTACTCAAAATATTATAAGCAAAAATTATGATATTTTTTATGAGGTTTGTGATAAAAATATGAGTTTTAGTGACAAAAAATCTAAAATTAAATTTAGCATAAAATCAATATAAAGGAAAATATGAAAGATTTAAAACTTTTTCTTAATGATACTTTTAAAAGCAATATTTATAAAAACTTACAATGCAGTGAAGATGAAATTTTAATTTTAAAGCATTTGTGTAAAAATTATTTACAAGCAAATGTAAGCATTAATGCCTATAATCTTCTTAGTGAAGTTTTTAAAAATGATGAATATGAGTATTTAGATCATTTAAAAGATCTTAAAAATCTTATAGAAAAAGGTTTTATTATTCAAATTTTTTCTGATTTTAAATCGAGTAAAAACTCAAGTTTATTTTTAAATTTGTTACAATGCGAGTTAAGTTTAAGTGAGGTTTTTTTACAAATTTTAGAAAATAAAACTATACAAGATTTTATGCAAGATCAAATTTATGAAGATCATATTGCATATTTAAAAGATGAATTTTTTAAAATCGAGCTATATCAAAGATTGCGTTTTTTTGCTAAAAGCTCTCAAAGTAAGAATATTAAAAAAGATATAGCTATATTTGAAGCATATATTAAAGAGCGTTTAAAAAAGAGTAAAATTTCTAATGTTTTGGCAGATATTTTTAAAGAGTATGCTTTAAACGATAAAGAATGTTTGATATTTATTAGTTTATTAAAAGAAGAGTATTTGCTAAATACTGAAAATTCTTATAGCAGAGATTTTAATTTTTTACTTCATTTAATTAGCGAAGATGATATTCAAAAACAAGAAAACAAAGTCTTACTAGAAGAAGATTCTAAGCTACTTAGTTCAAATCTTTTAGAATATGATGAATTTGTTAATTCTTTGGGTGATATAACTAAGATTTTTTATTTAAGTGATGATATTTTACAAAGAATTATTAATTTTAAAGAACCAAAGAAGAATAAAAAAATTAAACTTCAAAATTTAGTTAAAGAACAAGATATTTTTGAGCTAATTGAGCCAAATATTAATATAGATGATGTTATTATGCCCCAAAGCACTAAAGATCTATTGGAAAGTATATTAAAACAACAAGATAAAAAGGTTTTAGAAAGATTAAATAAATGGGGTATAAAAACAAATAAAAACATAGAAGCTAAGATAATTTTCTATGGTCCTGCTGGCACGGGTAAGACTATGAGTGCGCTAAGTATGGCAAAAGCTATGAAAAAATCTATTTTGAGTTTTGATTGTTCTAAAATTTTAAGCAAATATGTGGGCGAGAGTGAGCAAAATGTAAGAAAAATTTTTGATACTTATAAAGAGCTTTGTCAAACAAGCAAACAAAGTCCTATTTTGCTTTTAAATGAAGCTGATCAATTTTTAAGTACTAGGGTAGAAAGTAGTGGCGGTGCTGATAAAATGCACAATCAAATGCAAAATATTTTTCTAGAACAAATTGAGCGTTTTAGTGGAGTTATTATAGCTACGACTAATTTTTTAGAAAGTTTAGATGTGGCTTTTTCAAGAAGATTTGAATATAAA
The DNA here is from genome assembly GCF_025772505.1 of Campylobacter sp. CNRCH_2016_3089. Lineage (NCBI taxonomy): Bacteria > Pseudomonadati > Campylobacterota > Epsilonproteobacteria > Campylobacterales > Campylobacteraceae > Campylobacter > Campylobacter sp. CNRCH_2016_3089. Next base: position 174,968 of record NZ_JAKMSF010000004.1, read on the forward strand.
ATAGAATTTAAAAAGCCAAATTACGAACAACGCTTGATGATATGGCAAAAAGCTTTACCTAAAAATGCTAAATTTGATGATAATTTTGATTTAAAAAACCTTGCTTTGTATGAGCTAAGTGGAGCTCAAATTGCTATGGTAGTTAAAAATACAGCTTTGAAAGCAGCTATTTCTAAGGATGGTGTTTTTAAAATGAGTGATTTTTTACATACAATAGAAAAAGAAATAGAATCTTCATTTGATAAAAATAAAATAGTTGGTTTTAAAAATTAAATTCACATAAATTTCACAAGCAGTTAATATCATTTTTTACTTTTATTTAAAGGAGAAAAAATGAAAATAAAATTAATGTTAGCTAGTTTAGTTTGTGCAAGTTCTATGTTTGCAGATATGGTTGTAAGTCCAAATGCTCTACCTCAAAAAGCTCAAGAGTTTTTAAACACTCATTTTAAAGGTGTAAATGTAGGTTATGTAAAACAAGATGTAGATTCTTATGAAGTAAATTTAGTCGATGGGACTGAAATTGACTTTATCATCAATGGAGACTGGAAAGAAGTTGATGGTAAATACAAAAGCATTCCAACAGGATTTATCCCAAAAGAAATTATTGCAAAAGTACAAGCAGTACAACCAAATGCAGCTATTGTAGAAGTAGATAAAAAAATAAATGGCTATAAATTTAGAACAAACAATATGATGGAAATTTATACAGATTTTAAAGGTAATATTTTAGGCCA